>NZ_JBHVZO010000015.1:0-52970 GCF_042879855.1 Streptomyces sp. NPDC058326 | reverse complement strand
CGGGGGGGGCCCCCGGGGGGGGCCCCCCCCCCCCCCCGGTGGGGGGGGGGGGGTCCCCCCCCCCCGGCGGGGGGGCGCGGGCACCGGCCCCCCGCGGCTCGCGGACATCGCGGCCCAGTCGGGCGTCAGCGAGGCCACCGTCAGCCGGGTCCTCAACGGCAAGGCGGGAGTGGCCGGCGCGACCCGGCACAAGGTGCTCGCGGCGCTCGACGTGCTCGGCTACGAGCGTCCCGTACGGCTCAAACGCCGCAGCGCGGGCCTCGTCGGGCTCGTCGTGCCCGAGCTGACCAACCCGATCTTCCCGGCGTTCGCGCAGGTCGTCGAGCAGGTCCTCGCCGGGCACGGCTACACCCCGGTGCTCTGCACCCAGATGCCGGGCGGCGCCACCGAGGACGAGCTCGTCGAGCAGCTCGTGGAGCGCGGGGTGGCCGGCATCGTCTTCCTCTCCGGCCTCCACGCCGACGCCTCCGCCGACCCGGCCCGCTACGCCCGGCTGACGGCCCGGGGCGTGCCGTACGTCCTCATCAACGGCTACAACGAGCACATCGACGCCAACTTCGTCTCCCCCGACGACCGGGCCGCGGCCCGCATGGCCGTCCGGCACCTGGTCGAACTGGGCCACGAGCGGATCGGTCTCGCCATCGGCCCCACCCGCTACGTGCCCTCGCGCCGCAAGGCCGAGGGCTTCACCGCCGAGCTGTACGAGCTCCTCGGCGTCGAACGGGCCGACGCGGAACGGTTCATCAGGCCCACGCTCTTCGGCGTCGAGGGCGGCCACGCCGCCGCCGACATCCTGCTCCGCGAGGGGTGCACAGGCATCGTCTGCGGCTCCGACCTGATGGCGCTCGGCGTGATCCGCGCCGTCCGTGCCCGCGGTCTCGACGTGCCGGGGGACGTCTCCGTCGTCGGCTTCGACGACTCACCCCTGATCGCCTTCACCAGCCCGCCGCTCTCCACCGTGCGCCAGCCGGTGCAGGCCATGGCGACAGCCGCCGTCGGCGCGCTCCTGGAGGAGATCGAAGGCAATCCGGTGCAGCGCACGGAGTTCGTCTTCCAGCCGGAACTGGTGGTCCGCGGCTCCACCGCGCAGCCGCCCGCCAAGGCCGAGGCCGCGTTTCCGCAGGTGGTCCCGCAAGTCCTTTCGTAACAACTTGCGTTGCGGCGTCCGGAGGGTTGACCGGGCGCCGGGGCGCTCGTACGGTCACGGCTGAAAACAGTTGCTGAAGTTTTCGGCAACTTCTTGCGACACCGACGTCGTACAGGAGGAAGCATGGCCAGAAAAACCGTGGCCGCTGCACTCGCCCTCGTGGCGGGAGCCGCCGCTGTGGCCGTCACGGGAAACGCCCCGGCGCAGGCCGCCCCCACAGGCGACAAGGACGTCACCGCGGTGATGTTCGAATGGAACTTCGCCTCGGTCGCCCGGGAATGCACCGACCGCCTCGGCCCCGCCGGATACGGATACGTCCAGGTCTCCCCTCCCCAGGAGCACCTCCAGGGCGGCCAGTGGTGGACGTCGTACCAGCCGGTCAGCTACAGGATCGCCGGACGCCTCGGCGACCGCGCCGCCTTCAAGAACATGATCGACACCTGCCACGCGGCGGGCGTCAAGGTCGTCGCCGACTCCGTCATCAACCACATGGCGAACGGCTCCGGCACGGGAACGGGCGGGACCCCGTTCTCCAAGTACGACTACCCGGGCCTCTACTCCGGCTCCGACATGGACGACTGCCGCTCCTCGATCACCAACTACCAGGACCGCGGCAACGTCCAGAACTGCGAACTGGTCCAGCTCCCCGACCTCGACACCGGCGAGGGGTACGTCCGCGGCAAGATAGCCGGCTACCTGAACGACCTCCTCTCCCTCGGCGTCGACGGCTTCCGCATCGACGCCGCCAAGCACATGCCGGCCGCCGACCTCGCCGACATCAAGTCCCGGCTGACGAACCCGAACGCGTACTGGAAGCTGGAGGCCATCCACGGCGCCGGCGAGGCCGTCTCCCCGAGCGAGTACCTCGGCAGCGGAGACGTCCAGGAGTTCCGCTACGCCCGCGACCTGAAGCGCATCGTCCAGAGCGAGAAGCTCGCCTACCTCAAGAACTTCGGCGAGGCCTGGGGCTACATGCCCTCCGGCCAGTCCGGCGTCTTCGTCGACAACCACGACACCGAGCGCGGCGGAGACACCCTCTCCTACAAGGACGGCGCGAACTACACCCTCGCCTCCGTCTTCGCGCTCGCCTGGCCCTACGGCTCCCCGGACGTCCACTCCGGCTACGAGTGGACCGACAAGGACGCGGGACCGCCCAACGGTGGCCAGGTCAACGCCTGTTACTCCGACGGCTGGAAGTGCCAGCACGCCTGGCGCGAGATCTCCTCCATGGTCGCCTTCCGCAACACCGCGCGCGGCCAGGCCGTCACGAACTGGTGGGACAACGCCAACAACGCCATCGCGTTCGGCCGCGGCTCCAAGGCTTACGTGGCCATCAACCACGAGTCCTCGGCGCTCACCCGCACCTTCCAGACCTCCCTGCCCGGCGGCGCCTACTGCGACGTCCAGTCGAACACGCCCGTGACGGTGAACTCGTCCGGCCAGTTCACGGCCACCCTCGCCGCCAACACGGCCCTGGCCCTGCACGTCAACGCCACGAACTGCGGAGGCGGCCCCACCACCCCGCCCGCCACCGCCAGCGCCTCGTTCAACGTCACCGCCACCACCGCGGTCGGCCAGAACATCTACGTCACCGGCAACCGCGCCGAGCTCGGCAACTGGGCCCCGGCCGCCGCCCTGAAGCTCGACCCGGCCACGTACCCCGTCTGGAAGCTCACCGTCGGCCTCCCCGCCGGAACGGCCTTCGAGTACAAGTACCTCCGCAAGGACGCCGCCGGAAACGTCACCTGGGAGTCCGGCGCCAACCGCACCGCGACCGTCCCCGCCTCGGGCCAGATCGTCCTGAACGACACCTTCCGCAGCTGAGGCATCCCCCTCTCCGCAGGGCCGCCCCACCGGGGCGGCCCCCTCTTCCCGTACCTCCAGGGAGCACCCCCGTGACACGCAAGAGAACGGCGGTCGCGCTCGCCGCCGCCCTGTGCGCCGCCCTCGTGCCCGCCATACCCGCGGCCGCCGCGCCCCGGCCCCCCGCGCCGCCCTCGGACCGGGCGCTCGCGGCCGAGCCCGCCCGCCAGGACCTCACCCGCGAGCAGTTCTACTTCGTGCTGCCCGACCGCTTCGCCAACGGCGACACCTCCAACGACCGGGGCGGCCTCACCGGCAGCCGTACGCGGACCGGCTTCGACCCCACCGACAAGGGCTTCTACCAGGGCGGCGACCTCAAGGGCCTGACCCAGCGGCTCGACTACATCAAGGGCCTCGGCACCACCGCCATCTGGATGGCGCCGATCTTCAAGAACCGGCCCGTGCAGGGGGAGGGGAAGGACGCCTCCGCCGGCTACCACGGCTACTGGATCACCGACTTCACCCAGGTCGACCCGCACTTCGGGACCAACGAGGACCTGGAGAAGCTGATCGCCGCCGCCCACGCCAAGGGCATGAAGGTCTTCTTCGACGTCATCACCAACCACACCGCCGACACCGTCGACTACGCCGAGAAGAAGTACGGCTACCGCCCCAAGGGCGCCTACCCGTACCTGGACAAGGACGGCCGCCCCTTCGACGACCGAGCCGCGATCGGCAAGGTGGACGCGGACTCCTTCCCGTACACCCCCGTCCAGAAGGCCGAGAAGGCGGACACCAAGGTCCCCGCCTGGCTCAACGACCCCACGGTGTACCACAACCGGGGCGACTCCACCTGGGTCGGCGAGTCCGCCGAGTACGGCGACTTCGTCGGCCTCGACGACCTGTGGACCGAGCGCCCCGAGGTCGTCGAGGGCATGAAGAGGATCTACGAGAAGTGGGTCCGCGACTTCAAGATCGACGGCTTCCGCATCGACACCGTCAAACACGTCGACCTGGACTTCTGGACGCAGTGGGCCACCGCCCTCGACGCGTACGCGAAGAAGCGGGGCCGCGAGGACTTCTTCATGTTCGGCGAGGTCTACTCCGCCGACACCACGGTCACCGCCCCCTACGTCACCCGGGGCCGGCTCGACGCCACCCTCGACTTCCCCTTCCAGGACGCCGCCCGCGCCTTCGCCTCCCAGGGCGCCGGGGCCGACCGCCTCGCCAAGGTCTTCGCCGAGGACTACCGGTACACCACCGACAAGGCCAACGCCTACGAGCAGGTCACCTTCCTCGGCAACCACGACATGGGCCGCTTCGGCACCTTCCTCAAGCAGGACAACCCGCACGCGACCGACGCCGAACTCCTCCGGCGGGCCCGGCTCGCCAACGAGCTGATGTTCCTCTCCCGCGGCAATCCGGTGATCTACTCCGGCGACGAGCAGGGCTTCACCGGCGCCGGCGGCGACAAGGACGCCCGCCAGCCCCTCTTCGCCGCCGAGGCCGCCGACTACCTCGACGACGACCAGCTCGGCACCGACCGCACCCACGCGAGCGACGCGTACGACACGAAGCACCCCGTCTACACGTCCGTCGCCGCACTGTCGCGCCTGACGAAGACCCACCCGGCCCTCCGCGACGGCATCCAGCAGGAACGGTACGCCGAGGGCTCCGTCTACGCCTTCTCCCGTACGGACGCCAAGGCGCGCACCGAGTACCTGGTCGCCACCAACAGCGCCACCACCGACAGGACCGTCACCGTCCCCGTCGACTCCGCGAACTTCCGTGCCCTGTACGGGGGTCAGGGCGCGGTCGCCGCCTCCGGCGGCAAGGTCACCGTCACCGTCCCGGCCCTCTCCTCCCTCGTCCTCAAGGCCGACGCCCCGCTCCCGGCCCCCGCCGCGAAGCCCACCGTCGACCTCAAGGCTCCCGCCGCCGGCTCCACCGGCACCGTCGAACTCACCGCCGACGTCACCGGCGGCGGCCTCAACCGGGTCGTCTTCGCCGCCCAGACCGGCGACGGCCGCTGGCAGACCCTCGGCACCGCCGACCACGCCCCCTACAAGGTCACCCAGCACGTGACCGCCCCCGCCGGCACCCCGCTCCGCTACAAGGCCGTCGTCGTCGACAGCGCCGGCCGCACCGCGAGCGACACCGCCGCCACCACGGCCGGCGCGCCCCCGGCCCCCGAGAAGCCGGTCGCCGTCGAACGGACCCACGCGATCGTCCACTACAAGCGCGAGGACGGGAACTACGACGGCTGGACCCTGAAGGCCGCCGGCCAGGAGGCCGCGTTCACCGGCCGCGACGCCCACGGCGCCTTCGCCTGGGTGAAGGTCCCCGAAGGCGCCTCCACCGTCCCGTACACCGTCGAGAAGGACGGTGCCGCCGAAGGACCGCAGCGCAGCATCAACCTCGGCCGCACCGGCGAGGTCTGGATCACGCAGGGCCAGGACGGCCAGTCCGACACGAACCCGGCCCCGGTCACCCCGGACAGGACCAAGGCCGTCATCCACTACCAGCGCCCGGACGGCAACTACGACGGCTGGGGCCTCCACACCTGGACCGGCGCCGCCCAGCCCACCGACTGGTCCAAGCCCCTCATGCCCGTCCGCACCGACGCGTACGGCGCCGTCTACGAGGTGCCGCTCACCGAGGGCGCGACCTCCCTCTCGTACATCCTCCACAAGGGCGACGAGAAGGACCTGCCCACCGACCAGTCCCTCGACCTCGCCACCTACGGCCACGAGATCTGGACGCTCTCCGGACAGCAGAAGTACCTGCTCCCCACCGTCGGCGCGGCCCCGAACCTCGACCTCACCAAGGCCGAGGCCCAGTGGATCGACCGGAACACCGTCGTCTGGAAGGTCAAGGCCACCGACGCCACCAGCCAGCAGCTGGTGTACGCGAAGGACGGCGGGATCACCGTCACCGACGGGTCGCTCAGCAGCGAGGGCCAGTGGCTCCGACTCGCTTCGGCCGCCCTCACCGACGCCCAGAAGGCGAAGTACCCGCACCTCAAGGAGTACCCGGCCTTCACCGTCGACCCGCGCGACGCCGACCGCGTCCGCGACTCCCTGCGCGGCCAGCTCATCGCCACCCAGCGCGCCGCCAACGGCGCCCTGCTCGCCGCCACCGGAGTCCAGACCGCCGGAATCCTCGACGACCTGTACGCGCCGAAGGCGACGAAGGCCGCCCTCGGCCCGGTCTTCCGCGCCGGCCGCCCCACCCTCTCCCTCTGGGCCCCCACCGCCCGGTCGGTCGCCCTCGAACTCGACGGCAGGACCGTGCCCATGCGGCGCGACGACACCTCCGGCGTCTGGTCCGTCACGGGCCCTCGGAGCTGGGCCGGCAAGCCGTACCGCTACGTCGTGAAGGTCTGGGCGCCCACCGTCCAGAAGATCGTCGTCAACAAGGTCACCGACCCCTACTCGACCGCCCTCACCACCGACTCCGCCCGCAGCCTCGCCGTCGACCTCACCGACAGCCGGCTCGCACCCAAGGGCTGGACGTCCCTGAAGAAGCCCGCCGCCGTGCCGCTCCGTGACGCCCAGATCCAGGAACTGCACGTCCGCGACTTCTCGATCGCCGACCCCACCGCGAAGGCCGAGCACAAGGGCACCTTCCTCGCCTTCACGGACAAGGACAGCAAGGGCTCGAAGCACCTCAAGGCGCTCGCCGACTCCGGCACCTCCTACGTCCACCTCCTCCCCGCGTTCGACATCGGCACCATCCCCGAGAAGAAGTCCGAGCAGACCACGCCCGCCTGTGACCTGAAGGTCTACGCCCCCGACTCCGAGGAGCAGCAGGCCTGCGTCGCCGCGGCCGCGGCGAAGGACGCCTACAACTGGGGCTACGACCCGCTGCACTACACCGTCCCCGAAGGCTCCTACGCCACCGACCCGGACGGCACCCGCCGCACGGTCGAGTTCCGGCAGATGGTCCAGGCCCTCAACGGCCAGGGTCTCCGCACGGTCATGGACGTCGTCTACAACCACACCGTCGCCGCCGGACAGTCCGACAAGTCCGTCCTCGACCGGATCGTCCCCGGCTACTACCAGCGCCTCCAGGCGGACGGCACCGTCGCCACCTCCACCTGCTGCGCCAACACCGCCCCCGAGAACGCCATGATGGGCAAGCTCGTCGTCGACTCCGTTGTCACCTGGGCGAAGGAGTACAAGGTCGACGGCTTCCGCTTCGACCTCATGGGCCACCACCCGAAGTCCAACATGCTGGCCGTGCGCAAGGCCCTGGACGAGCTGACCCTCGCGCGGGACGGCGTCGACGGCAAGGCGATCGTCCTCTACGGCGAAGGCTGGAACTTCGGCGAGATCGCCGACGACTCCCGCTTCGTCCAGGCCACCCAGAAGAACATGGCCGGCACCGGCATCGCGACCTTCTCCGACCGGGCCCGCGACGCCGTCCGCGGCGGCGGCCCCTTCGACGAGGACCCCGGTGTCCAGGGCTTCGCCTCCGGCCTCTACACCGACCCCAACACCTCCACCGCCAACGGCACCCCCGAGCAGCAGAAGGCCCGCCTCCTCCACTACCAGGACCTGATCAAGGTCGGCCTCACCGGCAACCTCGCCTCCTACACCTTCACCGACACCTCCGGGCGCACGGTCAAGGGCTCCGAGGTCGACTACAACGGCGCCCCCGCCGGATACGCCGCAGCCCCCGGCGACGCCCTCGCCTACGCCGACGCCCACGACAACGAGACCCTCTACGACGCGCTCGCCTTCAAGCTCCCGGCCGGCACCACCCCCGCCGACCGGGCCCGCATGCAGGTCCTCGCCATGGCGACCGCCACCCTCTCCCAGGGCCCGGCGCTCTCCCAGGCCGGATCCGACATGCTCCGCTCCAAGTCCCTCGACCGCAACTCGTACGACAGCGGCGACTGGTTCAACGCGATCCACTGGGACTGCCGCGAAGGCAACGGCTTCGGCATCGGCCTCCCGCCGGCCGCCGACAACAAGGCCAAGTGGGGCTATGGCAAGCCGCTGCTCGTCGACCCGGCCCTCACGGTCGGCTGCGCGCAGATCGACGGCGCCTCCGCCGCCTACCGTGACCTGCAGAAGATCCGCACCACCGAGCCGGCGTTCTCGCTGACCACGACCGGGCAGGTGCAGGAGACCCTCTCCTTCCCGCTCTCCGGCCGCGACGAGACCCCGGGCGTCATCACGATGCGCCTCGGCGACCTGGTCGTCGTCCTCAACGCGACCCCGGCCAGCACCTCCCAGAAGATCGCCGACCTGGCGGGCAAGGGTTACGCCCTCCACCCCGTCCAGGCCGGCGGCTCGGACGCCGTCGTCAAGTCCGCCTCGTACGAGGCCGGTTCGGGCACCTTCACGGTCCCGGCGCGCACGGTGGCCGTCTTCAGGGCCGGATGACAGTCACCGCCGGGGGAGTGACCGCTCCATCAGGGTGACCCCGTAGCGCGTGCCGTCGGCGGCGAGCTTTCCCGGCTCCTCGCCGACGGCACGGTAGCCCGCGGCCTCGTAGTACGTACGGAGCCGCGGGTTGTCCGTCAGACAGTCCAGCCGGGCGACCGTCCGCCCGGCCGACGCGATCCGCTCCTCGGCGTGCGCGAGCAGCGCACGCCCGGTGCCGGACGGCGCGGCCTCCCGGTCGGCCATCAGCCGGTGGACGTACCCGGCGTCCGGCGGCTGAGGACCCCAGGCCTGCGGGTCCTCCCACCACAGTTCGTACGCGCCGACCGCCCGGCCGTCGTGGGACGCCAGCCACACCTCGCCCGCGCCGATCCGGCCGCGGAAGTGTCCGGCGCTCCTGCCGCCGGGCTTCCACTGGTCGATGCCGTTCCGCAGCATCCACCGGGCCGCCCCGTCGTACATCCCCACCAGCAGGTCCAGATCACGCTCGTCCGCCTGCCGGAAGGTCACTTGTGTCGTCATGGCGATCACCGTAAAGCTGTGGCCGGACATCCGACAGCCGTATCCTCTGCCCGGGAGTGACCCTCATGCCGCAGATCACCGTCGACTACTCCGCGCCCCTCGACCGGCGCGGTTTCGCACGCGCCCTGCACCCGCTCGTCGTCGAGACGGTCGACACGAAGCTCGACGCCTGCAAGACCCGGTTCCGGGAGGTCGAGGAGCTGATCGTCGGCGACGGAACGGCCTACGACGCCGTCGTGCACGTCGAGATAGCCCTGCTGCCCGGCCGTACGGAAGAGATCAAGGCGCGGCTCTCCGAGGCCGTTCTCGACCTGCTGACGACCAGCCTCAAGACGACCGAGGGCGTCCGCCTCTCCGTCGAGATCCGCGACCTCGAAGCGTCCTACCGCAAGCGCTGACCGGGCACCGCCGACGCCTCGGGCACGAGCGCGACGAGCCGGGCCACCAGCTCCCCGAAGGGGCCGTCGGCCGGCTCGTCGGCGAGGATGCCGACGAGGATCCCCGCCATCTCCGGGTCGTACGCGGCACTCACCGCCGCGAGCGCCGCGAAGTCGTGCACCAGCTGCAACTCGAGCTCCGCGCGCGGGACCCGGCGCCCGTCCAGCCAGAGCAGCGCCGTCGACTCGGCGAGCGACACCCAGGACCGCACGACCAACTCGAGCCGGGCCGACGGCTTGTCGACCTCCAGATGCGCCAGGATCTGCTCGTACGCGGCCTGCCGCACCTCGTCGATCATCGCGTTCGTCGTCGACGACCCCACCGCGGGACCGCCCCGCATCAGCGCCGCGAACCCCGGCCCGTGCTCGTCCACGAAGTCGAAGAACCGCCCCATCACCCGCAGCAGCCGCGCCCCGAGCGGCCCCTGCGGCGGCTCCACGAACCGGGCCGCCAACTCGTCGGCCGCGCGCCGCAGCGCCGCCTCGTAGAGGCTCTGCTTGCCGGGGAAGTAGTGGTAGACCAGCGGCCGCGAGATGCCCGCGGCGGCGGCGATCTCGTCGATGGAGACCTCGTCGGGAGAGCGATGGCTGAAGAGTTCGAGGGCCACCCCGATCAACTGCTGCTTGCGCTCCTCGACGCCCATCCTGCGGCGTACACCGGTCGTCATACGAACAGCCTAACGGGGTCCGTTACGCTGCTGCTCCATGAGCGCTTCCGACCAGGACACCAAGGCCGCGAAGGCCCCGGAGGCCCCTGAGGCCGACGAGCCCAGCCGCGAGGCCTCCTCCGGGGAGACCCCGGAGGAGACTTCCACGAAGACCTCCGCCGAACACGCCGAAGAAGCAGCGGAGGAGGGCCCCGAGGAAGCCGCCGTGGAAGCCGCGGAGGAAGCCCCCCGGAAGGCCGCCGTGGAAGCCGCTGCCGGCGGTGCGGCGGAGGACGCCGGAGAGGAGCCCGCCGAGGGTGCCGACGAGGCCTCAGCGGCCGTCGAGGAGGGCCCCGCCTCGGGACTCACACCGAAGCAGGCCCGGCGGCTGCGCGTCGCCGCCGCCTCCGTCCTGCTCGTGGCGATGGCCGTGGTCCTCGTCGTCCGTCTCGCGAGCCGGACGTCCGTCCTGGTCGTCGGTGTGTACGGCCTCGCCATGATTCTCTGCGGCGTCGTGATCGAGCTCTCCCGCAACGGCCGTACGCGGCTCGGCACCTGGCTCCTGGTGGGAGGCCTCCTCGCCGCGCTGGCCTTCGACTGGCTGATCCTGCCCTGACCCGCTTCTAGAGGTCGAGTACGAGCCGCTTTCCCGCACAGCGCGAGACGCAGATCAGCATCGAGTCGGCCCGCTCGGCGTCGGTGAGCAGCTCGTCCCGGTGGTCGACCTCCCCCTCGACGACCTGCTGCCGACAGGTCCCGCAGAACCCCTGCCGACAGGAGTACATGACGCCGGGAACCTCCTCGCGTACCACCGAGAGGACCGACCGGTCGGCCGCCACCGTCACCGTACGGCCGGAGCGGCGCAGTTCGAGCTCGAAGGCGGTGCCGCCGGTCGTCGCGGCGGCCGAGAAGCGCTCCAGGTACGGCGCCCGGTCCTCCGGCATCGCCGCCGTCACCGCGTCCATCAGACCGTCGGGTCCGCAGCAGTACACCGGGGTCTCGGCGGGGACATGGGCGAGGAAGCCGAGGTCGGGGCGGCCCGACTCGTCCTCGGGGACGACCGTGACCCGGTCGCCCAGCGCCTCGACCTCCGTCAGGTACGGCATCGTGGCCCGGCTCCGCCCGCAGTACACGAGCCGCCAGTCCGCCCCTGCCGCCTCGGCGGCGCGCAGCATCGGCAGGACCGGGGTGATGCCGATGCCGCCCGCGACGAACACGTACGCGGGGGCGCCGACCAGCGGGAAGCGGTTGCGCGGGCCCCGGATCTCGATCTCCACGCCCGCGTGGAGCCGCTCGTGGACCTCGCGCGAACCGCCTCCGCCGTCCTCGATGAGACGCGTGGCCACGGTGTACGAGGAGAGGTCGGCCGGGTCGCCGCAGAGCGAGTACTGCCGCACCAGGCCGGAGGGCAGGACCAGGTCGACATGGGCGCCGGGCCGCCAGGCCGGCAATCCGCGCCCCTCAAGGCGCAGTTCGACGACGCCGTCGGCGGGCGTGGCGCGCCCGGCCACCACGACCTTGCGGGGGACGGTGCTGCCCCTGCCGTACCCGGACACGGGCTCGTCGAGGGCGGGCATCGGCCACAGCGGGGCCGTGGACATGCGGCTGCGGACGGCGCGGCGGACCAGCAGGGCGGCGCCCGCGACGAGGGCGACGGTGGTGAACCGCGGCATCAGCGGCCTCCGTTGGCGCCGGGCGACGAGGCCAGGTAGGCGATGGCCTGCGCGGTGTCGCCCTCCTGGGAGGGGTGGTAGGCGCGGCTGAGATAGCGGGGTATCGAGCGCAGCATGTCCGGGGTGGAGGGCAGGACGCCCTGCCGGCCCTTGCGGACGAACTGGCCGAGGGAGGCCTTGCCGTCGAGGAGGCTCGGGTCGTTCTCCATGAAGAAGCGGACGCCCCGCTGCCAGAGGAAGACGAGCGCGGAGAAGGCGAGCGCCCAGGTGCGGGCGCGCCGCCGGTAGCCGCCGTCGAGGTGCAGGAAGAGCTCGAAGGCGACCGAGCGGTGCTCGACCTCCTCGGCGCCGTGCCAGCGCAGCAGGTCGAGCATGACGGGGTCGGCGCCGACCCGGTCGAGCTCGTCGGCGTTGAGGACCCAGTTGCCGAGGAAGGCGGTGTAGTGCTCGATGGCGGCGATCAGCGCGACCCGCTCCATCAGCCACCAGCGGCGCGGCCGGCCCGGCGGCAGCGTGCGGTCCCCGAGGAGCTTCTCGAAGAACCAGTCGACCTGCGCGGTGTACGGGGTGGGGTCGAGGCCCTGCTCCCGGAGGTGGGGAAGGACGTCGTCGTGGGCCTGGGAGTGGACGGCCTCCTGGCCGATGAAGCCGATGACGTCCGCGCGCAGCCGGTCGTCGGTGATGTACGGCAGCGCCTGCTGGTAGACGTGCACGAACCAGCGTTCGCCGGCCGGGAGCAGCAGGTGCAGCACGTTGATGGTGTGCGTGGTGAAGGGATCGCCGGGTACCCAGTGGAGCGGGGTCTGCTCCCAGTCGAAGGAGACCTTGCGGGCCTTGAGCTCCACGTGCTCCGACGCCACCGGTGCGGGCTGCGTATTAGACATGACGTCAATGTACTGAGGCGTAGGGGATGACGACAGGTCTGTGCACCCCCATTTTCGCCACCTCTCTTTCCGGCTCTCTCCGCTTCCTCTCCGGTGCTCTCAGGCTCCCTCGCCGGCTCGCTCGCCGGTGTCCTCTCCGGCTCCCTCTCCGCTCGCGCTAGCGCAGGGCTTCGATCCGCGTTCCGTCCCGCAGGGTGCCGTCCAGGTCCGCCCGGGCCCCGGCGGCCGCCTTCACCGCGAGGACCGGGCCGTCCGCGCGGCCCTTCACCCCGCCCGAGGTCTCCAGGGCGGTGACGTCCGGACTGCCCGCCGCCAGGACGTACCAGCCGCCGCTCGGCGCCTGCCACAGGACGCCCGCCAGGACCCGCGGATCCCGCACCCCGCAGGCCGGTGACCCCTCGGAGCGGGCCGCGAGCGCCGCCGGGACCCCGGGGGACGGGACCAGGAACTGGGCGAGGACCCTGCTGCCCGTGCCCCGCCAGGTCTCCGCGCGCGTGCACAGCCAGGTGCCCCGCCCGGCGCCCTCGGGGAGCGGCTGGTCGGCGAACCGCCAGGCGTTCACCGACCGCACTCCGTGCGCCCGTACCGCCGTCAGCTGGCAGGCGGTACGGGCCCATGCCGCCCGCGCCTCCGGCCCCGTCGCGTCCACCGGCCCGGCCGGCGGGCCCCACAGGAGCCGGGCGGGGGCCAGTTCGCCCAGGTCGGCGAGGAGCCGCAGCCCCGAACCGTCCCGTACCTGGAGGGTGTTCCAGCGGGTGCAGCCCTTCGCGAGCGCGGGGCTCGGCACCGGCTCGGTCATCCCGTGCGCGTCCCGCGCCAGTGGCCGGGGCTCCTTCGCGGGCGCGAGGAGGTCCCGTACGGCCGTCTCCTTCACCCAGGGCGCGGTCAGGTAGCGGACGTTGCCCGCGGCGCGGGACACGACGAGAGCCGCCGAACCGATGGTGTCGGCCCCGTCCGTGCGCGCGAAGTCGAGCGCGGCGCCCGCGGTTCCCCCGACCGGCTCCGCGTACCGCACCGCCCGCAGCCCGTCGTGGAGGAGCACCACCCTGGCGCCGTCCACCACACCGGCGAACAGCAGGTGCGGCGGGCCCATCGGCGGCCCCACCGGCGTCCCGGGCGTCGCCGAGGAGCGCACGGAGACGCCGGGCCTCGCCCAGACGGCGAGCGCCCGCCGCAGCAGCGCGCTGTCACCGGTCAGACCGCCACGGGCGGGCCACACGGAGAAGTCCTGCCTCGTCGAACCGGGCCAGGCGGCCGGGGCGACGCGCTTGAGCGTCCCGGGGTCGAGGGCGGCCTCGGCGGCCGGGTTACGCGCGTACGGGGGCGCCGCAGCACCGTTTCTGCTCCATCCGTCGCCGGGCAGCCCGAGCAGTGCCCCGCACACGACGAGCGCGGCGACGGCGACGACCGCGGCCCGACCGTGCTGCCGCCGCCGCAGGAGATCGGTGGGCCGCGCCTGAAGCGCACAGGGATCGAACTCGGCGGACTCCAGCAAGGCGGCGCCACTGACACGGCTGGAAGGAGCGGGCGGCGCGGTCGCGCGCCGACCGGGCCCGCTCGCGCGGCCGCGCGGTCCGCCGGGGCCCCGGGGGCCGGCCTGTTCGGCGACCTTCTCCGTCCGCCCGTCCGGGCCGACGGGGCCCTCCACGACGGCGTCGGGCGACCCGGCCGAGGCCCCGGCCTCCGGTTCGTCCACAGCGCCCGGTTCGTCCACCGCGCCCGGTTCGCCCACCGCCTCCGGTTCGTCCACCGTGTCCGCCTCCGCCAGCGCCGCCGCCGGGTCCTCGACGCCGACCGACGCCAGAACCCGCAGCACCTCGGGGTCGCCCTGGCGTTCCAGACCACGCAGGACGTACGCCGCGCGTCCGGGCCCGGAGAGCCGGGAAAGCCGCTGGTCCAGGGCGAGTTCGTCAGCTCCGCCCACCCGGGGGAACAGCCGGAGCCCCCACACGTGGGGGAGCAGCGGCGGGAACTGCGCCCGGCGCGGCAGCGCGAGGCGCCGAAGCGGCAGCCCGGCGACGATCGCCTGCCGCAGCACCTCCCCCCGTACGTACGCGTAGCCGGGATCCACGGCGTCCTCCGCGAGCCGCGGCGCCGGCAGGGCGGGGCCCGGCACCCGGCGGCGCGGCAGCGAACGCTGGACGAGCGCGTGCGCGGTCAGCACCCGGCGGTTGCGGCCGAGCGACGGCGGCAGCACGAGATACGCGATGCGGACGAGACGCGGATAACGCTCGACGAGCGCGGCCTCGGCCTGCTCGACGTCGACGGGGCCCACGGGGGAGGGAACGAGATCCTGGGTGCTCACGTGCAGCAGAACGAGCGATTCTTCCGATGGTCACCCCGGCCCCGGGAGGTGACCCGCCGCGGGCCTCCGGCCGACAAGACACCTAGGGGGTGTCTTGTCGATCACGCGGTTCCGCCGGCTCGGCCCGCCGGTACCCCCTGCACCGTCAGCCGCTCACGGATCCGCTCCGTCACCTCGTCCGGGACGCCGAGCCCCTCCCGTACGTACTTCTCCATCGACCCGTGCCGCACGGCCACTTCGTCGAGCGCCGCCTCCAGGTACTCCGGCACGACACCGATCAGGTCAAGGGCGAGGTCCGGATCGCCGCCCTGCGCGGTGAAGCCCTCGATCATCGGCGCGAACGCCTGCCGTACCGCCGCGTTGACCGCCAGGTACTCGCTCCGCACGGTCCTGTCGTCCGCGCCGAGCAGACCGAGGACGACCGTCGCAGCCCAGCCCGTACGGTCCTTGCCCGCCGAGCAGTGGAAGAGCAGCGGCCCGGCGCCCGGAGCCCCCAGCTCGGTGAGGAGGGCGCGGTAGGAGGCGCGCCCGGAGTCGCTGGAGACGAAGGTCCGGTACGTCCGGGCGAAGGCCGCCCGGACCTGGCCCCCGCCGAGATACTCCTCGGCGAGCGCCGGGTCGGTGAGCAGTTCCCTCAGACGGGCGGCGGGCGGCAGCCCGCTGACGGCCAGATGGTCGGCGAGCACGTCCGCGACGAGCAGCCGCGCGCCGGCGGGCAGCCGGTCGGGCCGCTCGCCGCGCTCCCTCTCCGTCCGGAGGTCGACGACCGTACGGATGCCGAGGCCGGCGATCGCCGGCTCGGCCGGGTCGAGCCGGTCGAGCTGCGCGGAGCGCAGGACCTGGCCGGGACGGACCGAACGCCCGGCCCCGAGCGGCAGACCGCCGAGATCGCGGAGGTTGGCCACGGAGGCGGCGGGGATGACGGGCATGCGGCGGCTCCTCCGGTTCGTACGCGTTCGTCTCGACCGTAAGGGATCATCCCGGTTCGGGCAGGCCAGGGCGCTTCCCCGCCCTGCCGGGACGCTTCGGAGGTCCGGCGGGCCCGCCCCCAGGGGCTACGCCAGGAGCTCCGCCTCTCGCGCGGCGGAGAGGCCGACCGGCGGCCGGTCGGGGCGGTGCGGCGGGACCCCGCCGATCGATTCCAGCCACGCCCATGTGTCGGCGACCGTCTCCTCGACCGGCCGGCAGCGCAGCCCGGCCGCGAGCGCCCGCGAGACGTCGGCGGTGTGCATCGCGTCGTACATCTCGCCCGGCGGCAGCCACACGGGCAGCTCCGTCCACGGCTCCACCCCGGCCACGAGCAGTGTCTCGGGGTCGGTCCAGCGGAGCTCGGCGCCCGCGCCGGTGACCCGTACACAGGCGTCGAGCAGCTCGCCCATGGTCGTGTGACCGGGCGGCGAGACGAGGTTGTACGGCCCCGAGAGCCCGGCGGCGACCGCGTCGAGCGTCCACTCGGCCAGGTCGCGGCCGTCGATGTACTGGATCGGCAGGGCGGCGGGTCCGGGGGCGAGGACGGGGCCGCCGCGCGCGATCCGGCCGAGCCACCAGGGCAGCCGGCCGATGTTCTCGTACGGGCCGACGATGAGGCCCGCCCTGACGAGCAGCGCCCGGTCCGTGCCGAAGGCCTCCGTGACGGCGAGCTCGCCGCCGCGCTTGGCCTCCGCGTACGGCACGTCCCCGGCGTCCGGGGACCCCTCCACCAGCGGCCCGTCCTCGTCGAGTCCGGCGGCCGGCGGCCACGCGTAGACGGAACGGCTCGACACGTACACGTACCGCCCGACCCGTCCGGCGAGCAGCCGGGCCGCGTCCCGTACCGCCGAGGGAGCGGCCGACCAGGTGTCCACGACGGCGTCCCAGGAGCCGGCCGCGAGGGCGGCGAGACCCTCAGGGCCGGTGGTGCGGTCGCCGAGCAGCGAGGTGACCCCCGCGGGCGGTGCGTGCCGGCCACGGTGGAAGACGGTCACCTCCCAGCCCCGTTCGAGCGCGGCCTCGACGACCGCGCGTCCCACGAACTCCGTGCCTCCGAGCATCAGCAGCTTCATGATCGGATCCTCTCCGGAGGCGCATCGCGGGGCCAGCGCTTTCCGCTCCGGGAGGATTCCGCCACGGGAGGAACGGCACGGGAACTCGCGAGGACGCCACGGGAGGAACGGCACGGGAACCCACGAGGACGTCACGGCATCCGCGTCGCACCAGGAGGCGGTCTCGTGCGGGGCGCGGCCGGGTGACAGCATGGTGGGCGATGACGGATGCCCGGTCGCCCCTGCGCGCGCTGCGAGCCGCCCTGTTCGCGGTGGTGTGCGTGACCTTGGCAGCTGTGGGGCATTCGTCCATGTCTGCCCACCGGCTTCCCGTGCTCGCCCTGCTCGGCGCCTTCGCCGTGACGGCCGCCGCCGCCTGGGCCGCGGCGGGCCGGCGCAGGGGCGCGCCGGCGATCGCGGGCGCGCTGCTCGCCGTCCAGGGCGGGCTGCACCTGATCTTCTCGATGGCCGGATCGCACCCGGGCGACACGGGCCACACGCCGCCGACGCCCGCGCACGGCGGCAGCGGCGGGACGCACACGCACGCGCACGGCGGCACCGGCGGGACACACGCGGTGCACGCGACGCACGGCGCGGGGGCGGGCGCCGACACGGGCATGGACATACTCTCCGGCGCGGCCTCAAGCACCGCCGGCATGCTCGCCGTCCACCTCCTCGCCGCGCTCCTCTGCGGCCTCTGGCTGGCGCACGGCGAAGCGGCGTTCTTCACGCTGGCGCGAGCCGCCCTGGCGTACGCCTTCATCCCCCTGCGCCTGCTGTCCGCACGCGTCCGCCTCCCCGACGCCCCGCGCCGCCCGGTCCGCAGGACCCGGCGGAACACCCACCTGCCGCACACCGTCGTCCTCGCGCACACCCTCTCCCGGCGCGGCCCGCCCCACGCGCGCGTACCCCACGCCACGGCCCTCGGAGCACACGTCTGACCCGGGGGTCCTTTCCCCCTGTCTGCACCGACTCCCAGGACAGCCATGACCATCGACGATCCCGCACGCCCGGAAACCGCCGAACCCCCCCGCCCGGCAGCCCCCGACGCGCCGCCGCCGAAAGCGCCGGAACCGTCCGAAGCCGCCCCGGCCCCCCAGAAGCCCGGGACCTGGAGCGCCCTGCGCCCCCTCGTCCTCCGCCTCCACTTCTACGCGGGCGTCCTCGTCGCCCCCTTCCTCCTCGTGGCCGCCGCCAGCGGCCTGCTGTACGCGCTCTCCTTCCAGGCCGAGAAGACCGTGTACGCGCACGAGCTCGCCGTACCCGTCGGCGACACGACCCTGCCGCTCGACCGCCAGGTGAACATCGCCCGCAAGGTCAATCCGAACGGCACCGTCACCGCCGTCTGGCCGGGCGCCGAACCGGGCGCCACCACCCGGGTCCTGATGGCCGACCCCGACGTCCCCGAGGGCACCTCGCTCGCCGTCTTCGTGGACCCGTACACGGGGGACGTACGCGGGCAGCTGCCCAGCTACGGCAGCTCCGGCGCGCTCCCGCTGCGGACCTGGATCGACGGTCTGCACCGCGATCTGCACCTCGGCGACCTCGGCCGCAACTACAGCGAGCTGGCCGCGAGCTGGCTGTGGGTCATCGCGCTCGGCGGCCTGCTGCTCTGGCTCGGCCGGCGACGGAGGAACCGCCGCGCCCTGTTCGTCCCCGAGGGCGGTCCGGCGTCCCGCCGCCGCACGCTGTCCTGGCACGGCTCGGTCGGCCTGTGGGCGGTCACCGGACTCGTCCTGCTCTCCGCGACGGGTCTCACCTGGTCACGGTACGCGGGCGAGAACATCGGCGCGGTCCAGGACGGACTCGGCGGCGCGACGCCCACCCTCTCCGCGACCGTCGACGGAGCGGCGGCCGACGGCTCCTCGGAACACGAGGGCCACGGAGGCGCCCACACCGGGACCGGCGCCACCGCCCAGGGGCCGGACATCGGCCTCGACAAGGCACTGGAGGCGGCCCGCGCGGCCGGCATCGACAGCCCGAGGATCTCGGTCGTCCTGCCGGCCGAGGGCAAGGGATACGTGGTCAAGGAGACGGACACGCAGTTCCCGCTCCAGCTGGACTCGGCGGCCGTGAACCCGGCGGACGGCACGGTCGTCGACCGCCTCGCCTTCGCCGACTACCCGCTCCTCGCCAAGCTGACCCGGATAGGCATCGACGCGCACACCGGCGTCTTCCTCGGCCTCTTCAACCAGCTGGCCCTGGCGGCCCTGGCGCTCGCCCTGATCCTGCTCGTCCTCTGGGGCTACCGCATGTGGTGGCTGCGCCGCCCGGGCCGTCCGGCGGCCCGGGGGGCGTGGCGGCGCGTCCCGGTGACCATGCTGCTGCCGCTCGCGGCGACCACGGCCCTGGTGGGCTGGTTCTTCCCGCTGCTCGGCCTCAGCCTGCTGCTGTTCCTGGCGGCCGACCTCGCCCTGGCCCTGGTGTCCAGGCTTCGGGCGAGGTCGCGAACGAGCTGATCAGGGCGCGTACTTGTAGCCGACCCGCCGCACGGTCTGGATCGTGTGGCGGTGCTCGGCGCCCAGCTTGCGACGCAGCCGGGCCACATGCACGTCGACCGTACGGCCGTCGCCGACGTGCCCGTACCCCCACACCGTGCTGACCAACTGGTCGCGGGTGTGCACCCGGTGGGGGTTCGCCACGAGATGGGCGAGCAGCTCGAACTCCAGATACGTCAGGTCGAGCGCCCGCCCGTCCACGGCGGCGATCCGCCGCACGCCGTCGATGGCGACGGGCCCCTGCTCCTCCACCGCGACGGACGCGGGGGCGGCGACGGGCAGCCGCGGCTGCTGGTCGGCCGGTACGAGCACCAGGTACCCGACCATCGGCGGCCCTCCCGGCAGCGTCGGCAGGGTGTGCGGGGGAGCGGGCAGCAGGGTGGCGCCGGGCGGCAGGAAGTCCGCGACCCGGGCGAGGTCGACGCCCTCGTCGGGCTCGACGGCACGCAGTCGGTGCCGTCCGGGACGGACGGCCGTGAGGGAGGCACTCTGGGTGTGGGCCATGAGAGGTCAGCTCTTTCGCGCGGAGAAACGGACGGACAGGAGTCGTACGTCGTGCGCGTCGGCCGAAGGCCGTGGATCGGACCGTACCGATCGGGGCGTTAGAGGGCCGACGCGTTCCTCGCGCGGCAACACACCCGGTCGAAGTCGTGATGCTGCCGGGAAGGCCAGAACGGCTCGAGGTCATGACGACCCGTCGCGCTGTCGTTCCGTGTGAGGGCCATATCCCTATTCAACCAGAAGGGAACGCGGGTGAGCAGCCCCGTACCGGCCAGAACCCGGCCGCCCGTCCCCCCATGACGGAAGGGGCGCCCCCGTGCGAAACGGTGGGCGCCCCTTCCGGAAAGGTGCGGATCAGACCTGGCCGGCCTTCTCCAGGGCCTCGCAGCAGGTGTCCACCAGGAGGCGGGTCACCGTGTACGGGTCCACGTTCGCGTTCGGGCGACGGTCCTCGATGTAGCCCTTCTGGTCCTGCTCGACCTGCCACGGGATGCGGACCGAGGCGCCTCGGTCCGAGACGCCGTAGGAGTACTGGTCCCACGGAGCGGTCTCGTGCAGACCCGTCAGGCGGTCGTCGATGCCGGCGCCGTAGTTCTTGACGTGGTCGAGCGGCTTCGAACCCTGGCCGAGGGACTCGGCGGCGGTGATGATCGCGTCGTAGCCCTCGCGCATCGCCTTCGTGGAGAAGTTGGTGTGCGCGCCCGCGCCGTTCCAGTCGCCCTTCACCGGCTTCGGGTCGAGCGTCGCCGAGATGTCGAAGTCCTCGGCCGTGCGGTACAGCAGCCAGCGGGCGATCCACAGCTGGTCCGAGACCTCCAGCGGAGCCAGCGGGCCGACCTGGAACTCCCACTGGCCCGGCATGACCTCGGCGTTGATGCCGGAGATGCCAAGACCCGCCGTGAGGCAGTTCTCCAGGTGCGCCTCGACGACGTCACGGCCGAAGATCTCGTCCGCGCCGACACCGCAGTAGTAGCCGCCCTGCGCGGCCGGGAAGCCGGCCTCGGGGAAGCCGAGCGGGCGGGAGCCCTTGAAGAAGGTGTACTCCTGCTCGATGCCGAAGATCGGCTCCTGAGCGGCGTACTTCGCGGCGACCTCGGCCAGCGCGGCACGCGTGTTGGACTCGTGCGGCGTCATGTCCGTGTTGAGGACCTCGCACAGCACCAGGATGTCGTCGCCGCCGCGGATCGGGTCCGGGCAGGAGAAGACCGGCTTGAGGACGCGGTCCGAGGCGTGGCCCTTGGCCTGGTTCGTGCTGGAACCGTCGAAGCCCCAGATCGGCAGCTGGTCGAGCGCGAGCGCGTCACCGACGATGATCTTCGTCTTGGAACGAAGCTTCGCGGTCGGCTCGGTGCCGTCGATCCAGATGTACTCAGCCTTGAAGGTCACGGGCCTCATCCTTTGGGCGTGCTGCTGCGGGAAACGCAACGGCTCGCGGCGCTGCGAGAAGCTGCGGTGTCTGTGTCCGGTCGCAGCTTCGCAACACGGGATTTCCCGTCGGTTGCCCGAATGTGAACCCCGTGTTACTCAGCTTTCCTGTGTTTCCCGCAACCGCTGTGCGACACCGTGCGCGTCGAGGAGTCCACCGAGCCCGGCACCCCGCACCCGCCGCACCACCTCGGCGTACGAGGTCCCGAGGGCCTCCGCGGTCCGTCCCAGGTGCCAGTCGCAGGCGGCGAGCCGCCGCAGCAGATGCCCCTTCCGGATCTGGTTCTCCGAGAGCCGGAACGTCTTCAGATAGACCGCCCGGCCCTTGCGGTCGGTGATCAGCTCACCGATGTGCTGCTCCCGCCCACCGCGCTGGAACGGCGGAAGGAACCGGTACAGGTCGAAAGGACCCGCCCGGTACACCCGCTCGAAGGCGTACGAGGTCTCCAGGAGGTCCCGCGCCATCAGCTCGTCGTGCGCCACCGCCCAGGACCGCTCCTGCTCACGCGCCGCCGCCCGCAGGTCGGCGAGCGTACGGATGCCGCCCGCCCCGTCCCTGATCCGCGCCGTGAACTCGGGCACGGGCCCGCCGTAGTACGCGTACTGGTGCACCAGCTCCCCGAACAGGTCCTCCACGAGCGTCGGGTGCAGCAGCCGGTAGTCGTCCGGGTGCGGCACCACGAACGCGGCGGCCAGCGTGTCGGCCACGTACAGGAACATCCCGCACTGCCCCGGATGCGGCTCGAAGACCCGCAGCGCCTCCGCGAGCCCCGGCACCGCCCACCCCGCGTAGGCCGCCTCGGCACGCGGCGAGAGGCCGTGCCGCAGTGCCTCGCGCGACCAGTCGTCCCAGACCACCGACGGCCCGCCGAAGTGCAGCGCGAGATATCCCTCCAGGGCGAGGTGCAACGGGAGGAACCGCAGCCTCCGCTCACCCTGGCGCCGCTTCGCCATCCGGTGGATCCGCCGCACGGGCACGCAGGCGGGCGGCTCCTCACCGCCGAGCCGGGTCCCGTACGCGGCGGACTCCGCTCCCGTCCCCACGTCCGTCCCCGACCAGTCGGCGACGAGACCGTGCGGGAGGTACGAGGTGTAGGTGGTGCGGTCGGGCAGGTCGACGGCCCCGAACCCTCCGTAGACCTCACGGCGCAGCCGCAGGTCCGGCACCGGCTCGGCCCGTACCAGCGGAACGATCCGCACCCCGCCCCACACCTGCGAGGGCCGGACGTCGAGCCCGGTCAGATCGATCCTGGTCATCCTTCGGCCCTTTCGAGGAAAAGCTCCACCCGCCGGTCCAGATAGGCCCGCAGCTCGCCGAACCCCGTCCGGCCCTCGGCGAACTGCGCGATCTCCACCAGCGCCGCCAGATCCTCCGCGTCCCGGATCCCGGCGACGGGCACGCTCGGCGCGAGCCGGCGCACGTCAAAACCCTCCGCGTCGTATACGGGGTTCAGGTGCACCACGCTGGTCCGCCGCTCCGGATCGAGCCGCGTCCGCCACACCCGCAGCACTTCGCCCGCGAGCCCCGGCGGGGCGTTGTCCCAGCCGTCGGAGACGATCACGAGCCGCTCGGGGCCGCTCTCCAGGGCGTCGAGGATCCGCAGGCCCAGCGGGGTCGGCCCGGACGGCCGGACGAGCAGGGGATCACGGCCGCCCGAGGTCCACAGCGGGGTGTACGCCCCCGGCGCCGCGAGGGCCTCCAGGAGATGGTGGGAGCCGAGCGCCACGGCCAGCGGACGGCGCCGCTTCACCGCCGAGCCCGAGGAGGAGAAGCTGTCGTCGAGCACGGCCGCGACCCGCCCCCAGCTCCCGGCGTACGGGCCCGCAGCGCGCCGGGCCGCGGCCCGCAGCGCACCCGTCAGCTCGGCCCGCCGCTCCACCCGCTCGCCGAACGGCAACGAGAGGACGTACAGGGCGAGACGGGTCAGCGGCATCACGGACAGGTCGGCGGCCCGATCGGCCCTGAGCTGTTCGAGGCGGGTCATCCGGGGCGCGATCCGCTCCAGGAACACCGCGCGCGGCACCCCGTGCTTGGCGGCGAAACCCTCAGCGACCGTGAACGGCAGCTCGTAGAGCGCCCCCTGCTCGTAGCGGGCCCGGCGGAAGGCGTCGAGCGTCGCGTTCTCGTACCGGACCCGGCGGCCGGGCGCGAAGAGGAAGTCGCCGGTCTCCGGATCGGGCAGTCGCCCGTGGACGTGCCGCAGGGCGGACTTCAGACCGGCCCGGTACTTCACCGCGTCCAGGGCGGGATCGGGGCGGGCCGCGAGCCACGCGCGCGTGATCGCGCGCGTACGCCGGTTGTTGACCCCGGCCCTGCGCAGCGCGCGGAACAGCCGGTAGACGCGCTGCGGCGGGAGCAGCGCCAGGCGCGCGCCGATCAGCCGCCCCTCCGCGCGCTTCTCCTCGGGCCCGCCCGCCTCGTCGGCGGTGCGCAGCAGCCGCTCGATGATGAGGCAGGCGTTGTGGTGGTTGATGTCGAGCGCCAGGGCGGCGGCGTACACGGGCCGGTAGTTGACCCGGACGTACTCGTGGACGAAGCGGAGCGAGAAGTCCTGCGCGGCGGCGGAGGACCGGAACTCACGCTGGCCGGTGGCGGTCACGGCGGCGTTGACGAAGAGGAGCACGTCCTCGGCGGCGACGAGCTCGGACATGACTCTCCCCTTCTCGTGGGCGCCGGCCGGGGAATGAGGGCGCGAACAGCGAAGACGTTGCTTCAGAGGCAGGTTCCGGAAGTCGCACCGGAGTCCCGCGGCCGGCCCGGAAACGCTAACACCGGGCGGGGGGAGGTCCGCCAGGCATTTCGGGGCGGTCGGCATCACCGGGGCCGTTGTCACTGCCACCCGGCAGACTGGGGGCATGGCGAAGAACCCGGGCGCGAAGCCCCGTATCGGACTCCTCGGCACCGGCCCCTGGGCCGCGCGCACGCACGCGCCCGCGCTCGCCGGGCATGCCGGGATCGAGTTCAGCGGGGTGTGGGGCAGACGCCCCGAGGCGGCGGCCGCGCTCGCCGCCGCGTCGGGCACGCGCGCGTACGACGACGTGGACGCCCTCTTCGCGGCAAGCGACGCCGTCGCCCTCGCGCTGCCGCCGGACGTGCAGGCCCCGCTGGCGGTGCGGGCCGCGGAGGCCGGGTGTCACGTCCTCCTCGACAAGCCGGTCGCGACGACGGTCGCCGGGGCGCGCGAGGTGACCGAGGCGGTCGAGGCGGCCGGGGTCGCCTCGGTGGTCTTCTGCACGCTGCGGTTCGCCGAGCCGACGGCCCGCTGGATCGGGGAACAGACGGCGGCCGGCGGCTGGTTCCTCGGCGAGGCGCACTGGCTCGGCTCGCTCTACGGCCCGGGTTCGAGCAGCGCGTACGCGGCCTCCCCGTGGCGGCGGGCGAAGGGCGGTCTCTGGGACGTGGGCCCGCACGTCCTCTCCGTCTACCTGCCGGTCCTCGGCGACGTCACCGAGATCACCGCGGCGCCCGGTCCCGACGACACCCATCACCTGGTCCTGCGGCACGCCTCGGGCGCGAGCAGCACCGCCACGCTCACCCTCAGCGCCCCACCGGAGGCGGCAGGGGCGGCCCTCACGCTGTACGGCTCCGGTGGCAGAGCCGAACTGCCCCCGTGGGACGGGGCGGTGGACGCCTTCGCCGCGGCCGTGGACGCCCTCGTCACGGCGGCCCGTACGGGCGTGCCGCACGCGTGCGACGCCCGCTTCGGCCTCCGCCTCACCGAGATCCTGACGACGGCGGAGGCGCAGGTGGCCCGTCGCCGTCAGGAGCAGCCGCCGCGCGAGGTCTCCTCCAGCGCACCGCACAGCGCCTCCACAGCGGCCCCGTAGAGCCGCTCCGGCGGAGTGGCGTAGCCGACGACCAGGCCGTCCGGGCGGGCCGGGTCACGGGCGTCGGGGTGGCGGTAGGGGGCCAGGCCCTCCACGGCGATCCCGTGCCGGGCCGCCGCGTCGAGGGCCGCCCGCTCCGTGCCGGGCGGGAGCTCCACGACGGCGTGCAGGCCGGCGGCGATCCCCGTCACCCGCACCCCCGGCACCCGCTCGGCGAGCGCGGACACCAGCCGGTCGCGCCTCCGCCGGTGCCGCTGGCGCATCCCCCGGACGTGCCGGTCGTACGCGCCGGAGACGAGGAAGTCGGCAAGGGTGAGCTGCTCCGTCGCGGAGGCGTACGGCTCGCGCTCACCCTTCGCCGCGACGACCCCGTCGACGAGCGCCGACGGCAGGCACATCCAGCCGAGCCGGAGCGCGGGGGAGAGGCTCTTGCTGACGGACCCGACGAAGGCGGTGCGCTCGGGGTCGAGGCCCTGCACGGCGCCCACCGGCCGCCGGTCGTACCGGAACTCCCCGTCGTAGTCGTCCTCCACGACCAGGCCGCCGGAGGCCCGCGCCCACTCCAGGACGCCGGCCCTGCGCCCGGGATGCAGGGGCCCGCCGGTGGGGAACTGGTGGGCGGGGGTGAGCAGCACCGCGCTCGCGTGCCGGGGGATCTCCCCGGCCCGTACCCCGTGGTCGTCGACGGCCACCGGCATCGTGGTGACTCCGGCGTCGGCGAGGAGCCCCCGGTGGAAGGGGAGCCCGTACGCCTCGACCGCCCAGGGGTCCGCCGTGCCGAGCACGCGCGCGAGCAGCCGCAGGGCATGCGCGGCGCCCGAGCAGATCACGATCCGGTCCGGGGAGGTCCGTACGCCCCGGACCCGCGCGAGGTACTCGACGAGCGCCCGGCGCAGTTCGATCCGTCCGTGCGGGTCGCCGGTCCCGAAGGCCTCGTGGGGCGCGGCGGTGAGGGCCCGCCGGGCCGCCGCGAGCCAGGCGGCCCGCGGGAAGGCGCCGGGGTCGGGCTTGCCCTGGACGAGGTCGTACGGGAGCGGGGGCGGCGCGGCGGGCCGCACGGGCCCGGGGGCGGGCGCGGCGATCCGGTCGGCGACCCGGGTGCCGGAGCCCTGCCGGGAGGTGAGCCAGCCTTCGGCGACCAGTTCGGCGTAGGCGTCGGCGACGGTGTTGCGGGCGATCCCGAGGTCGGCGGCGAGCGTCCGGTAGGGCGGCAGCCGGGTCCCGGGGGCAAGTCGCCCGCCGCGCACGGCTTCGCGCAGGGCCGCGATGAGCGCGGCCCGCCGCCCTCCCGCCGGGCTCAGCTCCAGATGCAGGTCGGCCCCGAGCCCGTCGGCGTCCGTCTCCCTCACGCCGGGACCCCTCCTCTTCCCCTCGCTCCTCCGGTCAGCGGGACAGGGCGTCCCGGACGGCCTCCTCGGACCGGCCGACGACGGCGGTGCCGTCCTCGGCGGTGATGATGGGCCGCTGGATGAGCTTGGGGTGCTCGGCGAGCGCCTCGATCCACCGGTCGCGGTTCTCGGCGTCCCGGGGCCACTCCTTCACGCCGAGCTCCTTGGCGTCGGCCTCCTGGGTCCGCGTGATGTCCCACGGTTCGAGCCCGAGCCGTCCGAGCACCGCCCGGATCTCCTCCGGCGAGGGCACGTCCTCCAGATAGCGCCGCACGGTGTACTCGGCGCCCTCTGCGTCGAGAAGGGTGAGGGCGCTGCGGCACTTGGAACAGGCGGGATTGATCCAGATCTCCATACGCCCACGGTACCCCCCAGCCCTCCCTCCACCACCCCCCAAACCCTGTCTGGCCAGGGGCGATTGTCAGTGGGGGCTACTAAAATAGGGGGTGAAGGTGAGGGTCCCGGGGAGGGCCCCCACCCCATCGTTCGCCAGGAGGTAGCCCATGGCTCTGGCCGTGATCCGGACGCCGTCCATCGAACCCTGGAAGCCCCTCCAGAGGAAGCCCCTGCCCGCGGGCCGCCCCCGCGAGTGGTACGTGACGCACAACCGGCGCCTGAAGGCCATGCGCCTCGCGATCGCCCTCCTCGACGCCGGCGTCTACGTCCCGTCGAAGGCGACGAACGCGACGATACGCACCACGGCCGACCACATCGGCATCCACCCGCCCTCGGACACCACCTGCCGCATGGTCCGCACCTTCATCCGCTACGGCCGCTGACCGGGCCGGAAGTCGCGGAGGGGCCGCCGTCCCGGGAGCCCGGGTCAGCGGCTCCTCCGCCTTGTCGCTGGGGCAACCACACGTATCAAGCCATCGAGAGCGAATCACCGGAGGGAGACAGTCCCCCAAGGATAGAACCGCGTTATGACGGTTGATCCCGGAGAAGTGCCAGGACCTGGCCAGCGACTGTCCCCGGATGTGTGGCGGGAACTGTGCGGCCTCGGAGTGGAACGACGGTTCTGGGCCGGCAGCACCATGCTGCGTCAGGGTGCGTCGGGCACCCACCTGCTGGCACTCACCGATGGGCTGGTCAAGGTTGTAAGGCGGGAGGAGAGCGGGGAATCCACGCTGCTGGCCTTTCGTGGCCCAGGTGACCTGCTGGGTGAGGTGGCCGTCTTCGATCACCAGGTACGGATCGCCGATGTCATCGCGCTGCGGCCTTGCAAGGCGGTGACGCTGGAAGCCGAGAGGTTCCGCGCCTTCGTGCAGCAGCGGGGCCTGGTCATGGAGCTGATGCAGCAGACGCTTGCCCGCCTTCGTGAGGCCGACCTGAGACATGCCGAACTGCAGCGGCTTCCCATCCCTACGCGTCTGGCCCGATCACTCGTACGTCTGGCGGACCTCATGGGACCCGTACCGGTCGGTGACGGGCCGTTGCGGCTGACAGGGCTGACCCAGGAGGAGCTTGCCCAGGCCATCGGCGTCACCCGGAACGCCGTCGTCGGCAGCCTTCACGAACTGCGTCAGGCCGGAGCGGTGGAAACGGGACGGCGAGTGATCGGGATCTGCGACATGGACACGCTCCGAGCCTGGGCGGCCGGGATCGAGAACATGTGATGGTCACCACCTCCCAGGCGCACAGCGCTGGGCATTCGACGAGCGCACCTCCGTCGATGCTTGCGGCGGGCCGCGGATCTGCGGCCCCTGCCCCTCGGAGGTCGCCCATGTCCCAGCAGCTGCCCACATTGTGGACCGAGAGCCGTCCCCTGCCGCCCTACACGGCCGTGCTGGCCGTCGACGCCAAGTACTTCACTGGTCTGCCGGCCATTCTGCACGCTCCCGTCAGCCAGATGATCCCCGAGCTCGTCGACCAGGCGCTGGTCAAAGCCGGGCTGACCGGAGTGCAGCAGGACAAGAGGTTTTTGGCCAACACGGGAGACGGCATCGTCTTCGGCTTCGATCCGACGCAGCTGCCGTTCGTCATCTCGCCATTCCTGAACGTGCTGGACGAGGTACTCGCTCAGTACAACGCCCTGTCGGTCGGCCCCCGCATCCGTCTGCGGGCCAGCGTGCACGTCGGCCCGCTGCCGGACGAGGGCCGGTCGAGTGACGGCAACGGAACGCCCCGTAACGACACCCACCGGCTGCTGGACTCCCGGCCCGTCAAGGCGGTCCTGGCCTCCTCCAGTGAGGAGACCACACACCTCGCGGCGATCCTCTCGGACCGGGTGTACGAGGACGTGGTGCGGGGTGGCTACGCGGGCCTGCACCCGGACCGGTGCATCGAGGTACCCGCCACGGTCGAGGGGAAGCCCTTCGCACAGCGGGCCTGGCTGTTCATCCCCTCGCCCTCCGCAGCCCTTTTCCGAGCGGGTGTCCTGACCCCCGACACGCCGCGCGAGCCTGATGGGACGACCGGGCCGTCCGACCGTCCCGGCGAGCAGCTGGGAAGGGTCTACCAGGGCAACACGCAGGAGGTCCGCGAAGGCATGGCCATCATGGGCGACGTGTCCGGCGGTGCCAGCTACCAGGGCGGTGCCACACACAACAACGCCACCAACCAGCACTGGGGTGGCGGGGACAACGTCTCGGGCACCAAGAACACGGGCGCGTCCGGGGAGCAGCGGTGACCGCGCCTGGAGCTGAGGGGACTTTCGAGGATGTCCCGCAGGGCGCTGCGGCTACCGCGCCGAGCGTGCCGTCGACGTACGAGGGCAACGAGCAGCGCGTGCGGGACGGATTGGCGCTGATGGGGAACGCCTATGGCGCCATCACCGTCAACAACCTCACGGTTCGTCGTGACGGCGAGGCGGAAGGAAAGATCGCGAAGCCACGGTTTCGTGAGGGTCCGTACCCGCCGGAAGAGGTCGGTGACCGGCTGCGCGCCTTCGTGGAACCGAGGTCCTACGCGCTCTGCAAGGAAGCCCTCCGTGGACGGCGCGTGTTGCTGCTGCGGGGCGAATCCGGAAGTGGCACCAGTACGGCCGCTTTCGCGCTGCTTCGCGACCTGACCGGCAACGGTCGGATCATCGGTCTCGACTCGGCCAACGGCCTGACCGACTGGCAACCGTCGATGTCAGCCGGTTACGTGGTCCAGGGCAACGCGCCTGAGGCCGGGGAGCGGCTCGACGAAGTGGCGCTCAACCAACTCACCGACCGTCTTCGCGGCAAGGACGCGTACCTGGTGGTCATCGTGAACCAGGTGAGCACGTTGCCGCGAGCAGTCCAACTTTGGTGTCACAATCACATCGCGCCTTCGCCCCGCGATGTGGCGCAGGCACGGCTGAACGGCATGGCCAACGAAGGAACCCTCAGCGTGGAGCAGCTGAGAAAGGCGGTCAATTCGCTCGACCTGCCGCCGTTCAGGGACATCCTGGCTGCCGAGCGATCTCCGGGCGCTGGCGTCGACGTGGCCGAGGAACTGCGGGAAGTCGCGGCCAACCGCCGAACGCCGGAGGCTGCGGCCGACAACCTGCGGGCCGGGACCGCCGAGGCAGCGAAGAAGCTCCTGAACAGTGTGCGCCGCAACGTCGATGACCTGGCCCTGACCGCGACCATCGCCCTGCTCGAGGAACAGGACCGTTCGGTCGTCGAGAGGTTCGCCGCACAGCTCAGGCCGCTGCTCAGCACGCGTGCCACACCGTCACCCGGGGAGGCGATCGATGACCTCCTCGGCCGTGACATCGACGACCGTCTCGCAAAGGTGCAGGCGCGGCTGCTGCCCCGTATCGCGGGAACCTCACGGAGCCATCGCTACTGGAGCGAGCCCGTGGCCTTTCGCGGCAAGCACCTTGGCGAGCAGGTCCTCCGGCGGCTTTGGCTCGACTACGAGGGCTTCTCCGAAGTCCTGATGGCGTGGATGCGTGAACTGCCCTACGAGCCCGGAGTGGACAGGGCTGCGGGTCGACGGATCGGACAGGTGCTCTGTCAGGCATCAGGCCCCGATGTCCTCCGGCAGCTCGACCCGTTCGCCGGCTCCTCTCTCAGCTGGCAGCGGAGACTCGCTGCCCACGCCCTCGGAGAAGTGGTCCAGGACGCGATGCTTTCCGCCGCAGTCCGAGCGCAGCTGCGTCAATGGAGCCGCCTCAAGGCGCCCGAAATGCGCTGCACGGTAGCCGAGGCCTGCGCCGGCAGCCTGGGGCTTGCTCTGCCCCACTTCGCTGTCGACCTGCTGCACACGGTCCTGGACGCCAAGGGCGGACCTTTGGGTGACGACGTGTACCGAGCGGTCTCTGCCGGACTGGGTGTGCTTCTCACCGAGGACGCCAACAGAGAACGTGTCGTCGGCAAGCTCACCACCTGGCTGGGCGAGACACGTGACACCGCCCGCCACACGTACGCGGTTCGAGCGGTCCACGCTCTGTGTGACGGCGGTTTTCCCGCGATCAACCGAGCCGGTGTCCGCAAGGTGACCCTCGCGGACCTGTTCGCCGGCTCCTGGGAGCCTCTCGTCCCTCTGGTACTGGCTGCGCTCGACGACGACCAGTTGCACGACGCGATGGTGAAGGGCCTGTCGTCTATGGAATCCTCCCTGGGACCGGACGGACGCCTGAGGGTGGAAGCCTTCCTCGGCGCGGTGGCGAAGGCCTCGGGAGGCAGCCGGGGCCTTCGTAGACTTCTCTTCGCCCGAATCCGTGACCGTGCTCCGGTCCCAGCGAGGGAGGCCGTGCGATGATCGATGCTCTCGTGGAACCGTTGACCACCTCCCCGCTGCGCAGCCTGCTCCGTCTCCGGCTCGGCACCCGGGTCGACCGTGCGCTGGTGTTTCTCGCGGCTGGCGAGGAACCGCGGGTGGCGCGTCCGAAGCGCGATAAGACGTGCCCCTACCGGGCCCCGCGCATGACCTCGGTGGGCCGCAGAGGCTTCGATCAGGCGTACTGGGTGTCGTTGGTGGAGCGCGACGCCGTGGTGGACCTCCAGGACCGTCGGTCGGACACGTGGGCCGGAGACTCGACGCGAGCGTCTGTCACCTGGCGGGTTGCGGACCCCGTAGTTGTCACCAGGGAGCGTCTGTCAGCGCGGGAAGTACCGCCGTGGATCGCCCACGATGCTGCCAGGCGGAACCTGCGTGCTGGCATGGACCACGGGGAGTTCGAGATTCCGGAGGTGGGCATCTCCTACCGGCTCGGGCGATCGGTGCCGGCGGCTGTCCCTCAACTTTCGCAGACAGCCGGCATGCCGTTCGTCTGGGGCGACGAGCGACGGGAGGCCTATCGCTTCTACCGCGAAGCGGTGGCTCAGGGCCCGTACAGCCTTGCCGGGCTCTGGCTGCTGCACCATCCGGATCAGGCACGGGAGGTTCTCGACTGGACCGTGCAGAACCGGAGCGTTCTCAGCGACCAGGCCGAATGGGAACGGTCGCTCGTGGCGCTGTTGCAGGGATTGACCACAGAGGACCGCGGCTTCATCGGGATCAAGATGGCCGAACTCCTCAGCGGAATGGGCGTTCCCCAGGCCGACGAGACGCTGCGCCGCGTGCAGTCCGCACAATGACGTCCAGGGTATGGTTCGGCGACCTCGTGAGCCGTTCTCGAGACAAGCGGCCTGAAGCGGCCCGGTCGCCGAACGGCGAAGGCCGCCGCCCCCGATTTCGGGGCGACGGCCTTCGGCACGTGCCAAGGCTCCGGCTTAGAGGTCGAAGTACAGCTCGAACTCGTGCGGGTGCGGGCGCAGCTGGATCGGGGCGATCTCGTGGGTGCGCTTGTAGTCGATCCACGTCTCGATCAGGTCGGAGGTGAAGACGCCGCCGGCCTGGAGGTACTCGTTGTCGTTCTCCAGGGCGGAGAGGACGGCCTCGAGGTTGGTCGGGACCTGCGGGACGTTGGCGTGCTCCTCGGGAGCCAGCTCGTACAGGTCCTTGTCGATCGGCTCCATCGGCTCGATCTTGTTCTTGATGCCGTCGAGGCCCGCGAGGAGCAGCGCCGAGAAGGCGAGGTACGGGTTCGAGGACGGGTCCGGCGCGCGGAACTCGACGCGCTTGGCCTTCGGGTTCGAGCCGGTGATCGGGATGCGCATGGCCGCGGAGCGGTTGCGCTGCGAGTACACCATGTTGACCGGGGCCTCGAAGCCCGGGACCAGGCGGTGGTACGAGTTCACCGTCGGGTTGGTGAAGGCGAGCAGCGACGGCGCGTGCTTGAGGATGCCGCCGATGTAGTAGCGGGCGGTGTCCGAGAGGCCCGCGTAGCCCGTCTCGTCGTAGAACAGCGGGTCGCCGTTCGACCACAGCGACTGGTGGACGTGCATGCCCGAGCCGTTGTCGCCGAAGATCGGCTTCGGCATGAAGGTCGCGGTCTTGCCGTTGCGCCAGGCGACGTTCTTCACGATGTACTTGAAGAGCATCAGGTCGTCGGCCGCGGCGAGCAGCGTGTTGAACTTGTAGTTGATCTCGGCCTGGCCGGCGGTGCCGACCTCGTGGTGCTGGCGCTCGACCTGGAGGCCGACGTTCTCCAGCTCCAGGGAGATCTCGGAGCGCAGGTCGGCGAAGTGGTCGACCGGCGGGGCCGGGAAGTAGCCGCCCTTGTAGCGGACCTTGTAGCCGCGGTTGTTCTCCTCCGCACCGGTGTTCCAGGCACCGGCCTCGGAGTCGATGTGGTAGAAGCCCTGGTTCGCCGAGGTCTCGAAGCGGACCGAGTCGAAGACGTAGAACTCGGCCTCGGGGCCGAAGTACGCGGTGTCGGCGATACCGGTGGAGGCGAGGTACGCCTCGGCCTTCTTCGCGATGTTCCGCGGGTCACGGCTGTACTGCTCGCCCGTGATCGGGTCGTGGATGAAGAAGTTGATGTTCAGCGTCTTGTCGCGGCGGAAGGGGTCCACGCGGGCCGTCGACAGGTCGGCGCGGAGCGCCATGTCGGACTCGTGGATCGCCTGGAAGCCGCGGATCGACGAGCCGTCGAAGGCGAGCTCCTCCGCCGGGTCGAAGGCCGTCGCCGGGATCGTGAAGTGCTGCATCACGCCCGGAAGGTCGCAGAAGCGGACGTCGACCATCTTGACGTCGTTGTCCTTGATGAACTTCTGGACCTCGTCGGCGTTCTGGAACCCGTGCTTCTCGGACATCCCACTCCTCCTACTCCCGGCCCGGGGAGGGGCGGGGTTGCAGCTCGGTCATGCGGCCAGTGCGGTGGCACACGCTGGACCCGACCATAGGCAGACGGGATTTCTCAAGCATGACCCATTTGTTTCGTCCAAGTTAACCGGGGTGGGTGCCGTTCCGGTGTCCGGCGCCGTTCACCGCCCGATGCGGCCCGTGTTCGCCGACCCGGGCCGAAGTGATCAAAAACGGGCGCAGTACCGTGGTCGGGTGGACAACAGGCAAGCACTCGGATCATGGCTCTCCGGCCCCCGCGCGGCGGCCGAGGACGCAGGCGTCGACTTCGGTTACCGCGGTCAGCAGCTGGGGCTGCCGGAGGAGGGCCCCGGTTCGATCGCCCGCCCCGGCAGGCGCCTCGGCGCCCTCGCTGTCGACTGGGCCCTCTGCACGCTGATCGCATACGGCCTGATCACCGACGGCTACAACCAGGCGACCGGCAACTGGGCCCTCCTGATCCTCCTCGTCCTGAGCGTGCTGACGGTCGGCACCATCGGCTCGACGCCCGGCAAGCGCCTCTTCGGCCTCGGGGTCGTCTCGGTGCGCGGTGGCCGGCTCGGCCTGCCGCGGGTGGCGCTCCGCTCCCTGCTGGTCTGCCTGGCGATCCCGGCTCTCATCTGGGACCGCGACGGGCGCGGCCTCCACGACCGCCTCTCCGGCGCCGTCCAGGTCCGTATCTGACCGCCATGAGCGCGTGACGTCTTCACCGTCATGACTGTCATGAGCGTGTGATCGTCATGAGCGTGTGAGCCGCTGATCGTCATGACATGCGAGAGGGGCTCCGGACCTCGCGGTCCGGAGCCCCTCTTCTGTGTTCGGTCGGGCGCGTCAGCGCATCTTTCCGCCCCGCGGCATCCGCATGCCCTTCGGCATCGGACCCTTCGGGAGCGGCATGTTGCTCATCAGGTCGCCCATCGCCCGCAGCCGGTCGTTGGCCGCCGTCACCTGCGGGCCGGTGAGCACCCGAGGCAGCTTGAGCATGGTCGTACGGACCTTCTTCAGCGGCACCTGGCCCTCGCCGTCGCCGACGATGATGTCGTGCACCGGAGTGTCCACCACGACGCGGCTCATCCGCTTCTTCTCGGCCGCGAGCAGCGTCTTGACCCGGTTCGGGTTGCCCTCGGCCACCAGCACGATGCCGGCCCGGCCGACCGCCCGGTGCACGACGTCCTGGCTGCGGTTCATCGCGACCGCGGGGGTCGTCGTCCAGCCGCGCCCGACGTTCTGCAGCACCGCCGCGGCCGCGCCCGGCTGGCCCTCCATCTGCCCGAAGGCCGCGCGCTCGGCGCGCCGCCCGAACACGATGGCCGCCGCCAGGAGCGCCAGGACGAAGCCCAGGATGCCCAGGTAGACCGGGTGCCCGATCAGGAAGCCGATCGCGAGGAGGACACCGAGTACGACGATGCCCACGCCTGCGACGACAAGTCCGACCTTCGGGTCGGCCTTTCGGGTCATCTTGTACGTGAGGGCGATCTGCTTGAGCCGCCCCTGGTTCGCAGCGTCAGCGCTGCCCGTGTTTGCCTTCCTCGCCATGTCCTGAAGTTTACGTGGCCCGGGAAGTCCGGCCCGACGCGACCTCCATCACGTGCTGGGCCTCCACCCGGTCCCTGGCGCGACGGCGGTCCTCCAGGACGGAGTTCCAGGCGTTGCGCCGTGCGGTGCGCTGCCCGGCGCCGAGGAGCAGTGCCTCCACGGCCTTCAGGGCGTCGGTGACGGACGGGATCGCGGTGACGCGGACGTGCGTCGATGCGGCCGGCATGTCGGGGTCCTCCCTCGATTGCGGGTGAGACGAGGCGGGGGTGTGAGCAGGCGGTGGCGGTGAGTGAAACCAGGCTCACAGATCGGTGTTACCAGGGCGTGACCCGGTGGTCAAACACTGATGAAACGTTGATACGGCCAAGTGGGCGGCCGGGGAGACGCCGACGCGGCCCGTACCTCCCCGCTGAGCTGCGGGAGCGTACGGGCGGCGCCGGATTCGGCCACTACTGACCGGTAACTACTTGTGCTCGGGTTCACACGCCCTGGGCGGCGGCGCGCTTCTCCATGGCCTGCTGGTACAGCCGGCCCGCGCGGTACGAGGAACGGACCAGCGGGCCCGACATCACACCGGAGAAGCCGATCTCGTCGGCCTCCTCCTTCAGCTCCACGAACTCCTGCGGCTTCACCCAGCGCTCCACGGGGTGGTGCCGGACCGAGGGGCGCAGGTACTGGGTGATCGTGATCAGCTCGCAGCCCGCGTCGTGCAGCTGCCGGAGCGCCTCGCTGACCTCCTCACGGGTCTCGCCCATGCCGAGGATCAGGTTCGACTTCGTGACCAGACCGTAGTCCCGCGCCTGCGTGATGACGTCGAGGGAGCGCTCGTAACGGAAGCCGGGACGGATCCGCTTGAAGATCCGCGGCACCGTCTCCACGTTGTGCGCGAAGACCTCGGGGCGGGAGGCGAAGACCTCCGCCAGGAGCTCCGGCACCGCGTTGAAGTCGGGCGCGAGCAGCTCGACCTTGGTGCGGCCCTCGGCGCGCTCCGCCGTCTGCTGGTGGATCTGGCGCACGGTCTCCGCGTACAGCCAGGCGCCGCCGTCCTCCAGGTCGTCGCGCGCGACGCCCGTGATGGTGGCGTAGTTCAGGTCCATCGTGACGACGGACTCGCCGACGCGGCGGGGCTCGTCACGGTCGAGCGCTTCGGGCTTGCCCGTGTCGATCTGGCAGAAATCGCAGCGCCGGGTGCACTGGTCGCCGCCGATGAGGAAGGTCGCCTCACGGTCCTCCCAGCACTCGAAGATATTGGGACAGCCCGCCTCCTGGCAGACCGTGTGCAGCCCCTCGCTCTTCACGAGGCTCTGCATCTTCGTGTACTCGGGCCCCATCTTCGCCCGGGTCTTGATCCACTCGGGCTTGCGCTCGATGGGGGTCTGGGCGTTCCGGACCTCCAGGCGCAGCATCTTGCGTCCGTCGGGTGCGACTGCGGACACATCGGCTCCTGTAGCTTCGATTCTTCGGCGCACACCAGGGTACGCCGTTGCTTCCCATGCCTTACTACTGCTGGCCAACCTCTGGCCAGTGCCCTGCATTCCTCAGGCCGAGGCCGTCTCCACCGGACGCTCGATCTCGCGCGGCTTCAGCTCCGCACCCTCCATGACCTCCCGCAGGCGGCGCTCCACCACCGGCAGCACCTCCGCGATCGAGATGTCCCGGCCCAGCTCGTTGGCGAGCGAGGTCACGCCCGCGTCACGGATGCCGCACGGGATGATCCGGTCGAACCACGCGTTGTCCGGGTTCACGTTGAACGAGAAGCCGTGCATCGTGACGCCCTTGGCGACCCGGATGCCGATGGCGGCGAGCTTGCGGTCCTCGCGGCGCTGGCCGGCGTTGGACGGGGCGTACTCGGGGCCGTTCAGGCGCGGGTCGAACTCCTCGTCGTTCAGACGCGGGTCGAAGTCGAGCGAGAGACCGCCGAGGGACGGCCGCTGCTCCACCGGGTCACCGAGTACCCAGACGCCGCTGCGGCCCTCGACCCGGGTCGTCTCGACCCCGAACTCGGCGGCCGTGCGGATCAGCGCGTCCTCCAGACGCCGGACGTGCGCGACGACGTCCACCGGGCGGGGCAGCTTCATGATCGGATAGCCCACCAGCTGGCCGGGGCCGTGCCAGGTGATCTTGCCGCCGCGGTCGACGTCGACCACCGGCGTCCCGTCGAGGGGGCGCTCGCTCTCCGCCGTGCGCCGGCCGGCCGTGTAGACCGGCGGATGCTCCAGGAGCAGACAGGTGTCGTCGATCTCGTCCGCGAACCGCGCGGCGTGCACCTCGCGCTGCTTGTCCCAGGCCACCTGGTAGTCGACGGCTTCCTCGCCGAATCCAAGGCGGACGAATCGCAGCTCACTCACGGCCATGCCTCCTCCTGGGTGCCGGGGCCGGGGACCGGGGATCATCCCGGGCCGGCTCGGCACCATGCGTCATTCGCGCCCATGCCACTGTACGGCGGTGCCGGGAAAGCCCCTCCGGCAGGTGGACGAGGGCGCCCGCGTCAGCGATGCCGTCAATCCTCACACGATCGGATGAATGTGGGGCGAAGGTGGCGGTACAGGCCGTCAAGGCCGCTAAATTCACGCCGTTCCATGAGGGTCCGACGGGGCTGCCGCCCGGACCCGGAAGGCAGGAGACCGCACAGCTGATGACGGAACGACCACCGCAGCGCATCCCGAACCGCCAGCTCGCCGCGCTCATCGCCGAAGCCGGGTTCTCCCACGCCGGGCTCGCGAGACGGGTGGACCAGCTCGGTCTCGAACACGGTCTCGACCTGCGGTACGACAAGACCTCCGTGACCCGCTGGCTCCGCGGCCAGCAGCCGCGGGGCACGACACCCGCGCTCATCGCCGAGGTCTTCACCCGCCGGCTCGGCCGCCGCCTCTCCGCCCAGGACCTCGGCCTCGACGCCTGCGCGCCCGTCTACGCGGGCCTGGAGTTCGCCGCGACCCCCGAAGAGGCGGTCGACATCGTCAGCGGGCTGTGGCGCAAGGACTCCGGCAGCCACGCCGAACTCCGCAAGATCGCCTTCACTCCGGCGGGCCTGGTCGTCCCCAGCCGCGACTGGCTGATCGGGCGCCCCGACGACCGCGTGGCACGCGGGGAGCAGCCGCCAGGCCCCCGCGCCCCCGCCCCGCCCGTGGCCGCCGAGGCCCGGTTTCCGCAGGACACCCGCCTCGGACACGACCCGCGGCCCCCGCACGACCCCCGGGTCCCGCCGCAGGGGCGCTTCTCCGTCCCCCGGCAGCGCGGTACGGACCGGGGGCCCGGCCAGCGGGTCTCCAGCGGGGACATCGCCGCCCTCCGCTCGGTCGGCGAGCTCTTCCGCACCCTCGACCACGCCTACGGCGGCGGCCACGCCCGGCAGGCCCTCGTCCGCTACCTGGAGCACGAGACCGAGCCGATGCTGCGCGGCACCTACGGGGAGTCCGTCGGCCGCCGTCTCTTCGCCGCCGCCGCCGACCTCACCCGGCTCGCCGGCTGGACCTCGTACGACATCGCCGCCCACGGGCTCGCCCAGCGCTACTTCGTCCAGGCACTGCGCCTCGCCCAGGCCGCGGGGGACCGGGCCTACGGCTCGTACGTGCTCCTCACCATGAGCTGCCAGGCCGTCTACCTCGGCCACGGGCGCGAGGCCGTCCAGCTCGCCCGGGTCGCCCAGCAGGGCGTCGGGCCCGCCGCGCCGCCCGTCGTCCAGGCGATGCTGCACGCGGTCGAGGCGCGCGGGCACGCGGTCCTGGGCGAGGCGCGGGTGTGCAGCGCCTCGCTCGTACGGGCCGAGCGCGCCCTCGAAGCGGCGCGGCCCGGTGACGAGGTGCCGTACTGGGCCCGGATGTTCGACGAGGCCCAGCTCGCCGACGAGCTCGGACACTGCCACCGCGACCTCCAGCAGTACCGCCCGGCCGCCCAGCACGCCGAACGCGCCCTCCAGCTCCGCGCCCCCGGCTTCGCCCGCAGCCGCCTCTTCTGCCGGGTGGTGCTCGCCACGTCCCGCCTCGCGCTCGGTGAACTCGACCAGGCCTGCGCGCTGGGTGCGGAGGCGGCGCAGCAGGCGTCGGAGATGCGGTCGGCGAGGGCGGTGGAGTACGTACGCGACTTCGAACGCCGCCTGGAGCCTTACCGCGACGCGGCAGCGGCCCGTACCTACCGCGACCGGGTGGCCACCCTCGGCTGACCGCCGCCGCCCCGCCGGCGGGACGTCCTCAGGCCGCCTCCTCCGGGGACCGGGCTTCCCGGGGGCACGGGACGCCCAGGTCCCTCAGGAGGGCGTGGGCCGCGCGTGTGCCCGAGGAGAGCGCTCCCTGAAGCGTGCTCGTGGCGCGGTGGTCGCCGCAGACGTACAGCCCCGAGAGCAGCCGTACCGAGCGGCCCGCGTCGTGCGGCGGCACCATCGCGGGATAGGCGTCCCGGGTGTGGTGCTGGGCCAGCAGCTCCCACTCGTCGGTCGACGTGCCGTACAACGTGGCGAGGTGCTTGCGGACCCGCCGCTCCGTGTCGTCGGGCGGTGTCCCGAGCACCGTCGAGGTGATCAGGGCCCGGCCCCGGGGCGCCCGGCGCGGGTCGACCGCGCTCATCACGGCGGTGTGGGCGACCGGCCCGCCCGGATCGGACTCCAGGAGCAGCGCCGGCTCCCCGGTGGGTGCCACGGGTGCCGTGTGATGGAGCACCGTCACGGAGTGGAAGGCGGGCGTCCGCAGCCCCGGAAGCAGCGCGGCCGCCGTCCGCGCCCCCGTGGCGAGCACCACCGAACGGCAGCGGAACACCCCGTGTTCGGCCGTCGTGACCCGCGCGATCGACGCCTCCGTGACACGGACGCCGGTACGGACCGTGCCCGGCGGCAGCGCGGCCGCGAGCCGCTCGGGGAGCGCCGCGGAGCCGCCCTCGGGGACGGCCGCCCTGCCCCGGGCGAAGGCGCGCAGCGCGAGGTCCGCGCGACGGCTCGACGTGCCGAGGTCCGGGTCGCCGAGGAGCGCCGCGAGCAGCGGCCGCAGCACTCCCTGGACGGTCCGGGCGGGCAGCCGGGCGGTGAGGGCCTCGCGCGCGGTCCGCTCGGGACGGGCGAGGATCCGCTGCGTCGGGGTCGCGGCGAGCCGGACGAGGGAGGCGCCGAGCCGCGCCTGGTCGAGCGAGGAGGCCGGATGCCGGGGGGCGCTCGCGAGGGCGCGCGCCACACTGAACGCTCCCCCCACGCTCCGGTGGCCCGTCCCCCGGGCTCCCCCGGCGGCCCGGCGCGGCTGCGGGACGCCCCACCGCGCGTACCGCCCGTCGCTGTGCACGAGCGCCCCCGGGGCGAAGGGGCGCAGCACCAGGCCGTCGAGCCCCGGGGTGGCCCGCAGCTCCTCGTGCGACAGGGTGAGCAGCGGCCCGACCCGGTCGAGCAGGAAGCCGTCGACGGACTCGGTCGCCATCCGGCCTCCGATCCGGGGCTCGGCCTCCAGGACGGCGACGGAGAGCCCCGCGCCGGTCAGCCGGTGGGCGGCCGCGAGGCCCGCGACCCCGGCTCCCACGATGACGACGTCGACGGCCTTCGTGGCGTCCGTTCGCTGTGCGGTTTCTGCGCTGTCTGCGCTGCTGAGCACGTGCCCCTCCCCAGGTCGGCGCGGCCGGTGGGAGGCCTATGCCCCCAACCGGCCTCCGGAATGCCCGAGTTCGCGGTTCGTGTCGAGCCTAGGCAGCGCTCCCACGGGTGCCAGCAGCGCGCGCGGGGGTGCGTGCGGCACAGGGGAGCGCAGGAGGACCGGAGAGCGCTTCGCTCAGTGGGCCGCCGCCCTGATCGACTCGTCGATCGTCGGGAACGCGAAGTCGAAACCGGTCTCCAACAGGCGCCCCGGCAGCACCCGCTGACTGCCCAGCACGTCCTGCGCGAAGTCCCCGAGCACCACCTTCAGGGCGGGCGCCGGAACCGTGAACAGCGTCGGCCGGCGCAGGACCCGCCCCATCGCCGCCGTCACCTCGCGGTTGGTGACCGGCTCGGGCGCCGTCAGGTTCACCGGGCCCGAGAGCGACGGGGTGTCGACCAGGTGCCGGAGGGCGGCCACCTCGTCGTGGAGGGAGATGAACGACCAGTACTGGCGGCCGTCGCCCATCCGCCCGCCGAGCCCGGCGCGGAACACGGGGAAGAGCCGCCCCCACGCCCCGCCCTCGCGCGCCACCACCAGGCCGGTGCGGGCGTACGTGACCCGGATGCCCGCTTCCTCGGCGGGGGCGGCCGCCGCCTCCCACTCCACGCAGACCGAGGGCAGGAAGCCCGTGCCCGCGGGGGCGCTCTCGTCGACCGCGCGGCTGCCGGTGTCCCCGTACCAGCCGAGCGCCGTACCGCACACCAGGCTCTCGGGCGGCTCCGCGAGCGAGGCGAGGGCCTGCGCGACGGCCGTCGTGCCGAGCACCCGGCTGTCCCGGATCTCCCGCTTGTACGCCTCGTTCCAGCGGCGCTCGCCGACCCCGGCGCCCGCCAGGTGGACGACGGAGTCGACGCCGACCAGCCCGGCGGCGTCCACGTACAGCCGTCTCGGGTCCCACTCGACCTCGTCGGCGGTACGGGCGGGCCTGCGGACGAGCCGGAGGACGTCATGGCCGTCGGCGCGCAGGGAGCGGACGAGGGCCGAGCCGATGAGCCCGGTCGCTCCGGTGACGGCGACACGCTTGCGGGTGGCGGAACGCTGCATGGGGCCATCCTGCCCCGCCCGCCCCGTACGTGACACAGTGGCCGTCATGAAGAGGTCGGAGGGTCCGGAGACACGGATACGCGGGGCCGAGCCCGGGGACGAGGACGCCCTCGCCGTGCTCGACCGGGACACCTGGTCGCCCCTGCACGCGGTACTGCCGGCGCCCACCCCGCCGTACGAGCCGTTCTTCGACGCCCGGCACCGGCCCGAGGACTACCTGGTCGCGGTGCGCGGCGGCGCGGTCGTCGGCTACGTCCGGGTGGTGCCGCCCACCCCGCTCGCGGCCAACGCCCACGTCCGCCAGATCCAGGGCCTCGCCGTCGCCGAGACGGCCAGGGGGCACGGCGTGGCGCGGGCGCTCCTGAGGGCCGCGATGGACAAGGCGCGCGCGGACGGCGCCGTGCGGATCACCCTCCGGGTCCTCTCCCACAACGCCCCCGCGCGGGCGCTCTACGCCTCCGAGGGCTTCGTGGTCGAGGGAGTGCTTCCGGACGAGTTCCTGTTCGACGGCCGGTACGTGGACGACGTCCTCATGGGCAGGACGCTCAGGGGCTGACGCCCGCGCCCGGAGCGCCGCCGGCCGGACCCAGCAGGCGCATGCCGCCCATCAGTTCCCGCAGGCACCGGACCGCGAGTTCCGCCGGTGCGCCCTCGCCGCGCACCGGCGCGTCCGTCTCCGCCCAGGTCTCCAGGGCGAGCCGGACGGCGTCCGTGGCCGCCGCCGCCGCGAGCCGCACTTCCAGCACGTCGGCGTCCGGCCCGGCGAGCCCGGCGACGACCTCGCGCAGCCGCTCCTCCGACTCCTGGTTGACCCGGTACCAGACGGCCCGCAGCGCCGGGTCCTCGGCGGCCGCGCGCAGCAGGCCCCGGGTCCAGCGCAGCCCCTCGTCCGCGGCCTCGTCCGCCGGGGTCAGCGACGCGGCGATCGAGCGTTCCAGGGCCTCGGGCAGGCCGGAGCCCGGTTCCGTCGCGGCGAGGATCTCCCGCCAGCGGTCGCCGCCACCCGCGAGGAGCGGGGCCACGGCGTCCTGCTTGGAGCGGAAGTACCGGTAGAAGGTGCGCAGGGCGACTCCGGCCCGCAGGGCGATGTCCTCCGCGGTGGTGCCGTCGGGGCCGTGCTCGGTGAAGAGCTCGGCGGCGGCGCGCGCGATGTCCAGCTGGGTGGCGGCCTTGCGGCGTTCCGTCAGCGTCCGGGTGGGGGGCGTGGCGCCCTCGGGCTTGGTGCTCACCGTACGAAGAGTACGCCCGTGACCGCCGAACGTGCACGACATGCAGCTATGGCAAAACGTGCCACTTGGGCGTACGGTGGCAGCATTCCGCACCGCATGACCGCGCAGGCCGGCGCATGACACCGCATGACATCGAGAGGTTGACGCCATGAACCAGCTGACCCGTTACGAAGGACGCCGCGCCCTCATCACCGGCGGCGGCTCCGGCATCGGCCAGGCCACCGTCCTCCGCATGCTCGCCGAGGGAGGCCGGGTCGTCGCCGCCGACATCAGCGAGGACGGCCTCAAGGACACCGTGGCCAAGGCCGGCGACGCCGCCGACCGCCTCACCACCGTCGTCCTGAACGTCGCCGACGAGACCTCCGTACGCGCCGGCGTCGCCGCCGCCGTCGAGGCGCTCGGCGGCCTGGACGTCCTGGTCAACGCGGCCGGAGTCCTGCGCTCCTCGCACACCCACGAGACGAGCCTCGACTCCTTCGAGCAGGTGATACGGATCAACCTCACCGGCACGTTCCTTATGATCCGCGAGGCGATCCCCGCGCTCCTGGAGGGCAACGGCGCGGCCGTCGTGAACTTCTCCTCCACCTCCGCGATGTTCGCCCACCCCTACATGGCGGCCTACGCGGCCAGCAAGGGCGGCATCCAGTCCATGACCCACGCCCTCGCCGCCGAGTACGCCAAGCAGGGCATCCGCTTCACCGCCGTCCAGCCCGGCTCCATCTCCTCCGGCATGACCGACGGCACCGGCGCCAGCCGCCAGAGCGTCGGCCCCGGCCTCCCCGAGGACACCGACTGGTCCCTCTTCACGAAGCTCGCGCCCGCCCTCGGCCAGGGCTTCGCGGGACCCGAGACCGTCGCGGGCGTCGTCGCCATGCTGGCGAGCGAGGACGGCGCGTTCATCACCGGCACCGAGATCCGCGTCGACGGCGGCACGCACTTCTGACGCGGACGACGGCCTCCGACGGCGGGAGACGCGTACGAAGGTCTCCGCTGGCTTGACGTCCGCCGCCGGAGGCCCCGGTCACCCCGCGCCGAAGCGCTCCCAGAGCCGGGGGAAGCGGGCCGCGAGCACCTCGTCGTCCGCCAGGTCGAAGGGGGTCCCGAGCGGCTCCCCGCCCGGCATCGGAATGCCCAGATCAGGGGTCTCGGCACCGGTCAGCCGCTCGTACGCCTCGTCCGCCGCGAAGCCGATCTCCTCACCGTCCCCGTCGATCTCCACGTCGAAGTCGCCGAGCAGCTCCGCCAGCGCGTCCGGATCGTGCACCGCGCCCTCGTAGACCTCCCGGCCCTGGCTGATGAGCCAGCAGCGGAACGAGTCGAAGGTCTCGTCCCCCGCCCCGTCGAACAGCACCGCCGCCGCACCCCACAGATCCCAGAGGTACGCGCGGTTGTAGCGGGCCTCGAAATGGCGCGCGTAGTCGAGCACGGAGTCGGGGTCCAGCCGGGTCAGCCGTTCCACGAGCAGATCGGCCTGCTCCTCGGGGTCGCCCTCGGCTTCCTCGCGGGTGGAGTCGATGATCTGCCAGAACTCTGTCTCGTCCATCACGGCACCAGCATCGTGGCTCGGGGGGTGCGACGCACCCGGAAAGCCCGAAATGAAACCGGACAGAAGGTGTCGTACTTTCCTGCGAGTCTGATGCCATGACGACTGAGAAGAAGCCCCTGCACGGACGGATCTGCCTGGTCGCGGGCGCCACCCGGGGAGCCGGGCGGGGCATCGCCGTCCAGCTCGGAGCCGCCGGAGCCACCGTGTACGTCACCGGCCGCACCACCCGCGAGAAGCTCAGCGAGGTCGGCCGGGCGACCGAGACCATCGAGGAGACGGCCGAACTGGTGACGGCCGCCGGAGGCGAGGGCATCGCCGTCCCCACCAACCATCTGGAGGTGGAGCAGGTCCGGGCCCTCGTCGACCGCATCGACCGGGAGCGGGGGCGGCTCGACGTCCTCGTCAACGACGTGTGGGGTGGCGAACACCTCCTCGTCTTCGGGAAGAAGACCTGGGAGAACGACCTCGCCCAGGGCCTGAGGATGCTCGAACTCGGCGTCCGGACACACGTCATCACCTCGCACACCGCCCTGCCGCTGCTCATCCGCCACCCGGGCGGCCTGGTCGTCGAGGTCACCGACGGCACCGCCGAGTACAACGGCACCCGGTTCCGCGAGAACCTCTTCTACGACCTCGCCAAGAACGCCCCGATCCGGATGGCCTTCGGCCTCGGCGGGGAACTGGAGGAGTACGGCGGCACGGCGGTCGCCCTCACCCCCGGCTGGCTCAGGTCCGAGCAGATGCTCGCCGGGTTCGGCGTCACCGAGGAGAACTGGCGTGACGCCGTCGGGAAGATCCCCGACTTCGCCGTCGCCGAGTCCCCGGTGTACGTGGGACGGGCCGTCGCCGCCCTCGCCGCCGACCCCGACCGGCACCGCTGGAACGGCCGGTCGCTCTCCAGCGGCCAGCTGTCCGGAGAGTACGGCTTCACCGACGCGGACGGCTCGCGGCCCGACGCCTGGGGCTTCATCCTCGCCGGTGAGACGGGCAAGCCGGACGTGAACGACTACCGGTAGGGACAGGGCGGAGCCGTACGGACGAGACTCACTTGTACGCCTCCGCCATCGCGCGGGCCGCCTCCCCGAAGCGGGCGCGCAAGGAGGCCGGGGCGAGCACCTCGGCCTCCGCGCCCAGGGCCAGGAGCTGGGAGAAGGCGACCTCCTCGCTCTCCACCGCGAGCGTCACCGTCACCCGGCCCGCCGCATCCCGCGTCCCCGCCGCCAGAGCCTCCTCGGCGGCCGCGCGGTCCGTCACGTACGGCAGCCGGCGGCCCCCCGCCTCCGAGAGCCGTACGACGGCCTCCGCGCGCAGGATCGACCGGGCGAACTCCGCCGCGCGCTCGGCCCAGAAGGCCGGCAGGTCGAAGTCCTCGTCCCGGACGAACCGCTCCCCGGCCAGGGCGACCGCCACGAAGCGATCCACCCGGTAGGTGCGGAACGCCGTACCGGAACGCGCGCACAGGTACCAGACGCCCGCCTTCAGGACGAGACCGTACGGGGCGAGCTCGCGCTCCACCTCTCGGTCGCCCCGCCGGTAGCGGGCGGCGATCACCCGGTCGTCCCAGACCGCCTCCGCGACCGGCGGCAGCATCTCCGGTGTCTCCGGCTCCTGGTACCAGCCCGGCGCGTCGAGCAGGAAGCGCTGTGCCACCGAGTCCGGGGCGTCCCGCAGCGAGGGCAGCAGCGCCGCCGACACCTTGAGCCGGGCCGCCGACGCCGCGTCCTCAAGACCCATGTCCCGCAGCGCGCCCGGCAGCCCGGACAGGAACAGCGCCTCGGCCTCACCGCGCGCCAGGCCCGTGAGACGGGTGCGGTAGCCGCCGACGAGCCGGTACCCGCCGGCCCTGCCCCGGTCCGCGTACACGGGAACCCCCGCCTCGGAGAGGGCCAGGGCGTCACGGGTGATGGTCCGTTCCGACACCTCCAGCTCCTCGGCGAGCTCGGCCGCCGTCATCGACGGACGGGACTGGAGCAGAAGGACCATCTTGATCAGCCGGGCGGCACGCATGCCCCCACCCTGCCATCCATACTGGGCCCGGGGGCGCGGAGCCTGAGGGACCACCGGGGAGGGGCACGATGCGGGGGACGGTGCTGGACGGGCGGTACGAGCTGGAGACCCGGCTCGGCCGCGGCGGGATGGGGCAGGTGTGGAGCGCCCTCGACCGCCGGATGCAGCGGAGCGTGGCGGTCAAACTCGTCACCGCGCTGCCGGAGATGGGCGAGGAGGAGACCTTTCTCCGCTTCCGCCGGGAGATCCGTTCGGCGGCGAGCCTGCCCGGCCGGTACACGGTCACGGCACATGACTGCGGATCGGCCGAACTCGACGGCGAGCGCGCGCTCTATCTGGTCATGGAGCTGCTGACCGGCCGGACTCTCACCCGGACCGTCCTCGACCGGCGTCCGCACTGGCACGTCGCCGTCGCCTGGGCGCGTCAGCTCGCCACCGCCCTCGAAGCGGCCCACTCCCGCCGGATCGTCCACCGGGACATCAAGCCCGACAACGTGATGTTCGCGGACGACGGCGACCTCAGGATCCTCGACTTCGGCGTCGCCAAGTTCCTCGGGGACACCCTCAGGGTCGGCGGGCTCACCGGCACCGGCGTCGCCATCGGCACGCTGCTCTACATGTCACCGGAGCAGGCCCTCGGCGAGCGGACCGTCGACCACCGCACCGACCTTTACTCCCTGGGCTGCGTCCTCTACTTCGCCCTTACCGGCCGCGCGCCCTTCGCCGCGGACAACATGCTCGGCCTGATCAACCAGAAGCTGCACGGCACGGAGCTCCCGCCGCACCACCACGACCCGGTGATCCCGGCCGAGCTGAGCGCGCTCGTCATGGAACTGCTCGCCCGCGAGCCGGCCGACCGGCCGGAGTCGGCGGCGGTCGTCCTCGCCCGGCTCCGCGCGCTGACCGAGCCCGTCGCCGCCGCTCCCGTGTCCTCCGGGACGGGGGACGTGGAGAGCGAGCGGGAACGGATCCTCGCCGAGGCCCGGCGGGACGCGCAGGCCGTGCGCGCGGCGGCGGACGCCCTTCTCAAGGAGACCCGCGCCAAGGCCGCGCAGGCCGCCGCGGACTTCGAGACCAACCTCGCCCGGCGGCGCGAGCAGTCGCAGAAGGACCTCGAAGAGCGCCAGGCCAGGGCGGAGCGGCGGCTCGCGGAGATCGAGCAACGGGCCGAGGAACTCCGCGTGGAGGCGCGGGCGCTGCGGATGGACGCGGAGAGCAGGGCCCGCCGGACGGTGGAGACCGCGCAGCTGCAGGCCGACGACATCGTGGCCGACGCCAACGCCCAGGCGGACCGCGTCCGCGGTGAATCGGAGCGTGAGCTGGCCGCCCTGACCGAACGCCGCGACAAGCTCCAAGCCCAGCTGGCTCAGATCCGCGAGATGCTGGCACTCCTGACCGGCCCTGCCGCGCCGAAGGAGCCGCCCCGCACCGGCGCCCCACAGGCGCTCGACGACTGACCCGGGTCCCTGCGGCCGGCCCCGGCCCCGGCCCCTGCCCCCGGCCCCTGCCCGGTCCGGTCCGGGAACGACCGGGGGGCCGCGCCGTACGGAGAACGTACGTGCGCGGCCCCCCGGCCCAGGAAAGCCCAGGCCCTACAGCCCGTAGCGCTCGCGCGCCTCCTTCACGGCCGTCGCCTGTACCTCGCCGCGCCGCGCCAGCTGTGCGAGCGCCGCGACGACGATCGACTGGGCGTCGACACCGAAGTGGCGGCGGGCCGCGTCACGGGTGTCCGAAAGGCCGAAGCCGTCGGCGCCGAGCGAGGACCAGTCCTGCTCGACCCACTGCGCGATCTGGTCCGGGACCTGGCGCATGTAGTCGGAGACGGCGAGGACGGGGGAGTCGACGCCCTCCAGGGCCTTGCGGACGTACGGCACCTGCTCCTCGCCGCGCAGCAGCGCCGCGTCGGCCTCCAGGGCGTCGCGCCGCAGCTCCGTCCAGGAGGTCGCGGACCACACGTCGGCGCCCACGCCCCACTCGGCGGCGAGCAGCTTCTGCGCCTCCAGGGCCCAGTGGATGGCCGTACCGGAGGAGAGGAGCTGGATGCGCGGGGCGTTCGCCGGCAGGTCCAGACCGGCCGACTCCGCGGTGTTGAAGCGGTAGAGGCCCTTGACGATGCCCTCGTCGATGCCGGCCGGCTTGGCCGGCTGCGGCATCGGCTCGTTGTAGACGGTGAGGTAGTAGAAGACGTTCTGGTCCTCGCCCTCGGCGGCCTCGCCGTACATCCGGCGCAGACCCTCCTTGACGATCGCCGCGACCTCGTAGGCGAACGCCGGGTCGTACGTCAGGGCCGCCGGGTTCGTCGCCGCGATCACCGGCGAGTGGCCGTCGGCGTGCTGGAGGCCCTCACCGGTCAGGGTCGTACGGCCCGCGGTGGCGCCGACGAGGAAGCCGCGGCCGAGCTGGTCGCCGAGCTGCCACATCTGGTCGGCGGTCCGCTGCCAGCCGAACATCGAGTAGAAGATGTAGAACGGGATCATCGCCTCGCCGTGCGTGGAGTACGCGGTGGAAGCGGCGATGAAGTCGGCCATCGAACCGGCCTCGGTGATCCCCTCGTTGAGGATCTGGCCGTTGACGGCCTCCTTGTAGTACATCAGCTGGTCGCGGTCGACCGGCTCGTACGTCTGGCCCTTCGGCGAGTAGATGCCGAGCGACGGGAACAGCGACTCCATACCGAAGGTACGGGCCTCGTCCGGGACGATCGGGACCCAGCGCTTGCCGGTCTCCTTGTCGCGGATCAGGTCCTTGACCAGGCGGACGAACGCCATCGTCGTGGCCATCGACTGCGCGCCGGAGCCCTTGTCGAAGGCGGTGAACGCCTTCTCGGCCGGGGCAGGCAGCGGGGCCAGCGGCTGGGTGCGGCGGGCCGGGGCCGGGCCGCCGAGGGCCGCGCGGCGCTCCTGGAGGTAGCGGACCTCGGGGGAGTCGGCGCCGGGGTGGCCGTAGGGCACCTGGCCGTCGACGAACTGCGCGTCCGTGATGGGGAGGTCGAGCAGGTCCCGCATGTTCTTGAACTCGTCCGTGGAGAGCTTCTTCATCTGGTGGTTCGCGTTCTTCGACGCGAAGCCCTCACCGAGGGTGAAGCCCTTGACGGTCTGCGCGAGGATGACCGTCGGCGCGCCCTTGAACTCCACGGCGGCCTTGTACGCGGCGTACACCTTGCGCGGCTCGTGCCCACCGCGGGAGAGGTGGAAGCACTCCAGGATCTTGTCGTCGCTCAGCAGCTGCGCCATCGCGACGAGCGCCGGGTCCTTGCCGAAGAAGTCCTGGCGGATGTAGGCGGCGTCGCGGGTCTGGTACGTCTGGACCTGCGCGTCCGGCACCTCGCGGAGGCGGCGGACGAGGGCGCCGGTGGTGTCGAGCGCGAACAGCTCGTCCCAGGCGTTGCCCCACAGCGACTTCACGACGTTCCAGCCGGCGCCGCGGAACTGGGCCTCCAGCTCCTGCACGATCTTGAAGTTGGCGCGGACCGGGCCGTCGAGACGCTGCAGGTTGCAGTTGATGACGAAGGTCAGGTTGTCCAGACCCTCGCGGGCCGCCAGGGCGAGGGCGGCGGTCGACTCGGGCTCGTCCATCTCGCCGTCACCGAGGAACGCCCACACGTGCGAGGCGGAGACGTCCTTGATGGAACGGTTCGTCAGGTAGCGGTTGAAGCGCGCCTGGTAGATCGCGGAGAGCGGGCCGAGACCCATGGAGACGGTGGGGAACTCCCACAGCCACGGGAGGCGCCGCGGGTGCGGGTAGGAGGGCAGGCCGTTGCCGCCGGACTCCTGCCGGAAGTTGTCGAGGTGGGCCTCGTTCAGGCGCCCGTCCAGGAACGCGCGGGCGTAGATGCCGGGGGCGGCGTGACCCTGGATGTAGAGCTGGTCGCCGGAACCGTCGGCTTCCTTGCCCTTGAAGAAGTGGTTGAAGCCGGTCTCGTACAGCCAGGCGGCCGACGCGAAGGTGGCGATGTGGCCGCCGACGCCGTACTTGGAGCCGCGGCTGACCATCGCGGCCGCGTTCCAGCGGTTCCAGGCGGTGATCCGGCGCTCCATGTCCTCGTCGCCGTCGAACGCGGCGCCCGTCGGCTCGGCGGAGGTGGGGATGGTGTTGACGTAGTCCGTCTCGAGCAGCTTGGGCAGGGCCAGGCCCGCGCCCTCGGCGTGCTGGAGGGTGCGGCGCATCAGGTAGGCGGCCCGGTGGGGGCCGGCGGCCTTGGTGACGGCGTCCAGGGAGGCCGCCCACTCGGCGGTCTCCTCGGTGTCACGGTCCGGGAGCTGGTCGAGCTCGCTCGGAATCTTGCCTACGGGATCGGTCATGATCGCCGCCTTCCGGACAGATGGGGGTGAAGAAGGGGTGCCTTGTCTGGCAGGACAGGGCGAAGGGCCGGGTAGCGGCCCGCCGAAGACTGTAAACCGGCGATCGATGATCGATCAAAGGGTTGAAGGGGAAAACCTCTTCAGATCGAGAAAGTCGGCACAGGGTGCCGCGGATCGGGGCACCCGGTGCCTTGTTTTCGCAGGTGAGGGCCGCTTTCTGAGGGGGTGCTCGCACGAATGAGCGGGCCCGCCGGAGGGTGGGCCCGCTCACTGTCCGTGACGAGAAAGGGGTCAGGCGCGCGGCGCGCAGCCCAGCACATGCGCCTTCACCAGGGCCCCGATGTTCGGGTCGCCCCGCCGGAAGGCCTCCACCAGCTCCTGGTGCTCCTCCGCGTACGACTTCTGGACCGTGCCCAGCCACCGGATCGACAGGGCGGTGAAGACCTCGATGCCCAGGGTCTCCCAGGTGTGCAGCAGGACCTTGTTCCCCGCAGCCTTCACCAGCTCCCGGTGGAACGCCACCGTGTGCCGTACCTGCGCCGTCCCGTCGGAGGTCGCGTCCGCCTCGTACAGCGCGGCCACGTGCGGTTCGAGCGCCGAGCAGTCCGCCGCGAGCCGGCCTGCCGCCAGCTCGGCCGCGATCTGCTCCAGGCCGGCGCGGACGGGGTAGCTCTCCTCCAGGTCGGCCGCGGTCAGATTCCGCACCCGTACGCCCTTGTTCGGCGCCGACTCGATCAGGCGCAGCGACTCCAGCTCGCGCAGCGCCTCGCGGACCGGGGTCTGGGAGACCTCGAGCTCGGTCGCGATCCGGCGCTCCACGATCCGCTCGCCCGGCTTCCAGCGGCCGCTGACGATCCCCTCCACGATGTGCTCGCGGATCTGCTCGCGCAGCGAGTGGACGACGGGGACGGTCATGAAGCGGCTCCTCGGGGAGTGTTGACTCTAAAGACAATACGGCGGCGCCCCCGCCCGGAAACACTTCCGGACGGGGGCGCCGCAGGTGAGGCTCGTTACGTTGCCACGGAGGCCACGCGCTTACAGACCGAGGTCGACCTCGAACTCGCCGGCCTCGAGGATCGCCTTGACCGAGGTCAGGTAGCGGGCGGCGTCGGCGCCGTCCACCAGACGGTGGTCGTAGGACAGCGCGACGTACGTCATGTCGCGGATCGCGATCGTCTCACCCAGGTCCGGGTGGTTGATGACGACCGGACGGCGCACGGTGGCGCCGATGCCCAGGATGGCGACCTGGTTCGGGGGCACGATGATCGTGTCGAACAGCGCGCCGCGCGAACCGGTGTTGGAGATGGTGAAGGTCGCGCCGGCCAGGTCGTCCGGCGTGATCTTGCTGGCGCGCACGGCGCCGGCCAGCTCCGCGGTCTTCTTCGAGATACCGGCGATGTTGAGGTCGCCCGCACCCTTGATGACCGGGGTCATCAGACCCTTCTCGGAGTCCACCGCGATACCGATGTTCTCGGTGTCGAAGTAGGTGATCGTGCCCTCGTCCTCGTTGATCCGGGCGTTGATGACCGGGTGGGCCTTCAGCGCCTGGGCCGCCGCCTTCACGAAGAACGGCATCGGGGAGAGCTTGACGCCCTCACGGGCGGCGAAGGCGTCCTTGGCGCGGGCGCGCAGCTTCATCAGCTTGGTGATGTCGACCTCGACGACCGAGGTCAGCTGGGCCTGGCCGTGCAGCGCCTTCATCATGTTGTCGCCGATGACCTTGCGCATGCGGGTCATCTTGACGGTCTGACCGCGCAGCGGGGAGACCTCGAGAGCCGGAGCCTTCGCAGCGGCCGGAGCGGCGGCGGGGGCAGGGGCCTGGGCGGCCTTCTTGGCCTCGGCGGCCGCGAGGACGTCCTGCTTGCGGATACGGCCGCCGACGCCCGAACCCTTGACGGCCGCCAGGTCGACACCGTTCTCGGTGGCGAGCTTGCGGACGAGCGGGGTCACGTACGCGCCGTCCTCCGACGGAGCGGCCGGAGCCGGGGTGACCAGCGCCGGAGCGATGGACGGGGCCTGCGCGGCCGGAGCCGGAGCGGCGGCCGGGGCGGCCGGAGCCACCGGCGCGGGAGCCGCGGCGGCGGGGGCGGCCGGGGCCGGGGCCGGAGCAGCCGGAGCGGCCGGAGCCGGGGCGGGGGCGGCCGGGGCC
>NZ_JBHVZO010000014.1:85719-207123 GCF_042879855.1 Streptomyces sp. NPDC058326 | reverse complement strand
CCCGCTACGACAAACGAGCCACCCATTACCAAGCCATGGTCACCCTCGCCTGCCTCCGACTCTGGCTCCCATGACTTTCCGGACACCCCCTAGCGGGTGTCCTGTCGATCAGGAGAGCTTGCCGCCGTAGTCCGGCAGCTTGAAGGTGCGCTCGGCGTGGCCGCCGACGAGGTCGGTGGTGTTATTGCCGATGTTCGCGATGATCGTGTAGCCCTTGGCCTCGATCTCCGCGCGCTTCTCCGTCTTGTACGCGCTGACCTCGGCGAACAGATCGGGCAGGGAGCGCACGTACAGACCGTCGACCGGGTACCCGGCCTGCTTCAGGTTCCAGTCCGTGAGGGAGTGGAGGATGCCGGGGCGCGCGGTGACGAAGAAGACGTCGACCCCGCGCGCGTGGGCGTCGCGGACGAGGGCGCGCACCTCCGCGATGGCCGGGGTCGGCAGCTCCCAGAACGGGTGGAAGTCCGTCTCCAGGGAGCTGTTGTCGATGTCGAGGACGATCGCCTGCTTCTCCCGGCCGGCGTCCTCGGAGCGCTCCTCGATGTACGGGCGGGCCTCGGCGACCACGGTCGCCACGTCCCGCAGCCAGGTCGCGTAGTCGACGTCCTTGACGGCGGCGGTCGACGTGAGGTGGGTGTCGGGGTCGGCCGCGGAGGCGGCCGGCGCGGGACCGACGACGAGGAACGCGGCCAGCGCGAGGGTGGCGGCGGAGGTGGTCCTGACGGAGGGCATGGGGGGCTCCCGAGTGGTCGACCGGCTCAGTGGTTGACATGCTCGCGTCCCATATTGGCCAGGAGGCGACGAGAGGGCTACCGGTCGGTAGCAACTTTCTGAGCGGAGACCGACGAAGCCCCCGCTCCCTGGAGGGAGCGGGGGCTTCGCGGAAGCGTCAGGGATCAGCCGAGGCCGGGTCCCCGCACCGGGATGTGCGTGAACGTCGGCTCCGGGGCCGGGTTCTGGAAGAAGTCGTTGCCCTTGTCGTCCACGACGATGAACGCCGGGAAGTCCTCGACCTCGATCTTCCAGACCGCCTCCATGCCGAGCTCCTCGTACTCGACGACCTCGACCTTCTTGATGCAGTCCTGCGCGAGACGGGCCGCCGGGCCGCCGATCGAGCCGAGGTAGAAGCCGCCGTGGCTGCCGCAGGCGTCCGTGACCTGCTTCGAGCGGTTGCCCTTGGCCAGCATGACCTTCGAGCCGCCCGCCGCCTGGAACTGCTCGACGTACGAGTCCATCCGGCCCGCCGTGGTCGGACCGAAGGAACCGGAGGCGTACCCCTCGGGGGTCTTCGCGGGGCCCGCGTAGTAGACCGGGTGGTCCTTCAGGTACTGCGGCATCTCCTCGCCCGCGTCCAGACGCTCCTTGATCTTCGCGTGCGCGATGTCGCGCGCCACGACCAGCGGGCCGTTCAGGGAGAGCCGGGTCTTGACCGGGTACTTGGTCAGCTCGGCGAGGATGTCGTCCATCGGCTGGTTGAGGTCGATCTTCACCACGTCGTCGGACGCGTCGAGGTGCTCGTCCGTCGTCTCCGGCAGGAAGCGCGCCGGATCCGTCTCCAGCTGCTCCAGGAAGACGCCCTCCGCGGTGATCTTCGCGACGGCCTGGCGGTCCGCCGAGCAGGACACGGCGATGGCGACGGGCAGCGAGGCGCCGTGGCGGGGCAGCCGGACGACGCGGACGTCGTGGCAGAAGTACTTGCCGCCGAACTGCGCGCCGATGCCGATCCTCTGCGTCAGCTCGAAGACCTTCTCCTCCAGCTCCTTGTCGCGGAAGCCGTGGCCCGTCTCGGCCGAGCCCTCGGCGGGCAGCTCGTCCAGGTAGTGCGCGGAGGCGTACTTCGCGGTCTTCAGCGCGAACTCGGCGGAGGTGCCGCCGACGACGATCGCCAGGTGGTACGGCGGGCAGGCCGCCGTACCGAGCGAACGGATCTTCTCCTCCAGGAACTTCATCATGGAGGCCTCGTTGAGGACCGCCTTGGTCTCCTGGTAGAGGAAGGACTTGTTCGCGGAGCCGCCGCCCTTGGCCATGAAGAGGAACTTGTACGCGCCGCCGTCGGTCGCGTACAGCTCGATCTGCGCGGGCAGGTTCGAGCCGGTGTTCTTCTCCTCCCACATGGTGACCGGGGCCATCTGCGAGTACCGCAGGTTGAGCTGGGTGTACGCGTCGTAGATGCCCTTGGACAGGGCCTCCTCGTCGCGGCCGGAGGTCAGCACGTTCTGCCCGCGCTTGCCCATGACGATCGCGGTGCCCGTGTCCTGGCACATCGGCAGGACGCCGGCGGCGGCGATGTTGGCGTTCTTGAGGAGGTCGAGCGCCACGAACTTGTCGTTGCCCGACGCCTCCGGGTCGTCGATGATCCGCCGCAGCTGGGCCAGGTGCGCCGGGCGCAGGAAGTGCTGGATGTCGCGGATCGCCTCGGCGGCCAGCTTGCGCAGCGCCTCCGGCTCGACCTTGAGGAACGTACGGCCGTCGGCCTCGAAGGTGGAGACACCTTCGGAGGTCACCAGGCGGTAGGGCGTGGTGTCCTCTCCCAGCGGGAGCAGATCGGAGTACGCAAACTCTGGCATGGGGGCCATTCCTCACTCGGCAAGACGGCGCACCGCCTCCGTTGGCAGTGCGCCTTCCAGCGTAGAACGCGGGCCGGGCGCCGGTCCTGTGAGGTAAGGCTCACTTGGGGCCGGGACCACGCCGGAGTGTCGTGTTCCCGGCCGGGCACGTGCGGCGGGCCCGGTCGTGCGGCGGTGGGCCGCCGGGGGCGGCGAGCCCTCGTGGACCGTACTGAACAGTCCTGCCCCGGCGGTCCGTTCGGGTCGTCGTCCACAGGTCGCGGCCCCGCCCTCTGGTCGCGATCTATCGCGTTTCGCTAGGCTGGCTCCGTGGACCTCGAAAAGCAGCCCGAACCCGCGCCCGAAAAGCAGCCGCAGCGGCCGGCCGCTCCCGCCGAGACCGGCGTCACCGACCCCCGGGGCTCGTTGCGAGCCTCGGACGCGGACCGGGACCGGATCGCGGACATCCTGAGGGACGCCCTCGCCGAGGGGCGGCTCGATCCCGAGGAGCACTCGGACCGGATCGACGCGGTCTACCGGGCCAAGACGGTGGGCGAACTGGAGCCGATCGTCCGCGACCTGCCGTCGGCGCGGACCGGCCAGGAGCGGGAAGCGGCGTACGCCTACGGGCCGGAGGAGTCCGAAGGAGCCGCCGACAGCCTCGTCGCGATCTTCTCCAGCACCACCCGCAAGGGCCGCTGGCGGGTGGGCCGCCGGACCAACGCCTTCGCGCTCTTCGGGAACATCGAGATCGACCTGACCGAGGCGATCTTCGCCCAGCGGCTCACCACCATCAACGCCACCTCCATCTTCGGCAATGTCGAGGTGCGGGTCCCGGAGAACATCAGCCTGCGCGGCAACGGCAGCGGCGTCTTCGGCAACTTCGAGGTCGTCACCCTGGAGGGCGCCGACCCGCAGGCCCCGGTCGTCGTCATCAACGGCTACTCGGTCTTCGGGAACGTCGAGGCGAGACCCAAGCGCGGGAAGTGGATCACCGACCTCCAGGGCAAGCTCCGCAAGCACCTCGGCCACTGACCGGCCCCCGGCTCCGGGGGTGACCGGAATCCGCCCCCGGGTATCCGCAGTGCGGAACGGCACGGCACGCAGTGCATAGGCGCGCGCACAGCGGGTAGGGCTGGTGCATCGCCGCTCGCTCGCGAAGCCGTCGTCAGGAGTAGACCGTGCTGCAACCGCCGCATCAGCCCCTCCAGGTCGCCGCCGTCCCCCCTCAGCGCGCCCCTGCCCGGGAGGACGAGGCCGGTCCTTGGCACGCGGAGGCGGTGTGCCGCCGGGACGAGGCCGGGCTCTTCTTCGCCCCCTCCAAGGAGCCGACCGCCGCACGGCTCGCGCGGGAGGCGGCGGCCAAGAGGGTCTGCGGACGCTGTCCGGTGATGGTCGAGTGCCGGGAGCACGCGCTGCTCCAGCCCGAGCCGTACGGGGTGTGGGGCGGGCTCACGGCGGCGGAGCGCCGTGTCGCCCTGGCGCGGCGCCGGCGGCGTGAGGTGGAGCTGAGGAAGGCCGCCGCGACCGAGCGGATCGCCCAGGCGGGCTGACCCGGACCGGAGGCAAGCGGAAGCGCGGACACCGTTCGTTGTCCCGTACGGGAAGGGGCGCCCCCACCGCACATGGGGGGCGCCCCTCGTCATACCGTCCGGCCGGCGGCGGAGGCGCGCGGGCCTCGCGGGCCGCGGCCGGTGCGCTGTCCGCGTCCAGCTCGCGCGACTGCTCGCGCCCGCTGCTCGCGCCCAGCGCCCCCGCTCAGCGCCCCCGCTCAGCCGCGTTGCCGTTGCCGCTCAGCTCGGGCTGCTGCTTCCGCTCGGCGCCCGCTCGGCCAGGGCTGCTGTTCCCGCGCGGTTTCAGTCCGCGCGGTTCAGTTCGCGCGGTCGAAGTCGATCTTGCTGTACGCGCGCAGCTTCGAGAGCCGGTGCGTGGAGTCGATCTGGCGGATCGTGCCGGACTTCGAACGCATGACGAGCGACTGCGTGGTCGCCGTCTCCGCGCGGTAGCGGACCCCGCGCAGCAGCTCCCCGTCGGTGATGCCGGTCGCGACGAAGAACACGTTGTCGCCGGCGACCAGGTCGTTCGTGGAGAGGACCCGGTCCAGGTCGTGGCCGGCGTCGAGCGCCTTCTGCCGCTCGGCCTCGTCCTTCGGCCACAGCTTGCCCTGGATCACACCGCCGAGACACTTGATGGCGCAGGCGGAGATGATGCCCTCGGGGGTGCCGCCGATGCCCATGAGCATGTCGACGCCGGTGCCCTCGCGGACGGCCATGATCGAACCGGCGACGTCGCCGTCCGAGATGAACTTGATGCGGGCGCCGGTCTCGCGGATCTCCTTGACGATGCCCTCGTGGCGGGGGCGGTCGAGGATGACGACCGTGATGTCCTCGGGGGAGGACTGCTTCGCCTTGGCGACCCGGCGGATGTTGACCGACACGGGGGCGTTGATGTCGACGAAGTCGGCGGCCTCGGGGCCGGTGACCAGCTTGTCCATGTAGAAGACCGCGGACGGGTCGAACATGGTGCCGCGGTCGGCGGCGGCCAGGACGGCGATCGCGTTCGGCATGCCCTTGGCGTTGAGCGTGGTGCCGTCGATCGGGTCGACGGCGATGTCGACCTCGGCGCCGGTGCCGTCGCCGACCCGCTCGCCGTTGAAGAGCATGGGGGCTTCGTCCTTCTCGCCCTCGCCGATGACGACCACGCCGTTCATCGAGACGGTGGAGATCAGGGTCCGCATGGCGTTGACCGCCGCGCCGTCCGCGCCGATCTTGTCACCGCGGCCGACCCAGCGGCCGGCGGCCATGGCGGCGGCCTCGGTGACGCGGACCAGCTCCAGGGCGAGGTTGCGGTCGGGGGCCTCCGGGGAGACGACAAGCTCGGGCGGCAGATGATGCTCGGTCATCGGAACGCACCTTTCTGTACGGCGACGGCCGGAAAAAAGAGGGTGCTGCGACTCTATCGGTACGTCGACAAAATGAGCAGAGGGGCCCACGTATGAGCACGACACCGTGATGCGACCATGGTGGGCGTGGCAGGTATGCGAGGCAGGCAGACGGTACGCGGGATGTTCCAGTCCCTCGGGGTGATCTTGGTCGCCGCGGGAGTGATGTATCTCTTCATCCCACACGACGAGAACGCCGAACCGGTCAAGGCGAAGGACTACCGGGTCGAGCTTCTGACGGCCCAGCGGGCGGCGCCGTATCCGGTGCTGGCTCCCGAGGGCCTGGGGGAGGGGTGGAAGGCGACGGTGGTCTCGTACAAGCGTGACAACGCCGACGCCTGGCAGCTCGGCTTCCTCTCGCCGGACACCCAGTACGTGGCGATCCACCAGTCGACGGCGGCGCCGGGCACCTATGTCCCCGACGTCACGCACCGGGCGAAGAACACCGGGCGGACCCAGACGGTGGCGGGCCAGGTCTGGCAGCGCTGGGAGGGCCCCAAGTACGACGCCCTCGTCCGTGTGGACGGCGGCGCGACGACGGTGGTGACCGGCACGGCCTCCTTCGAGCGGCTGGCCGAGATGGCGGGCTCCCTCCAGTCGAAGAAGGTCTGAGCCGGTACGCCGGTGGACGTACGCGAAAAGGCCCCGCACTCGTGGAGTGTGGGGCCTTCCGTGTGCCGTCAGGCGCTGCCTTCGGGTCGCGTCGCCAGTATCAGACGGTGGTGACGACGTCCTTGTGTCGCGTCACCAGGATCAGACGGTGGTGACGACGTCCTCGTAGGCGAGGCGCGGGGAGCGCGGGAACCAGGCGTCCTCGCCCGGCTTGCCGATGTTGACGACCATCAGCGGGGTGTGGTCGTCGTCGAGGAACTCCTTCTGGAGTCCGGCGAAGTCCAGGCCGGTCATCGGGCCCGCGGCCAGGCCGGCGGCGCGGACGCCCACGATGAAGTACGCGGCCTGGAGGGCGGCGTTCAGCACGGCGGACTGCTCGCGGACCGGGCGCTCGGCGAAGAACACGTCCTTGGCCTGCGGGAAGTGCGGGAGCAGCGCCGGGAGCTCCTCGTGGAACTCGTTGTCGGCGGAGAGGATCGCGACGAGCGGGGCCGCGGCGGTCTTGGGCTGGTTGCCCTCGGCCATGTGCTTGACCAGGCGCTCGCGGGCCTCGGGGGAGCGGACCAGGGTGATGCGCAGCGGGGTCTGGTTGAAGGCGGTCGGGCCGAACTTCACCAGGTCGTAGATCGCCTGGACCTGCTCGTCGGTCACCGGCTCGTCGGTGAACGTGTTGGCGGTGCGGGCCTCGCGGAAGAGGAGGTCCTGGGCGGCGGGGTCAAGGGCGAGAGACATGCTGCGTACCTTCCGGACTGCAAAGGGGGGTCGCTCGAAAGGGGTTCAAGCGATGTCTCGACAGTACGCCCAGGATTGGTGAAAATTCAACTAATCCATCCGGATAGTGATCCGCTTCACTCGGAACTCTACGGCAGGACCGCTCCTCCCCACGACCCCCTCACTCGGCCCCGTCCCCGGCCTCCGCGGTCTCGGCCGCGCGCTCCGCCGCCAGGGAGGCGTCAAGACGGGCGCGGGCGCCCTCGAGCCGGCGCCGGCAGACCTTCGCCAGTTCCTCGCCCCGCTCCCAGAGCGCGAGGGAGTCCTCCAGGGACGTCCCGCCCGCCTCCAGTCGCCGCACGACCTCGATCAGCTCGTCACGCGCCTGCTCGTATCCGAGCGCCGCCTCTTCCGTACCGGCTGCCATCCGCTGCTCCACCTTCCGTAACCGCTTCTCTCTGGATGCTTTCCGCGTTGTCTCCGGGTGCTTTCCGCGGCCCCGCCCGGACGGGCCGCCCACGTGCCGCGCCCCTCCGACGGGACCGCCGGCGCGCGCCGCGCTTCAGGGCCGGATCGCCCGCGCGCCACGCCACGGGCGAGGCCGCCCGCGCGCCGCACTCAGGGCCGGGCCGCCGCCCACGCTCCCCGCCTCAGGCCGGATCGGCCACGCGCCGCACCGCGAACTCGCCCTCCGCGACCCGGGCCCGCAGCTCGTCGCCCTCCGTGACCTCATCGGGGGAGCGGACCACCGCGCCGTCCGCCCGCTGGAGCACCGCGTAGCCCCGCTCGAGCGTCGCGGCGGGCGACAGCGCCCGCACCCGCGCCCGCGTGTGCGACAGCTCGGAGTCCGCCCGGTCCAGGAGGTGTCCGAGGACGCGCCGGCTCCGGGCGAGCAGCGCCGCCACCTCGTCCTCGCGGACCTCGACCATGCGCTGCGGATGCTCCATGACGGGCCGCGCGAGCGTGTGCGCGAGTCCCCGCTCCTCCCGGTCGAGGAGCCCTCGCACGGTCCGCAGTGCCCGGTCCCGCAGCCCCCGTACGCGGTCCAGCTCCTCCCCGACGTCCGGCACGACCTTCTTGGCCGCGTCCGTCGGCGTCGAGGCGCGCAGGTCGGCCACCAGGTCGAGCAGGGGCGAGTCCGGTTCGTGCCCGATCGCCGACACCACCGGCGTACGGCAGTCGGCCACGGCCCGGACGAGCTGCTCGTCCGAGAACGGCAGCAGGTCCTCGACGCTGCCGCCACCCCGGGCGACGATGATCACGTCCACGTCCTCGTGCGCGTCGAGCTCCTTGACCGCCTGGACGACCTGCGGGACCGCCTTCACGCCCTGCACCGCCACGTTCCGCACCTCGAAGGCGACGGCGGGCCAGCGACGGCGCGCGTTCTCCAGGACGTCCCGCTCCGCCGCCGACGCGCGGCCGCAGACGAGTCCGATCCGGTGCGGCAGGAACGGCAGCGGCTTCTTCCGGTCGAGCGCGAAGAGCCCCTCGGACGCCAGGCTCCGCTTCAGCTGCTCCAGGCGGGCGAGCAGCTCGCCGATACCGACCGGCTTGATCTCCACCGCCCGGAGCGACAGCTGCCCGCGCGGCGCGTACCACTCGGGCTTCGCGTGCACCACGACCCGGGCGCCCTCCGACACGATGTCCGCGACGGCGTCGAACACCTGGCGGTAGCAGGTGACGCCGATGGAGATGTCGTGCGAGGGATCCCGCAGCGTCAGGAAGACGACCCCGGCGCCGGGGCGCCGGGACAACTGCGTGATCTGCCCCTCGACCCAGATCGCCCCGAGCCGGTCGATCCACCCCCCGATCAGCCGGGAGACCTCACCGACGGGAAGCGGTGCTTCGGCGGACGTAGTCAGACCCATGGACCGAGCGTAACCGCGCGGTACGACAACGTCAGGGGCGCGGGGCCGGGGATGTCTCCGGCAAAGGTGCCGCGTACCGAAAGGGCGGGTACGCCGGCGCCGCGCTCCGCCAGGGCGGGTACGCGGGCGCGCGCTCCGGCAGGGCGGGCACGCCGCCGCCGCGTCCTGAAAGGGCGGGTACGTCGGCGCCGCGCTGCTCCACGCGTCCTCAGCGTCGCGCCGCGCCCCCGAGAAGGCGGGCACGCCGGCGCCGTGCCGCTCCCCTCGTCCTCAGCGTGCCGCCGGGCCCCGCGTCGCCCCCTGGACGGCCAGGACCACCAGGCCCACCCCCAGCCACACCACTCCCACCACCTGCGCCTCCGGCGAGGCCTCCACGATGACCGCGATCAGGATCGCCGCCCCGACGACCGGCAGGACGATGTGTTTCAGCCAGTGCGGCGGACCCTCGGCCCGCCGTACCGCGAACCAGCCCACCACGCTCGCGTGCAGCAGGACGAAGGCCGTCAGCGCGCCGACGTCGACCACCGACACCAGGTGGTCGAGGCCGTCGTCCCTGCGGGCCGCCCACACCGCCGCGATCATCGTCACCGTCGCGGACACGAGCAGGGCCACCCTCGGCACGCCCCCGTCCGTCCGGGCGAGCAGGTGCGGGAGGCGCCGGTCGCGGCCCATCGCGAACAGCAGCCGGCAGCCGGCCGCCTGCCCCGCCAGCGCCGCGAAGGCGGCGCCGATCGCCTTGGACACGGCCACGAGGTCGTGCAGCCAGCCGCCGACCGAGGTCTCCACGGCGTCGTAGAAGGCCGAGCCCTGCTTCCCCGGATCCGCCGCGAGCTCGGCGGAGGAGACCGGTTCGAGGAGCGCGACGAGCCAGGACTGCGCCACGAAGAGGACACCCGCGAGGGCCAGGCAGAACAGCACCGCCCGCGCCACCTTCGCCGAACCCCCCGTGACCTCCTCCGCGAAGGAGGCGATGGCGTCGAAGCCCAGGTAGGAGAGGACGGCCACCGACACGGCGCCCACCACCGCCGCGAGCGAGAACGAGACGTCGCCGGTGAGCGGAGACCACCAGTCGCGCCGTGCCCCGTCCCGTACGAGCACCACCACGGCCGAGACGACGAAGACCAGCAGGACGACGATCTCCATCGCGAGCACCGCGAAGCCGACCCGGGCCGCGGCCCGCACGCCCCAGAGGTTGAGCAGCGTGGTGACGACGACGGCGATCCCGGTCCACACCCACCGGTCCACCTCGGGGACCAGCGCCTCCATCGCGATGCCCGCGAAGAGGTAGGCGACGGCCGGGATCAGCAGGTAGTCGAGCATCGCCATCCAACCGGCGATGAATCCCGGCCCCTCACCGAGCCCCTTGCGGGCGTACGTGAAGACGGAACCGGCCTGCGGGGCGACCCGCACCATCTGCGCGTAGCTGAACGCCGTGAACGCCATGGCGACGGTGGCCACGACGTACACGAGTGCGACGGCGCCGCCCGACTTGGCGTCGAGCGTGCCGAAGACACCGACGGGAGCCATCGGCGCGATGAAGAGCAGCCCGTACACGACAAGGTCACGGAACCCGAGGTTCCGTCGAAGTCCCGTGTGGTCCCCGCGCTCCGCCACCTGCGATTCCTCGGACATGGCGACAGTTTCGGCCACGACACCGATCAAACCCCTCACCGACGCGGCCTTACGATGGGACGCATGACTGCAACGCCCGCGCCGACGCCCGAGTCCGCCCCCGCGACGAACCGTCCGAAGCGTGTCCTGCTCGCCGCTCCGCGCGGCTACTGCGCGGGCGTGGACCGTGCCGTGATCGCCGTGGAGAAGGCCCTGGAGCAGTACGGGGCGCCGATCTACGTCCGGCACGAGATCGTCCACAACAAGTACGTCGTCCAGACCCTGGAGCGGAAGGGCGCGATCTTCGTCGACCAGGCGACCGAGGTGCCGCCGGGGAACATCGTGATGTTCTCCGCCCACGGCGTCGCCCCGACCGTCCACGAGGAGGCGCGCCAGGGCCGCCTCAAGACCATCGACGCGACCTGCCCGCTGGTCACCAAGGTCCACAAGGAAGCCGTCCGCTTCGCCAACGACGACTTCGACATCCTCCTCATCGGCCACGAGGGCCACGAGGAGGTCATCGGCACCTCCGGCGAGGCCCCCGACCACATCCAGCTGGTCGACGGCCCGGGCGACGTCGCCAAGATCGAGGTCCGCGACCCGTCCCGGGTGGTCTGGCTCTCCCAGACCACGCTCTCGGTCGACGAGACGATGGAGACGGTCGACGCGCTGAAGGAGAAGTTCCCGCAGCTGATCTCCCCGCCGTCCGACGACATCTGCTACGCCACGCAGAACCGCCAGATCGCGATCAAGGAGCTCGCCGGTCAGGCCGAGCTCGTGATCGTCGTCGGCTCGAAGAACTCCTCCAACTCGATCCGCATGGTCGAGGTCGCCAAGCAGGCCGGCGTCCCCGCCGCCTACCTCGTCGACTTCGCGAGCGAGATCGATGAGGCCTGGCTCGAGGGCGTGACCAGCGTCGGCCTCTCCTCCGGCGCCTCCGTCCCGGACGTCCTCGTGCAGGAGGTCCTGGAGTGGCTCTCGGAGCGGGGCTACGCGGACGTCGAGATCGTCAAGACGGCCGACGAGTCGCTCACCTTCTCGCTCCCCAAGGAACTCCGCGACAAGAACCTGCGGGCCGAGGCGGCGAAGCTCCTCGACGCCACGCCGGTCACGGAGTAACACCGCGCCCCAGCCCTTACGGTGGGTTCCATGAACGTCTTCGGAGTGGACATCGGCGGCTCGGGCATCAAGGGCGCCCCCGTGGACCTGGAGCGCGGCGCGCTCACCGAGGAGCGCCACAAGGTACTGACCCCACAGCCCGCCACACCCGACGGTGTGGCGGGCTGCGTCGCGGAGGTCGTGGCGCACTTCGGCTGGACCGGACCCGTGGGGGTGACCTTCCCCGGAGTGGTCACGGGCTCCACGATCCGTACGGCCGCGAACGTCGATCCGTCATGGATCGGCGTGGACGCCGGCACCCTCCTGAGCGACCGCCTCGGCGGCCTCCCGGTGACCGTCCTGAACGACGCCGACGCGGCCGGGGTCGCGGAGATGACCTACGGCGCGGGCCGGGGCCGCAAGGGCACGGTGATCCTGCTGACCCTCGGCACGGGCATCGGCTCGGCCCTCTTCGTCGACGGCCGTCTCGTCCCGAACACGGAGCTGGGCCACCTGGAGCTGAAGGGCCACGACGCGGAGACCAGGGCGTCGACGAAGGCCAAGGAGGACGAGGACCTCACCTGGGAACACTGGGCGACGCGCCGCCTGCGGAAGTACCTCGCGCACGTCGAGATGCTGTTCTCGCCGGAGCTGTTCATCATCGGTGGCGGGGTGAGCCGGAAGGCGGACAAGTTCCTTCCGCTGATCGAGGGCATCCGGGCGGAGATCGTCCCCGCGGAGCTCCAGAACAACGCGGGGATCGTGGGAGCGGGGATGGCGGCGGGGACGGTGAAGGCGACGCCGTGAGCCGGCGGGGACGTACGCCGAGGCTGACCCGCTGACCCGCTGACCGGGAGGTTCAGGCCACGGGGCGGCGGCGGGGGGAGCCTCCGCCCCTTCCGCCGGGAGCTTCCCCGGCCACCGAGGAGGGGCCGCCCGGTCCCGCGGCCGGACCGTCTGTCATGCGGGCGGCGGGCGGCTGACGCCGGCCCATCTCCCGTACCTTCCGTACGCTCGCGATGAGCCCGGCGACGAGGGTGCCGCCGTACAGCCAGCCGGCGTGCACGGCGAGGGCGGTCACGACCGCCATGGCCTGGCCGCCGAGGCCGCCCGTGCCGCCCGCGATGGGGACGACGCCGACGGCGAAGGCGATGGGGACGCCGATCGGGGCGGTGACGAGGTCGGCCGTACGGACCCACAGCGCGGTCAGGGCGCTGACCAGCAGGAACAGCAGCCCGTACACGATCGGGGAGCCGTCGAGGAGCAACCGGTCGAGGAAGCCGAGCACCAGCATCACGGCGGAGGCGAAGAGCCCGGCGCCGAGACCGGTGAGCCGGGGCGAGGGAAACCGCCGGAGGGCGAGGACGACCGGAGGCACGGGCCGGCCGCCGGGCGCCCGCCCCACCGCCTTCCCGCTCGGCCCCGCCGCCCCCGCCCGCTCGACCCGTGCCCCGCCGGGAAGCCGCCGGGCCCGGCCGGTCACGCGGTACACGGCCGCACCCTCCACGAGCGCGCCGGGCGGCGTCACGGGCGGCGCGACGGGGGTTTGCGGCCGTCGGCGGCCTTGCGGCTGACTTGTCCTGTGCTGCTCCACACCACCAACGTAGGTCGGGAGGGGGCGGGAACCGGGTCCGGGACACGCCCTTTGGGTGACCTTGCCCCCGAGAACGACCGAAGGTCGGCGTCACTGGCCGGTTCGGCCCGCCCGTAAACTGGGGGATCGGCCCCCCGTCCACACTTCAGGAAGTCGCCACCGTGTCGCTCACGATCGGAATCGTCGGTCTGCCGAATGTCGGCAAGTCGACCCTGTTCAACGCCCTGACCAAGAACGACGTGCTGGCGGCCAACTACCCGTTCGCCACGATCGAGCCCAACGTCGGCGTCGTCGGCGTCCCCGACGCCCGCCTCACCAAGCTCGCGGAGATCTTCAACTCCCAGCGCGTCCTCCCGGCGACGGTCGACTTCGTCGACATCGCGGGCATCGTGCGCGGCGCGAGCGAAGGCGAGGGCCTCGGCAACAAGTTCCTCGCGAACATCCGCGAGTCGGACGCGATCTGCCAGGTCATCCGCGCCTTCAAGGACGAGAACGTCGTCCACGTCGACGGCAAGGTCTCGCCGAAGGACGACATCGAGACGATCAACACGGAGCTGATCCTCGCGGACCTCCAGACGATCGAGAAGGTCCTCCCGCGCCTCCAGAAGGAGATGCGGATCAAGAAGGACACGGCGCCGAAGGTCGCCGCGGTCGAGGCGGCCCAGGCGATCCTGGAGAAGGGCGACACCCTCTTCTCGCAGGGCATCGTGCAGGGCTCGGAGAAGGCGGAGCTGCTCCACGACCTCCACCTCCTCACCACCAAGCCCTTCCTCTACGTGTTCAACGTGGACGAGGACGAGCTGACGGACGACGCCTTCAAGGCGGAGCAGAGCGCGCTGGTCGCCCCGGCGGAGGCGATCTTCCTCAACGCGAAGCTGGAGCAGGACCTCGCCGAGCTGGACGAGGAGGACGCCATGGAGCTCCTCCAGTCCGTCGGCGCCGACGAGCCCGGCCTGGCCACCCTCGCCCGCGTCGGCTTCGCCACCCTCGGCCTCCAGACGTACCTGACGGCCGGCCCCAAGGAATCCCGCGCCTGGACGATCAAGCAGGGCGCGACGGCCCCCGAGGCGGCCGGTGTCATCCACACCGACTTCCAGAAGGGCTTCATCAAGGCCGAGGTCATCTCCTTCGCCGACCTCGTCGAAACGGGCTCGGTAGCCGAGGCCCGCGCGGCCGGCAAGGCCCGCATGGAGGGCAAGGAGTACGTCATGCAGGACGGCGACGTGGTGGAGTTCCGCTTCAACGTCTAATACATCCGGCGAAAGGCCGTCTGACCTGCGGCGGAGCGGGTTGGGCGGCCTTTGCGGTCGGCGCAGAGGCCGCAGCGTGCTGGCTTCGGTCAGCGCGCGGGGCTCGCAGGGCACACTATGGCCCCTGACTCCGGTTCGGAGTCAGGGGCCTCGGTTCGGACGCGCTAGGTGAGTGGGTTGTCCTGCCAGGCGCTGAAGTAGCACCTGGGAGTCGACGTGTCGACGCAGGCCACCACCTGAACGCTGGTGATGTAGTAGCCGGCGTCAAAGCCGAGACCGGTCCAGTAGCCGTCGTCCCCGCGGCAGCCGTTGTAGTTGAACCGCTTCACTGTGGAATAGACATAGGTCGAATTGGCCTTCTTGGCCCGGAAGTGGACGTAGACCGGCTCCCCGTCGCACCCGGTGTCCCGCACCGCGGCGTTGCCGTTCTTCCAGCCGCTCCTCGTCCACTCCCAGTTCGCGGATCCGTAGACCCCGGTGCCGGATGCGGTGGCCGAGCCGGTGGCCGCCGAGGCGACTCCGGCGGAGGCCAGCAGCGCCGTCGCGACGGCCGCGGCGACGACCCCCGTGCGCCGCAGAGTGCCGGTGATAGGTCGTTTCATGGTTCCCCCTTGTTCAGTGAAGGCGGCTCGCGGAGAGCCGCCTCTGCCTGACTGAGTACGACGCTAGACGGGCCCCTGCCCGTACGGGATCCCCGGTCCTGGGGGTTTCGCGGGCCGGTGGGATGCGGTAGTGGCCCAGGGTGACGTCTGCGGAACGGAAAGCACGGAACGGCGCGCGCCTGGACCGGGCCCGCGCGCGGATCGAGCGGCTGTGCCAGGAACTGCCCACCGCCATGACGCTGTTCGCCCGGTTGAACGACATCGTTCCGGCGGTGGTCCCGGTCGACGGCGTGTGCGGGCTGACGCTCGACCCCGCCACGCTGCTGCACACCGGGGGCTTCCACGAGAAGGGCGTCCCGCACTCCCACCTGCCGAGGCTGCTGGAGATCGAGCACGGGGAGGAGGACGTCAACCAGCTGCCCGACCTGGTCAGGCGCGGTCGGACCGCCGCCGGACTCTGGCTCGCCACCGGGCACCGGCCGCACCGCAGCCTGCGCTACCGCGATGTGTACGAAGCGGTCGGGATGGGGGACGAGCTGCGGGTGCTGCTGTACGACAACCGGGCCGTGTGGGGTGCGCTGGTCCTGCACCGCGGCGGTGACCGGCCGCCCTTCACCGCGGCCGAGGCAGCGGCCGTGGAGGCGCTCGCCCCCGCCGTCACCCAGGGCTTGCGGCGGGCATACCTGCGGCATGACGCCGCTGTGGCGGGCTCCGAGGCCCCCGGTCCGACGGGCCTGCTGACCTTCGAGCCCGACGGCGGGCTGGACCGGATCACCGCCGGCGGAAGTTGGTGGCTCGACCAGTTGGGCGGGGCGGGGTCGCCGACGGCGGGTGCTCGTATCCCGCAGCCCCTTCTGCACGTGGGCGCGAGGGCGAGGAGGGAAGGCGAGGCGAGCGTACGGGTGCAGGGCCGGTCCGGTCGCTGGCTGACCCTGGTAGCCACCCGCGTGGACCAGGACGGCCGCGTCGCCGTCCTCGTCCAGCCCAGCCATCCCGAGCACACCGTCGGGATCATGATGGAGGCGTACGACCTCACCCCGCGCGAGCAGCAGGTGGCGCAGCTCGTCATCTACGGGCTGACGGACACCGAGATCGCCAAGCGGCTCGTGATCTCCACGCACACCGTCCGTGACCACCTCAAGAAGGTCTTCGACAAGACGGGGACCAACAGCCGGGGCCGCCTCCTCCATGTCCTGTACTTCGCCCACTACCGGCCGGACATCGAGGCCGGGCGTCCGATGGGCACCCGTGGCTGGTTCACCGCCCCCGGTCCGCCCCTGCGCTGACGGCGTGCGGCGGCGCAGACGTACGAGGGCGGGCTGTGTGCGCTCATCTCCTCACCGTCAAGGGCATGTCCAGCCGTTGGCGAAGTCGCATTGGAGATCCGTCCAGCGGCGCTGTTCGGCGGGGATGTGGCTGGGGTAGCCGAGGCGTCCCACGCCCTTGACCCACTCGTCCCAGAGGCCGTCGGGCTCAGTGAAACGGTCGGCGTGGCGGGTACCGAGGAGGGCGTCGAGGCGGAGGAGGGCACCGAGGGCGTCGGGCTGGTCGTAGTGGAGGTCGGTGCGGGGGAGGTAGTGGTCGAGGTAGGCGGTGAGGATCTCGGCGTCGGCGTGGGTGCCGAAGCGGGCCAGGGCGAAGCAGTAGGCGCTGCCGGAGTAGCAGACCTCGCTGGCCAGGAGCAGGTCGCCGATGCGTGCCCGGAACCGGTCGCGGCGGTCGACGCCGATCAGCCAGGCTGCGGTGAGGCGCGAGCGCCATTCGTACCCGAGGAGGGCTTCCAGTTCCTCGTCGGTGATCGCGGCGGCGTCACTGAGGAGGTGTCGGGTGAAGCGGGTGGTGTGCCACCACCGGGGGCCCAGGAACCGCCCGCCGTTCAGTACGAGGTAGCGCGGGAGGCCCCCGTACGTCCGCGTCACGTAGCTCTCGACCACATGGCCGTAGCCGATCTCCTCGGGGTGCTGGGACGGCATCGGTCACCTCTCCGGGTGCAGGTCGGTACGGTCGATCCAGGTGGGGGCGACGAAGATGCTGTCGCCTACGGGGGCTTCAGCGGCTTCCAGCAGGGACCAGAGGATCACCTGGGCGTGGTCGGCGAGGTCGTTGATGACCTCGGTGAAGCGGGCCGAGGGCCGGCCGGGGGCGTCGTACGACGGGCCGGTCGAGTTGTCGAGCTGCCGGATGAGTCTCTCGATGCGGGTCGTCATGGGTGGCCCGGCGCCAGAAGGTGGGGAGCCACCAGCAGAGCATCGAGCGGTCCTCCGGCCACGGGGCGCGGTTCTCGGCTGCGCAGTTCTCTAGGGCAGGAGTCGCTCACCTGCGCAGTCTCGTTGCAGTCCCGTCGGTGTGCCATGGATTTCTCTGCCACGGCACCCCGGCCAGTCCGCAGCCAGTCCGCGGAACACCCGTGAGCGGTCGGCGAGAGCCCACGCATGCCAACGAGGAATCCCAGGTCAGGGCTATGCGCGGGGCTGCGCCGCAGGTCAAGATCTGGCTTCGGGTATGCCGCTTCCCGTGCCGGGATGTGGTGCCCGGTTCGGTGCCCGGAGGGCCGGATACCGTTGGTGCCGCGGGAGATCTGGGGTGCCGAGGCTTCGCATGGGGGTGTTCGGTATTGTGTTCGGATCGAACATCGTCACACTGAGCTACGGCCTCGAACCGTGTATCCGGCTCGTCCGAGAGGGCTGTAGCAGGGAGGGTCTTTGCGTTACCCAGCTGCGGCGCAGTTTCTGCGTAACGCGATACCGGACGTCATCCATGCCTATCAGATGGCGTTGAGGACGGTCCGTAGTCCCTTGGCCATGCGCAAGGAGGCGTGGCCGAAGTGCCGCGACCAGGCGCAGGCGATCGTAGAGGACTGCGTCGCGCGACTGACCGGGGACGGCCCGCTCGAGTCGGCCGAAGCCTGGCGGTACTCGCATCTCGTGGGCACCGACCGTGCCCACCAGGGAATCGCGGTCGCCGAGTCGGTGCGTGCGGTGGAGATCCTGTGGAATGCCATGCAGCCGGCCATCAACGCCGCCGTGCGGCACGAGGCGCCCGCGCGACGGGCCTCCGCGCTGTTGCTGATCAGTACCGCGTTCCGCTCCAGCGCCGGAAGCCGGCTCTACGCGGGCGCCGTCGGCTATGGCGGGGCCACCGCCCGGTCCTCCGACACCCTGCCGAACGATGACGACACCGCAGCCGCGGCGGGCGTCTCCGAGGCGGCGCCGATGCACGCCGGGGTGGGGGTGGCGTTGTCCCGGCGTGAGAAGGAGGTGCTCGAGGGGGTGGCGAAGGCGATGACCAACAGCCAGATAGCCAGCCGGCTCGGCATCACCACGGCGACCGTGAAGCGCCATCTCAACAACATCTACGGCAAGTTGGGCGCCGTCTCCCGCATCGACGCCGTCAACAAGGCCTTCGGGCGGTACTGACACGCGGACCGCCGCACGGGCGACGGTCACGCGGGCCCGTGCAGCAGGAGCGCGAGCAGCATGGTGACGTTCGCCGCGAACTGGGTGCGCATGAACACGCGGTACGCACTGCGGCGGGTCTTCTTGTCCCCGTCGGCGGCCCTGGCCGTACGGATGATCTGCGCCACCATGCAGAGGGCTCCGATCGCCAGGGGGACCGCTCCGGCCAGCGTCAGCGGAGCCCGGACCAGCGCCGCCACCACCCCGCCCGCTCCGACGAGGAGAGCGCCCGCCACCGCGACCGCGCGGGCCCGGGCGGCACCGCAGCGCACGGCCACGGTGCGACGCCCGCCGACAGCGTCTCCTTCGACGTCACCGAGGTCCTTGACGACCGCTCCCACCAGGGCCATCCAGGCGCTCATCACCGTGGCGAAGACCAGTCCGGATGAGTCCAGTTCGCCTCCCACGGCAACGGCACCCGACGCGAACGAGGTCCAGCCGAGTCCGAACACCACCACCGCGCAGGTGCTGCTCCAGCGTTTCGCGGGAAACGGCGGCGCCGAATAGAGCCAGCCCAGCAGCAGAAACAGCGCCACCCACAGGGTGAGGCCGGGGATGTACAGCGACAGCAGGAGGGACCCAGCGGCCGTGACCCCGGTGAGCAACGCGGCCGTCCGCTCCGGCAGATCGCCCCGGGCGATCGGACGGGCGGACCCGTTGGCGCGGTCCTCCTTGACGTCCAGCACACCGTTGACGAGGTAGGCGGCCACCACGGCCAGCCACCAGACGAGGACCCCGGCGGCCAGGTGCGGTACGTCCGCCAGACCCTGGGAGACGAAGGCGGCGCCCACCGTGAACCGCGTGAGGAACACGATCTGAACCACAGGCCGTGCCTCGACCAGGCTCAGACGCGCGTAGCGGAGGCCGCGGAAAAGCGAAACACGAGGCCGCGATTCAGGGAGGAGAACTCTGCCGGAGGTCGATGTCACGGCGTTCAGGGTACGAGGAACGTGTCGTCCCGGGCCGTGACTGCATCCAAGGGTGTACTCAGGGCCTCGCTCTCGCGCCCGCCCGCGTCCTCACCCTCGCGCCTGCCCGCCTCCTCGCCTTCGTCGGCGTCCTCGCATCGGCCCTCGCCTCCGCCCACGCCCTCGTCCTGAGCGCGGTCGCGGGCCCGGTACATCCTTGGGTGCAGTTCCGCCTGCCCGCCGCCCCTGGTTGACATCGTATGGGTCGACCGAGGAAGCAGGAGAGAGTCATAAGTGGCCGGCATCAAAAATGCTCGGCGTGTGACTGCCGATCTGCCAAAGGCCGCCTGAAACCGCTCGCCGGAACACCGCCGGTGGATTCGGGCCGGTTCGGACTGCTCGACCCGGGCGCAGCGGCAACACGTTCACCGCATTCCCGCCGACTGGGTGCTCCCGGTTTTCGATGTAGCTGCCTGCCGACTGCGAAAGCAGCTATCGATGTGCACTGTGACGTGCCGTTCCACTATCGGGAGGTAAGCGAAGTGGATTACCACATGGGTACGGTCACCCTGGGTGGCTCGCTGCCAGATAAATTGGAAGCAATCGCTGACGCCGGCTTTTCCGGTATCGAATTGATGGAATGGGACCTTCAGGGATCCTCGGTGCCCGTCGCCCGAGCCATGGCGGAAGACCTCGGCCTGGAAATCATCAATTATCAGCCGCTCAGGGATTTCGAAGGCGGCCCCAGGGACCAGCTGGTGCCCAGGCTGGACCGGATCGAGCGAATCTTCGACTGTATGGAGCAGTTGAGGACGAGCACGCTGATCCTGTGCAGCAACGTCAGCGACGTCTCGGATCTCGACGACGACGCAGTCGCCGATGACCTGGCGCTCCTGGGAGAAAGGGCGGCGGCCAGAGGGTTTTCGATCGGTTACGAAGCGCTGTCCTGGGGCCTGCGGGTCAATACGTTCCGTCAGGCCTGGAGAATGATCGAGCGCTCCGGCGCCGGAAACATAGGTCTGGTGCTGGACAGCTTTCACACCCTGGCCCTGAACGACCACTTCGATGATCTGTCCGACGTGCCGCCGGATCGCATCGCGCTGATCCAGGTGTCGGATGCTCCCCGCATGGATCTGGATGTGAAGTCCTGGAGCCGGCATCACCGCTGCTTGCCGGGTGAGGGGGATTTCGATGTAGCCGCGTTCCTGGCGCCTGTACTGGCCAATGGTTATGACGGTCCGATTTCGCTTGAGATATTCAACGATCATTACAAGGCGCGGCCTCCTGCGCCGCTGGCGCGACGAGGTATGACCGCCTTGCGCGACGTCACGTCGGCGGCGATGTTGACGGCTCCCCGAGAAGGAAGGCAGTTCCATGAGCACCGAGTATGAAATATTCGACTTCCCGGAGATCCGACCCGGCCCGGAGAAGCCGTTGGTACTCGGCCCGGCGGGCGAGGTCTTCAACTTCGTGCAGACCGGCGAAAGCAACGGCGGCAAGTTCCTGTTCTCCAAGCTGACCGTGCCGCCGCACGTCGGCCCGCCGCCGCACATCCATCACCGCACCGACGAATGGTTCTATGCGCCGAACGGCGGATTCAGCATCTTCGTGGGGCCCAATGAATTTCCTGACCTGGACATCACGCCGGGCGATGGTGCCGACAAGGAAACGGTCGCCATGCTGCCGATGCGCCCGAAGGAACTGCTCTACGTTCCACGCAACTACACGCATGGTTTCGTCAATACGACAAACAGAAACCAGGAGATGTGGTTGGTCTGGTCGCCGGATACGCCGGAGAGTTCCATTCTCCCGTATTTCATGAACGCGGGCAAGGTCGTCACCAGCAAGCAGGACATCACGGAGCCGGATTTCCTGTCCCGCATTCGTCTTGTTTCCATGGCCCGCGACTACGGCATCAATCAGAGCGCGGACTTCTGGGACTTCGTCAAGGACGTCGTGGAAGACAGGCCCGAATGGTTGCCGAGCGACAGTCGCGCGAGGCTGCTCAACCTGTTCCACGATGAAATCGAGGCGCAGGCGTAGTCTCATGGGCATCCACAACAAGTCCTCAATTGCCATCGTCGGCGGTGGATTGGGCGGAGCCGCGACGGCCGTGTTGCTGCAGCGGGCCGGATATTCCGTGGCGGTATTCGAGCAGGCACGTACGTTCGAGCCCGCCGGCGCCGGGATCCATCTGTCGCCCAACGTGATGCGCATCTTGGGCAATGTGGGGATCGATGACGCACTCGTCAGGTCCGGATACCTGCCCGAATCATTTACCAGCCGGAACCTGACGTCGAATTCCGTCAGATGTGCATTGCCGCTCGGTGACCAAGCGAAGGAGGGGTACGGAGCTCCCTATCTCACCGTCGGTCGCGGCGTTCTCCATCGGGAGCTGGTCGACGCCCTGCGGCCGGGCACCGTGCGGTACGACAAGCGACTGGTCTCGCTCGACGATCGCGGCACGGAGGTGCGGATGCACTTCGCCGACGGAAGCACCGCCGAAGCCTCCTGCGTCATCGGTGCCGACGGTCTGGGGTCTCAGGTCCGTGAAGTGATGCACGGCGCCGAACGCCCCAGCTTTTCCGGCCAGATCGCGTACCGGGCGACAGTGCCCGCCCACACCCGAGTCCCTGTCGACAGGCGGTGCATCACCAAGTGGTGGGCCGACGAGAGTTTTGTCATCGGCTACCCGACCGACTCCCGGAGCGATGACTACTACTTCGTCGCCGGCGCGGCTGCTGACACGTGGACGCATCCGCAGTCCTGGGTCGAGGGCGACAAGGACGAGATGCTGGACGCTTTCACCGGCGCATGCGACGAAGTCCTCAGCCTGCTCGATGCGGCTCAGTCCCTGACCAAATGGCCACTCTTCGAGCGCCCGCCGTTGCAGCAATGGGGGCGAGGGCGAATCGCGCTCCTCGGCGACGCCTGTCATCCCATGAGGCCGCACATGGCGCAAGGGGCGGCCATGGCCATCGAGGACGGCGTGCTGCTGCTGCGTTGCCTGGAAGTCGAGGACGAGACCGAGGCCGCGTTCTGGCGTTACGCCGAGAGCCGCAAGCAACGTACCGCTCGGATCCAGGCCGTGTCCGCCGAGAACTCGTGGCTCAAGGATGCCGAAGACCCGGCCTGGGTTTTCAGCTACGACGCGATGAGCGTAGATCTACATGAACTCAGGAGAAATTCCACGTGTACGACACTGACGTCCTGATCGTCGGGAGCGGTCCGGCGGGGTCATCCGCAGGACTGATGCTGAGCACGTACGGCATCGACAACCTCGTGATCACGAAACACCGCTGGCTTGCCGACACTCCGCGTGCGCACTACAAGAACCAACGCACCATGGAGGTCTTCCGAGACCTGAACGTGGCGGACGAGATTCTTGCCAAGGCCTCGCCCAAAGAAGTCATGGGCAATGTGGTCTTCTGCACCAGTCTGGTAGGCGAGGAACTGGGGCGACTGCCCTATGGCGCCAACAGGGCACAACGGCAGAGCGATTACGCGTCGGCCAGCCCGGCCGAACACTGCGACCTGCCGCAGACCCTGCTGGAACCCATCTTGCTGTCCAATGCCGCCGCGCGCGGCAGCCATGTCCGGTTCGACACGCAGTTCCTGCGGCTCGACCAGGACGATCGCGGTGTCACCGCGCAGGTCCTGGACAGGCTGAAGCGCGAGCGTTACGAGATCCGGGCCAAGTACCTGATCGGGGCGGACGGCGGCAACAGTCTCGTAGCGGAGCAGATCGGCCTGCCCATGGAAGGCCACATGGGGCTCGCCGGCAGTATCAGCATCATTCTGCAAGCGGATCTCTCCCACCTCGTGGCACACCGTCCCGGCTATCTGTGGTGGATCATGCAGCCGGGCGCCAACGTCGGGGGCATCGGCATGGGTCTCCTCCGCATGGTCAGGCCGTGGAACGAGTGGCAGATCGTGTGGGGCTACGACATGAGCGCAGGCGAGCCCGATCTCTCCGAAATCGATGCGGTCGGCATCGCCCGTCAACTGATCGGCGACGATTCGGTGGACATCACCGTACGCTCGGTCTCGACGTGGACGGTGAACCAGAAGTACGCCACGAAGTACTCCCGAGGGCGGGTGTTCTGTATGGGCGATGCGGTGCATCGTCATCCACCGTCGAACGGCTTGGGCTCGAACACCTCGATCCAGGACGCCTATAATCTGGCGTGGAAAATGGCGATGGTCTTGAAGGGCCAGGCGACGGACCGACTCCTGGATACGTACGACCAAGAACGCGTGCCGATAGGCAAGCAGATAGTCGAACGCGCGAACAAGAGCATCGAGCAGTTCGGAGGCATTTTTTCCGCACTCGGACTGGACGCGAACCTGGACGCGGAGCAGATGCGCGTCAATATGTCCGGCCTGAAGGAGGCTTCCGCAGCGGGCGCCGAAAAGCGGAAGATGCTGCGCGAGGCCATCGAGCTCAAGTCGTACGAGTTCGCCACGCAAGGCGTCGAACTCAATCAGCGTTATGCGTCACATGCCGTCTGCCCGGACGGTACCGCGCAGCCCGCATGGCAGCGCGACCCTGAGCTGTACTACCAGGCGTCCAGCCGGCCGGGCGCCCGCCTGCCGCATGCGTGGCTCGACCGGCAGGGTACGCAGGTCTCGAGCCTGGACGTGGTGGGCAAGGGAAAGTTCACCCTGCTGACGGGGCTGAACGGGCAGATCTGGCTCCAGGCCGCCAAGCGTCTTTCGGAAGAGCTGAACATCGAGATCGCTGCGCATGTCATCGGCCCCGGACACGCCCTGCAGGATCTCTACGGCGATTGGGCAGACGTTTCGGAAATTCCGGAAGACGGCTGTCTGCTGGTGCGTCCGGACGCGTTCATCGCCTGGCGCAAGGCGGACTCTTCTGCTGCCGTGGACGCGCTGCGCGCAGCCTTGCAGGAGATTCTCGGGCGAGGTTCGGACGGGCGGTGCGACCGGGACGGGCTGATGCGCTCCGGAGGCGAGCGGGCCTCGGCGGCCCCTCCAGACATGGCGATGAACAAGTAGAAGAGGTGCGTATGACTATCCAGACGTCTTTTCAGACGGGGCCCGTTGCGCACGAAGGTCCTGAGAGCCGGGCATCTGCTGCCGGCGACATCCGCAGGATGCAGGAGCTGATCCGCGGGATGGCGGTCACCCAAATGATCGCTGCGGCCTGCGAAGTCGGACTCCCCGACGCGGTGGACGACGACGGAACCTCGCTGAGCTCTCTGTCCGGACGCTTGAAGGTTCACGCAGGCGTCCTGACACGGCTTGCCCGAGCACTGTCGTCCTACGGCATATTCGACGCGGATGCGGACGGCGGAATTCGCCACAGTGAAGCCTCGCGCCTGTTGAGGACCACCACGGCCGGCCCCTCGCTCCACTGGGCTGCGCGATTCTGGGGCATGCCCGGCATCTGGCGGTCCTGGGGAGCGCTGAGCCATTGCGCCGGTACCGGCGAGGAAGCGTTCTCACACGTCAACGGTCAGGACTTCTTTTCCTACATGAACGGAAGCCCTGAAGAGGAAGCGCTCTATCAGCGCTATATGGCGAGCGGGTATCCGGGGCGCTATGCGGCGATCGCCGACGTACTCACGGTGGCCCCTGGCGAACGAGTGATCGACGTGGGCGGGGGAACCGGAACCCTGGCGCGGACGATTCTCGAACGAAATCCGGACGCGCAAGCCGTCGTGTACGACCAGGCCAGCGTAATTTCGGCCCTTCCCGGGGCGCCGGGGGACGACCGGCTGAGCACGTGCGCGGGTAGTTTCTTCGACTCGGTACCCGTGGGAGGAGACATCTACATCCTGTCGTGGATTCTTCACGACTGGCCGGACGAGAAGGCGGAATCCATTCTTCGCAACTGCCGCAAGGCGATGAGCGCCGACGCCCGACTCGTTGTGGTGGATCGCGTTCTGCAGGAGTCTCCGAAGGACTGTGATCCGCTTGATCTGGTGCTGGATCTGCAGATGCTGGTCCTGCATGGAGGGCGTGAGCGCACACTGGACGACTTCACGCGAATCCTGAATGCGGCAGGCTTTTCCGCTCCCCAGGTTCTGTCCGCGCGTCCGGAATTCTCGGTCATCCAAGCATGTGCCGTGTGAACGTCGATTCCCTATCCTGTCGAGAGAGTAATGACCACTGAGAGTGCAACAAGCCGGGCGGCGCAGCTCGGCATGTCACGCGGCCTGACCTTCCTGATGGCTCTGGCCTGCGGCGCGGTCGCGGCCAACATCTATTACGCGCAGCCCTTGGTGGCGTTGATCGGCCCCGATGTGGGCTTGAGCGCGAACGCCTCCAGCCTCGTGGTGACCCTGACCCAGATCGGCTATGGCGTCGGCCTCGTCGTGCTGGTTCCGCTGGGCGACATCTTTGAGAACCGTCGTCTCATCATGGTCACCTTGACGGCATGCATGGCGGCGCTGCTCAGCGCGTCGGTCGCATCGAACGCCGGGCTGTTCCTTGCCACTTCGCTGGTCATCGGCCTGAGCTCGGTCGTGGTGCAGATGCTGGTGCCCTTCGCGGCTCATCTTGCCCCCGAGGAAAGCCGTGGACAGGTCGTCGGCAACGTCATGAGCGGCTTGCTGATGGGAATCCTGCTTGCGCGTCCTGTGGCCGGCATGACGACCGAGCTTCTCGGCTGGCGTGCGGTATTCGCCATCTCCGCCGGCCTGATGCTGGTGCTCGCCGTCATCCTGCGTTCGGTCCTTCCGGAAAGGAAGCCGAACACCTCCGTCCCCTACCTGGCGTTGTTGGGGTCGATGGGTCAACTGCTCGTCCGCACGCCGATCCTGCGGAGGCGGGCGTTCTACCACGCCATGTTGTTCGGGGCGTTCAGTCTGTTCTGGACCGCTGTGCCACTGATCCTGGCGAGCCCGGCGTGCGGTCTGAGCCAAGGCGGAATCGCCCTGTTCTCCCTGGCGGCGGTGCTCGGGGCCTTTGTCGCGCCGGTTGCGGGCCGTATCGCCGACCGCGGTCTGACGAAACCCGCGACGGGCTTCGCGATCCTGACTGTCGTGGCCTGTTTTCTTCTGGTGTTTGCCAGTGGCGGACATGGCGTCGCGGCCCTCTTCGTCGCGGCGCTCCTGCTCGACGTGGGCATTTCGTGCAACCTGGTGCTGGGACAGCGTGCGATCTTCTCGCTGGGGGCGGAGGTACGCAGTCGACTGAACGGCCTCTACATGGCGATTTTCTTCATCGGAGGCGCCGTCGGGTCTGCCGTGGCAAGTTCGGTGTACGCGTCGTACGGGTGGGCGGGTATCGCCTGGTGCGGTATCGCCTTCCCGTTGCTGGCGGGCCTCTACTATCTGACGGAGCTGACGCCACGGCGTCCCGCGCCGACTGGTTGATCCGGAGGCTTTCGCCACACCGTCACCGTGGCCGGCGAACCCCGCCGACGGTGACCCAGAGCCCGGGGGACTGGCATCCCCGCACAACGGGAAGATAGGCTGAGACCTCGCATTCCCGTGGTGTACCGCGAGATTTGCTTGAGCCGTCACGAACGGATTCGCTCTGCTCCGACGTGTGTTCTGACCCCTCGGAGCCGCCGAGCGCGTAGTCGTCACCCGACACCGCTCCTTGCGCGCCATCCTGTAGTACTTCCGGACTTACCGTCCGACTGCTGAATTCTGCGCGCTGCCCTTCGAATCAGTCTTGCGAACGGGCGTCCTCCTCTCATCCCACTCGGGTCAGCAGGCACGCCCAGCATTCGAGCCACGCCAAAAGGAACGAGCAAATGGCCGAACAGATGACAGGTGCTCAAGCTCTGGTCAGGGCTTTGGAGCACGTCGGAGTCGACACCGTGTTCGGATATCCGGGCGGTCATATCCTCCCCGCCTACGATCCGCTCTACGACTCGACCAAGGTCCGCCACGTACTGGTCCGGCACGAGCAGGGCGCCGGACACGCCGCGGAGGGGTATGCCCAGGCCACCGGCAAGGTCGGCGTCTGCATGGCCACCTCAGGGCCGGGCGCCACCAATCTGGTCACGCCGATCGCCGACGCGTACATGGACTCCGTCCCGATGGTCGCCATCACCGGTCAGGTGTCGAGCAGCATGATCGGCACGGACGCCTTCCAGGAAGCCGACATCTGCGGCATCACCCTGCCGATCACCAAGCACAACTTCCTGGTGACCGACGCCGACGACATCGCGCGGACCATCGCGGAAGCCTTCCACATCGCCTCCAGCGGCCGTCCCGGTCCGGTACTGGTCGACATCACCAAGGACGCGTTGCAGGCCGACACCGAGTTCCACTGGGAGCCGACGACGCACCTGCCGGGCTACCGGCCGGTCACCCGGCCGCATGCCAAGCAGATCCAGGAAGCAGCCAAGCTGATCTCCGAGGCCGAGTGCCCTGTGCTGTACGTCGGCGGCGGCGTGCACAAGGCCGGCGCCTCGGCGGAACTGCTCCGCCTGGCAGAGCTGACCGGTATTCCGGTCGTCACCACGCTGATGGCCAGGGGCACCTTCCCCGACAGCCACCCGCTCCACATGGGGATGCCCGGCATGCACGGCAGCGTCTCGGCGGTGGGCGCACTGCAGAAGGCAGACCTGCTCATCGCCCTGGGCGTGCGGTTCGACGACCGGGTCACCGGGCAGCTCTCGTCGTTCGCACCGCGGGCCAAGGTCATCCACGCGGACATCGACCCGGCGGAGATCTCCAAGAATCGGGCGGCGGACGTACCGATCGTGGGTGACTGCAAGGAGGTCATCGGCGCCCTCGTCCACGCGATCGACCGCCCCGGTGACTACGCCGAGTGGCGTGCGCTGCTCGACAGGATGAAGGAGACCTACCCGCTGGGGTACGAGGACTTCGGGGACGGCTCGCTGGCTCCGCAGTATGTCCTGGAAAGGCTCAGCTCCCTCGTCGGGCCGGACGCCCTCTACGTGGCCGGCGTCGGCCAGCACCAGATGTGGGCGTCCCATTTCATCGGCTTCGAGAAGCCCGGCGCCTTCATCACCTCAGGCGGCCTGGGCACGATGGGTTTCGCCGTGCCCGCCGCGATGGGCGCCAAGATGGGGCGGCCGGACACGGTGGTCTGGGCGATCGACGGAGACGGCTGCTTCCAGATGACCAATCAGGAGCTGGCCACCTGCACGATCGAAGGTGTGCCGATCAAGGTCGCGGTCATCAACAACGGCAACCTCGGCATGATCCGCCAGTGGCAGTCGCTCTTCTACGGCCGGCGGTACTCCAACTCCGACCTGCAGACGGCCCGGCGCGTCCCCGACTTCGTGAAGCTGGCGGACGCCTACGGCTGCGTCAGTCTGCGGTGCACACGGCCCGAGGACGTGGACGACACGATCGCCAAGGCGATGGAGATCAACGACGTGCCGGTCGTCATCGACTTCGTGGTCCACGAGGACGCCATGGTCTGGCCCATGGTCCCCGCCGGGACCAGCAACGACGACATCAAGATCGCCCGGGACATGACTCCGAGGTGGGAGAGCGACGACGCATGAGCACACACACCTTGTCGGTCCTCGTCGAGGACAAGCCCAGCGCGCTCACCCGGGTCACCGCCCTCTTCAGCCGGCGCGGCTTCAACATCGACTCCCTCGCCGTCGTCCCGGCCGAGGGGGAGGGCTTCTCCCGGGTCACCCTCGTGGTCGACGCGGACGACACTCCGCTCGAGCAGGTGACCAAGCAACTCGACAAGCTCATCAACGTGCTGAGCGTCACGGAAGTCGGCCATGCGCGGCCGGAGAACGCGTACGAACCCCGGCCGTGGTGACGTACGCCTCAGAAGGGGCCGGCTCCTCCGGGGGCCGGCTCCTCCGGGGGCCGGCCCGGTTGCCCGGGCCACGTGCGGATTCGGACGGCGGTGGCGGGATCGGGGATCTCCGCGCACGGGCGACCCCTCCACCCCACGTATCCTCGACTGCTGGGGAAATGGGGGAGAGGGATCCGGAGGTATACAGGTGGAGTTCCGGCTGCTCGGCTCCGTTGCGCTGGTGACGGAGGACGGGGACGTAGCCTTGGGGCCCGCCAAGCGGTCCAGTCTCCTGGTCATGCTCTTGTTGCGGCCCAACAGTGCCGTGAACGTCAGTCAGTTGATCGACGCGCTGTGGGAGGAGGAGCCGCCCACCCATGCCAAGACCGTGCTCCAGGGGCACGTCTCGCGGCTGCGGGCGCTGCTGGCCGAGCACGGGGCTGAGGCGTACGGGGTCGAGCTGGCCACCCAGGGCTCGGCGTACGTGCTGCGGATGCCCGAGTCGCTGGTGGACGCGCACCGCTTCGAGGAGCTCGTGGGGCTCGCCCAGGTGCAGCGGCGGCCCGCCGACGCGGTGCGGATGCTGCGCGAGGCGCTGTCGTACTGGCAGGGGCCCGCGCTCACCGGAACCGTGCACAGCCGCCCCCTCGAGGCGGCGGCCGGGGGGCTCGAGGAGCTGCGGCTCGCCTCGGTGGAGGCGTTGGCGGAGGCGTACGGGGAACTCGGCGAGCACGGCCGGGCCGCCGCCGTCCTGCGGACCGAAGCCGTCGCGCATCCACTGCGGGAGTCCCTCGCGGCCGCGCTGATGCTGGCCCTCGGCCGTTCGGGACGTCAGTCGGACGCGATCGACTGGTACCACCGCACCCGGCGGCTGCTCGCCGAGGAGCTCGGCGTCGACCCCGGCGAGACGCTCAGCGAGGCCTACGCGACGCTGCTCCGCTCGGCCGGGCCCGCCGCCGTGCCCCGTCCTGTCGTCCCGGCCGAGGTCCCGGCGCCGGAGGGGCTGCCCCGGGCGCCGCGCGGGTTCACCGGGCGGGGGCCCGAGCTGGCCGCGCTCGACCGGGTGGCCCTGGGCGGGGACGGCCCCGTCTGTCTCGTCACGGGGCCGGCCGGTGTCGGCAAGACGGCCTTCGCGGTGCACTGGGCGTACGAGCGGCGCACCGACTTCCCCGACGGGCGGCTTTTCGCCGATCTGCGCGGCTTCAGCGACACCCCGGCGCCCGAGACCGCCGCCGTCCTGCGCGAGTTCCTGCTTGCGCTCGGTGTGCAGCCGCAGCGGATCCCGGAGGCCGTGGAGGCGCGGGGCGCGCTGTTCCGTTCCCTGACCGGCGGCCGCCGGCTGCTCGTGGTCCTCGACAACGCCCGCTCCTCCGAGCAGGTCCGGCCGCTGCTGCCCGGCGGTGACCACTGCACGACGCTCGTCACCAGCCGCGACCGGCTCGGCGGCCTCATCGCCTCCGACGCGGCCCGGCCGGTGCCGCTCGGGCACCTCCCGCCCGCCGACGCTGCGGCCCTTCTCACCACCGTCCTCGGCGAGACGCGGGTCGCCGCCGAACCGGGGGCCGTGGCGCGGCTCGCCGGGCTCTGCGACGGCCTGCCGCTGGCGCTGCGCGTCACGGCGGCCCGCCTCGCCGAGCGGCCGGGGTGGACGCTCGACGCGATGGTCGGTGAACTCGCCGACGAACAGGGCCGCCTGATGCTCCTCGACGTCGAGGACCGGGGCGTCTCCGCCGCGCTGCGGCTCACCGTGCAGCAGCTGCCCGAGTCGGCGGCCCGGCTGTTCCGCGCGATCGGCCTGCACACCGGCTCCGATCTGGACCGGTTCGCGGCGGGCGCGCTCGTCGGGACGTCTCCCGCGCAGGCCTCCGCCGACCTGGACCGGCTCGCCGCGGCGCATCTGCTCACCGAGGCAGTCCCCGGCCGCTGGATGCCGCACGACCTGGTGCGGCTCTACGCGCGCCATCTCGCCCCGGAAGCCGACCCAGAGGGCCTGCCGCGTCTCCTCGACCACTACCTCTACACGGGTCTCGCGGCCGATGCCGCCGCCGAACCGGGCTCCCAGCCCTGCTACTCGCTGCCCGCCGACGCCCGGCGGCCGGCGGCGACGCGGGAGTTCGAGGACCGGACGGCGGCCCTCGACTGGTACGTGGCGGAGCGCCCCGCCCTGGAGGGCGCCGTGGCGGCCGCGGCGGCCCTCGGCCTGCACGACCGGGCCTGGCGGCTCGCCCTGGTCCAGTGGCCGCTGATGCTGATGCGGATCGGGGACGGCTGGACGCCGCTCCTGGAGGCGGGCCTCGCCTCGGCCGAGCACGTGGGTGATCTCGACGCCCAGTCGCGGTCGCGGGCGCTGCTCGGCTGGATCCTGCACGAGGAGGGCCGGGACGCCGAGGCGCTGGTCCATCTGGCGAAGGCGCCCGGTCTCGCGGCGCGGGCGGGCGACACGATCAGCGAGGCCATCGCCTACGTCAACTACGCGGCCGTCCTCGACGCCTCCGGGGAGCACGAGCGCGCGGGACTGCTCATGATCCACGCGGTCTCGCTCGCCGACCGCACGGGTCATCCCTCCACGCAGGCGCTGACCCTCCAGCATCTGGCGGGGCACTGCCTGAAGGCGGGGGACTACGAGGCGGCGCTCGCGCACACCCTTCGCGCCGGAGAACTCGTCGCCCCCGACGCGGTGGTCGTCCAGGCGCAGCTGCAGATCGTCAGGGGCGAGGCGCTGGCCGGTATCGGCCGCCTGGAGGAGGCCACCGACCAGCTGGAACGCGCGATCGTCGCGGCCGACGCGGCCGGGTATCCGGAGGGTTCGGCGCGGGCGGCGGCCCGTCTCTCGCGCCTGTCAGCGGATCGTTAGCGGTACGCAAGCGGGACGGCAGCGCGAGGCGGGAGTCTGGTGACTGCACGGAGTACGTGCATTGACCAAACGAGTCAGACGCGTCGACGGCGCCGACCGCGCCGATCGCGTCCCACGGGGGAGAACCATCATGCGTACGCACAAGTCCACCGTCCTGGCCGCCGCCGCCATCGCCGCCCTCTCGCTGGGACTGACCGCCTGCGGCGGCGGCGACAGCGGTGCCAAGGACGCGGGGAGCGCGAGCGCCTCGCAGGCGGCCGGCGGGACGGCCGACAAGGGCGGGGCCGACGGCGGCGCCGAGGGCTCGGCGGACCAGACCGCGGCGAAGAGCGGTTCGGGCTCCACCGGCGGCTCGACGTCCGGCGGCACCGGAACGTCCGGGTCCACGGCCGGTTCCACGTCCGGATCCTCGGCCGGTACCGCGTCCGGTTCCACGGCCGGCGGCTCCACCACCGGCGGCAAGAGCTCCGCCACGGCTCCCGCCTGCGCCCATGGCGACGTCAAGATCACGGCGGCGAAGGCGGACGAGGTCCCGACCGAGCACATCGTCCTCACCGCCACCAACGTCTCCGGCCGCTCCTGCACCCTCCTGAAGTACCCGCTGATCGCCTTCGGCCCGATCCAGACCGCCAAGGACATCCCGGCCGTCGCGAAGAGCGAGCCGGCCGGCCCGGTCGTCGTGAAGCCGGGTGCGCCCGCGTACGCCAACGTGCGTGTCTCGCTCGGAGGCGTCCACGAGGAGAACAAGGTCGTGAAGCAGTTCAACGTGAACCTCTTCGCCGCCGACGGCCCGGCCGAGGGCAGCGTCATCGTCAAGGCGCCCGCGGGCGGTCTCGCGGTCGACGAGGCCGCCGCGAAGACGGGCTACTGGACGTACGAGCTCCGCAACGGGGCCGACGAGTTCTGATCCGTACGGGATGCGCGAGGTGCGCGGGGCGTGACGGTGCGGCTTCGGGGACGGGATCGGTTCCGGCCACGAAGCCGCACCCTTCGGTGTGGTCCGGGGCCCGAATCGCCCTGTGTCAGCGGTGCCTGATTGACTGTCAGGACTGCTGACCCGTGACGAGACGGAGTGACCGATGTCCTACCCCGAGCCCCGCTACCACGGCGAGACCGGCGAGATCACTGCCTCCTTCCGGCCTGCCGGAGCGCCCGCCGACCTCGTCGTCGAGAACGGGACGGAGACGCACTACCTGGCCACCACCGCCTCCACGGGCGGGGAGTTCGGGCTCTACCGTGTCGACATGACCCCGAAGGCGGGCGGACCGGCCACCCACTTCCACCGGGGGATATCGGAGACCTTCTTCGTCCTCGACGGGACCGTCCGGCTCTACGACGGAGACCACTGGATCGACGCGACGAAGGGCGACTTCCTCTACGTGCCCACCGGTGGCCTGCACGCCTTCCGCAACGACTCCGACGAGGCGGCGTCGTTCCTGATCCTCTTCGCACCGGGCGCACCCCGCGAGGAGTACTTCGAGAAGGTGTCGACCGTCGCGACGATGACGGACGAGGAGCGCACCGCCTTCTTCGTGAAGCACGACACCTACTGGACGGACTGAGGGCCGCCCCCGGGGGCCAGGCCCGTCTTCGCGCCCGCCCCACAGAGCGGCACCACGGTGAGGCCGGGGCGTGGCGGGGCCGCCTGGACCGCCGCCCAGCAGGCCACGCCGGTGGACTCGACGAAGAGGCCGCGGTGGGCCAGGTCCCGCTGGGCCGAACGGATCTGGCCCTCCGTCACCGTCAGGAAGGTGCCGCCGGTCGCGCGTACCGCCCGCAGGATCTGGCGGGCGCGGGGCGGGGCCGGGATCGCGATGCCCTCGGCGAGGGTGGGGCGGGCGGGGGCGGGCGCGCCGAGTTCCTCCGCGCCCGCGTGGAAGGCCGTCGCCAGCGGGGACACGGCTTCCGCCTGGACGGCGACGAGCGCCGGCCGGGTGTCCGTGAGCCCGTGGTTTCGGAGTTCGTCGAGGGCGAGGGCGGCGCCGAGGAGCAGGGTGCCGTTGCCGACGGGGACGACGATCGTGTCGGGGAGCCGGCCACCGAGCTCTTCCCAGAGCTCGTACACATAGGTCTTGGTGCCGTGCAGGAAGTACGGGTTGTACACGTGCGAGGCGTAGAAGGCGCCGGGCTCGTCGGCCGCCGCCTGTGCCGCGCGGGCCGTCGCCTCGCGGTCGCCCGGCACCTCGACGACCTGGGCGCCGTGCGCCCTGATCTGCTCCAGCTTCTTCGGGGACGTGCCCTCGGGTACGTACACGAGGCAGTCGAGCCCGGCCCGTGCGCCGTACGCGGCGACGGCGGTGCCCGCGTTCCCGCTGCTGTCGGCGACGACCCGGTCGAGGCGGCCGGCCCGTGCGAGGCGGAGGGCATGGGCCGCGAGCATCACGGCGCCGCGGTCCTTGAAGGAGAGCGTCGGCATGAGGAAGTCGAGCTTGGCCGAGACGGACCCTCCGCCGGGCGCCGCCGCGGTCTCTGCCGCCGGTTTCTCCTCCGCCTTCGTGAGCGGTGCGAGGGGTACGAGCGGCGTACCGCCCTCTCCTAGCGTCACCTCCGGTGCGTAGGGCATCGGAGGTAGAGCTTCCTCGTAACGCCACAATGAATTTCCTCGTGACGCGAGTGACGGGAGGGAAACCGACGCACTCGCGAACTCCAGGTCCCAGGGTCCGCGGCATTCCGGACAACGCCAGGTGAGCGCGTCCGTGGGCGACTGGATCCGGCAACGGGAGCACACGTAGGCGGTCATGACCTCCAGCATGTCAGCCGTGTGGCGCGGTCGTTGCGGGGATGGCACGACTCTTGTGCGATTCCTATGGATCCGCCAATCTTTCGCTCGGCAGCCGAATGTCCGAGACGGCGCGGAGCCCGCGTCGCCTTGTCATGCTCCTGCCATTCCCCCACAGCAGCGCACCACCAATGAGGAGGACCCCTCACATGTCAGTGATGCGTGACTCACGCCGCCGAGTCGCCACCGCAGCGGCCATAGCCGTCGCCGCCCTCGCCCTCGGCTCCCTCTCCACCCTCCCGGCCGTCGCCTCACCGGCGGCCCCGGAGGGTGTCATCGAGAACGCCGGAGCCGAAGGCGCGATCGCCGGCAGCTACATCGTCACCCTCGAGGAGTCGGCGCAGGCCGAGACCGCGAAGGGCCGTGCGGTCGCCGCCGAGTACGGCGCCAAGATCAAGAAGACGTACACCTCGGCGCTCAACGGCTACAGCGTCGAGCTCTCCGAGGCGCAGGCCAAGAAGCTCGCCGCCGACCCCGCGGTGAAGTCCGTCGCGCAGAACCGCGTCTTCAAGATCAACGGCACCCAGCCCTCCCCGCCGTCCTGGGGCCTGGACCGGATCGACCAGCGGGGCCTCCCGCTGAACCAGAGCTACACCTACCCGGACACGGCCGGCACGGGCGTCACGGCGTACATCATCGACACCGGTGTGCGGATCTCCCACAGCGACTTCGGCGGCCGCGCCTTCAACGGCTTCGACGCCGTCGACAACGACAACGTCGCCCAGGACGGCAACGGCCACGGCACCCACGTCGCCGGCACCGTCGCGGGCAACGCCCACGGCGTCGCCAAGAAGGCCAAGATCGTCGGCGTCCGCGTGCTCGACAACAACGGCTCCGGCACCACCGCCGGCGTCGTCGCGGGCATCGACTGGGTGACCCGCAACGCCGTCAAGCCGGCCGTCGCCAACATGAGCCTCGGCGGAGGCGCGGACTCCACCCTCGACACCGCCGTCCGCAACTCGATCGCGTCCGGCGTCACGTACGCCATCGCCGCCGGCAACAGCAACGCCAACGCCTCGAACTACTCCCCGGCCCGCGTGACCGAGGCGATCACGGTCGGCTCCACGACCAACACCGACGCCCGCTCCAGCTTCTCCAACTACGGCACCGTCCTGGACCTCTTCGCCCCGGGCTCCTCCATCACCTCGGCGTGGAACACCGGCGACACCGCCACCAACACGATCTCCGGCACGTCGATGGCGGCCCCGCACGTCGCCGGCGCGGCCGCGCTGTACCTCGGGAACAACCCGACGGCCACCCCGGCCCAGGTGGGCACCGCGCTGGTGAACGCCGCGACGCCGAACGTGGTGACCAGCCCGGGCACCGGCTCCCCGAACCGCCTGCTGTACGTCGGTGACGGCGGCACCACCCCGCCGCCCGGCAAGAAGTTCGAGAACACCGCCGACTACGCCATCGCCGACAACGCGACCGTCGAGTCCCCGGTCACCGTCACCGGCATCACCGGCAACGCCCCCGCCACCCTCCAGGTGCCGGTGAGCATCGTCCACACCTACATCGGTGACCTCCAGGTCCAGCTGATCGCCCCCGACGGCTCGGCGTACACCCTGAAGGCCTTCGGTACCGGTGGCAGCGCGGACAACATCAACACCACGTACACCGTGAACGCCTCCTCGGAGGTCGCCAACGGCACGTGGAAGCTGCGGGTCACGGACAACGCGAACTACGACACCGGCAAGATCGACACCTGGGCCCTGCAGTTCTGAGGCACTCGGAGCTCTGAACCCGGCGGAACACAGTGAGGGGCGGTCGCCTGCGGGCGGCCGTCCCTTCCGTCCGTCGGCCCCGCGTGTCCGTCCCGCACACCCCTCCACGTACGATGCGCGACCGATCACCCGTTCGCGCCGCCCGCCCCGAACAGGAGCACCGTACCCGTGGAGCCGACCCAGCCGACCCCGCCGCCCCCCGCACCTCAGGGGGGCCCGCAGCAGGGGGGATGGCCCGCCCCGGGGCCGTACACCTCCCCTGGGATGCCGTACACGGCCGGCCCCTACGTCGGAGCTCCGGGCGCTCCCGGTACGCCCGGTCCAGGTGCTCCCGGAGCCGGGCCGTACGGCCTGCCCCGGCGTACCACCAACGGGCTCGCCGTCAGCTCCCTCGTCGCCGGCATCGTCTGCTGTCTCCCGCCCCTCGGGCTGATCCTCGGGCTCATCGCCCTCCCGCAGATCAGGAAGAAGGACCAGGCGGGCAAGGGGCTCGCCGTCACCGGCATCGTGCTCTCCGCCGTCAGCTGTCTGCTGCTCGTGCTCGGCCTCGTCAGCGGAGGCTTCCGTACGGCCTGGAGCGGCTTCAAGGAGGGCGTGGACGAGGCGTCCCGCTCGAAGTCGCCCTTCTCGCTGCGGACCGGGCAGTGCTTCAGCGACGACGGCAAGCTGGAGGAGTACACGGAGGAGGTCACGATCGTCGACTGCGACCGCCCGCACGACGGCGAGGTCACCGGAAACTTCAAGGTCACCGGCTTCGACAAGTGGCCCGGCGAGGACGCGATCGACGAGATCGCCCAGCCGCGCTGCGAGACGGTCAACGCCGCGTACGCGATGGACACCTGGGCCGTGCCGCAGGACGTCTGGGTCTACTACTACCTGCCGAGCAGCCAGAGCTGGCGCCTCGGCGACCGTACGGTGACCTGCGCGTACGCCACCGAGAAGAAGCCCTTCAAAGGCTCGGTGCGCTCCGACGCGTCCACCCTCACCCTCGACCAGGAGCACTTCCTGAGGTCCGTCAACCCGATCGAGACCGTCATGTACCGCGAGCCGGAGGACGACCCGGACGAGGACTTCGCCGCCAACAAGGCGTGGTCGGGGGAGATGCTCGCGGCGATCGACGCGGCGCGCGCGGACCTCGGGAACTACCACTGGTCCGGCCTCCCCAAGGCCCCCGTCGAGGCGCTCCACAAGGAGCTCGGCGCGGCCTCGAAGGAGTGGCGCAAGCTGGCGACGGCGGCCGACGCGGACGCCTATTGGGAGGCGTACGACACGGCCTGGGATGCCCTGCCCGACAGCGCGGAGGCACGGAACGAGCTCGGCCTGACGGACACTCCGCCGGAGGGCGAGGGCACCTCGGCCTGAGCCGCTGTCCCTCGCCCTCGGCCTCGTCCTCGTCCTCGCACGGGAACGGGGCCGGGACTCCCTCGGGAGGCCCGGCCCCGCCGGTGCGGACCGGGGCGGTGGGCGGGGGAGCGGCGGCCCGTGACCGACGGCCGCTCCCGTCTCCGCACCGCGAGCGGCGGGTCCGGTCCGCGGCTCAGGGGCCGGCCACCCGCGCGGGTGGCCGGGGCAGGGGCGTCAGCGCCGGGTCAGACCCCGGTCGATGGCGGTGATCAGCTCACCGTCCGCGGTGTCGCCGTCGAGGGACCAGACCATCGCGCCGCCGAGTCCGTGCTGCCGGACGTAGGCCGCCTTGGTGCGCAGTACGGCCGGGTCGTCGTAGGTCCACAGGGTCGTGCCGTCGAAGAGCCAGGCGTGGCCGTTCCGGTGTCCCCGGTGCAGCTCGTACGTCCCCGATTCGGCCAGCTTCTTCAGGTGCTTGTAGTCCTCCGAGCCGGCCGTCCAGGTCGCGGGGGCGGGGCCGGCCGCCGGCTGTCCGAGGCCGTCGCCGCCACCGGTCACGCCGGTCCAGCCCTGGCCGTAGAACGGCATGCCGACCACGAGCTTGTGGGCGGGAGCTCCGCGTCGCAGCCAGGCCTTGACGGTCTGGTCGACGCTGAAGTCGTTCTTGGCGAAGAGCGCGGACTGCTGGGCGGTCGTCTTCTCGCCGGAGACGTGGAAGTCGTAGCCCTGGAGGTTCACGAAGTCGAAGTCCCGCATGATCCGCGCGACTTCGAAGCCCGCGTCGATCTTGGCCGGGGCGGTGGGCACGTAGGCGCTGAGCTCGTAGTGCTTGCGCTTCGGCAGTGAGCGGCCGTAGGCGTCGAGCTGGGTGCGGAACTCCCTGACGAGCTTGGTGAAGTTGGGCTTGTCCTCCGGGCGGATGACGTTCCCGGGGGCTCCGTCCGAGCCCGGCCACTCCCAGTCGAGGTCGACGCCGTCGAAGACCCCGGCGGCGGCCCCGGCGCCGCCGCGGGCGCCGTCGACGGGCAGGTTGCCCTTGATGTACGTGTCGACGCAGGATGCGACGAGCGCCTTGCGGCCGGCGTCGGTGCGCACCGCGTCGGAGAAGTGCGCGGAGCCGCTCCAGCCGCCCAGCGAGATCATGACCTTGAGGCCGGGGTTCTTCGCCTTGAGTTCCCGCAGCTCGTTGAAGTTTCCGGCCAGTCGCTGGTCGGCGGAGTCGCCGACGCCGTCCACCGAGGTGGCGGCGTCGAGGGGGCGTACGTAGTCGGCCCAGGGGTCGGAACCGGGGGCGTTGCCCATCAGGCACCTGCCGTCCGGACCGATCACGCCGAAGGCGTAGTTGATGTGGCTGAGCTTGGCGGCGGTGCCGCTCGTCTCCAGGTCCTTGACCTGGAAGTTCCTTCCGTAGATGCCCCATTGGGTGAAGTAGCCGACGCGCTTCGGCTCGGGCTTGTGCCCGGAGGTCTGGTGCCCGGAGGCCAGATGTCCGGAGGCCAGATGCCCGGAGGCCAGATGCCCAGAGGTCTGGTGCTCGGAGGTCCGGTGTGCGCCGGCGGTGGGGGTGAGGGTGGCGAGGAGGCCGAGAGCGGCCGCGGCGGCCGCACCGAAGGTCAGCTTGGTCATGGCTCTGGGACGCATGGGCTCGTTCCTGTGCGAGGCGGGATGGCGCGTGCGAGGGGGAGCGTGCGGGGCGTGCAGGCAGGAACGTATTGGTCTGGACCAATGCGGGTCAAGGGGTTCGACGGCATCTACCGGGGGTGACCGTGGGTAGCAAGGTTTGGCGCCGGGTCGTCATCACTTCGAGTGAAACTTTGGCCCACACTTGCGGACCGCGACCCTGGGTCGTCACGCTGTAGCTGACAGTCAACCTGAGGGGAGTGTCCAGTGACGTTCGGTGAGCAGCCCGCCTATCTGCGCGTGGCGAGCGATCTGCGGGAGAAGATCGCCAACGGCTCGCTTCCGCCGCATACCCGCCTCCCCTCGCAGGCGCGCATCCGCGAGGAGTACGGGGTGTCGGACACCGTCGCGCTGGAGGCCCGCAAGGTGCTCATGGCCGAGGGGCTCGTGGAGGGGCGATCCGGCTCGGGCACCTATGTGCGCGAGCGCCCGGTGCCGCGCCGGATCGCCCGCTCCGGCTACCGTCCGGCAGCCGGAGCCAGCCCCTTCCGGCAGGAGCAGGCGGCCGAAGGGGCGCGCGGCACCTGGGAGTCGGGGAGCGAGCAGGAGCCGGCGAGCGCCGAGGTGGCCGAGCGGCTCGGGATCGAGCCGGGGGAGCGCGTGATGCGCACGCGGTACGTGTACCGGGACGGAGGCGAGCCGATGATGGTCGCCACCTCCTGGGAACCGCTCGCCGTCACCGGCCGGACGCCGGTCATGCTGCCCGAGGAGGGCCCGCTGGGCGGCTGCGGCGTCGTCGAGCGGATGGCGGCCATCGACGTGGTCGTGGACAACGTGGTGGAGGAGGTCGGCGCCCGTCCGGGCCTCGCCGAGGAACTCCTGGCGCTCGGCGGGGTGCCGGGTCATGTGGTGATGGCCGTCGAGCGGACTTACTACGCCTCGGGAAGGGCTGTCGAGACGGCGGACGTCGTGGTCCCCGCGGACCGCTACCGCCTCTCGTACCACCTGCCGGTGCGGTGAGCCCCGGCGGTGCCTCTCTGGCGTGGGTGGGGCTCTGGCGGCGAGGGGCTCTGGCGGGGGTGACGCTCCGGCGGTGAGGGGGTCCCCTGAGGCGGCGGCTCCCTCTCAAGGGTGTGCGCTTCGGCCGCCCTCCGTCGGTTCCCGGCCGATCCGTATCTCTTTGTGCAATTCCGTATCCGCTGTGTGAAGGTCAGGCGTAAGCTCCGGCATATGCGGATTGCGGTTTCCCGGAGATCCTTTGCGGCGCCCGGACCGGCGGAGGGAGAAGCCTGATGACCGACAGTGGCCCCGACCTCGCCTGGCTCGTCATTCGGCAGGACGACAACGGCAACCGCTACCGGGTGGGGCGGTACGCGACCAAGGACGAAGCGCAGAAGATCGCGGACAGTCTCGACGACCGCGGTCACAAGCAGCTCTACTGGGTCGAGCGCATCGGCAGTCCCGCCCTCTGAGCGCCGCGGGCTCCGGCGGGGCCGGGCTACGCTCGCGCCCATGACGGAACGCACCATCGACCCCGCCGCGCCCCCTGTGGTCGTCGTTGCCGGCGCCCTGTACGACGAGGGGCGTCTGCTCGCCGCGCGCCGCAGCGCCCCCGCCGAGCTCGCCGGCCGCTGGGAACTGCCCGGCGGCAAGCTCGAACCGGGCGAGAGCCCCGAAGAGGCCCTGGTCCGCGAGCTGCGTGAGGAACTCGGCGTCGAGATCGAGCCGGGTGAGCGCATCCCCGGCGAGTGGCCGCTGAAGCCCGGATACGTCCTCCGGGTGTGGACCGCCCGGCTGCTCTCCGGTGAGCCACGCCCGCTGGAGGACCATGACGCGCTGCGCTGGCTCTCCCTCTCCGAACTGGACTCGGTCGACTGGCTCGACCAGGACCGCCCCGCCGTCGCCGAGGCAGCCCTGAGACTCCCCGCGGTGCCCGGAGCCGGAGCGCGCGGCTGAGTCCCTACGCCGTTCGTGCCACCGTGCGCCCGCTGCTGCGCCCAGCGCGATATCCCGTCCTTAATTTCGGGTATGTCCTGATTGACCCGTTGGAAGAAGACGTGGGCCTTCCTGCTGACGCACGGCTGGGGAAGTGATCGGGTGTGATCGACACCGACGGCGACCGCGCCGAGTGGAACTTCCCGGCGGAGGCCAACGCCGTGCGCGCGGCCCGCCACGTCGTGCGCGAGACCCTGCGGGCCTGGGAGCTCGACACGGCCCTCGGCGATGTGACCGTCCTGCTGGTCAGCGAGCTGGTGACCAACTCCCTGCGGTACGCCTCCGGCCCGATCGGGGTCCGCCTCGTCCGCCCCCGCTCCGACGGCACCGATCCGGCCCAGCCCCCCGCCCTGCTCGTGGAGGTTTCCGATCCGCTTCCGGATCCGCCGACCGCGCGGGCTCCCGGACCCGAGGACGAAGGAGGCCGCGGCCTCGGTCTCGTGGCCTGTTCCGCCCGCCGCTGGGGAACCCGTAAAGGAAGGACCGGCAAAACCGTATGGTTCGAGCTGGCTCTGCCTGGTGAGTAAACAGGGTGGGACAACGATCACCGGTACTCGGCGCGAGGCGAACGAGACCACCCTGTGATCGTGAACGTCGTGCCGCCGGGGCCTGCCGTATTGAATACTGCGGGCATGGCCGGTCCGGTGCGGTGAGCTGGAGGGGACGGTCGCGTGAGCGAGATACCTGAGACGACGAGTGGCGGCGTCGTGTGGCAGAGCAGCCCGCCCGGCTCCATCTATGACTACATCCGGGTGGCCTCCTTCTCGATCGGGCCCGACGGTCTGGTCGAGCAATGGAGCCGCCGGGCCGTGGACCTCTTCGGGGTCACCGCCGAAGAGGCCAGGGGCAAGGACCCGGTCGAGGCCTTCATGCCCGCCGACCTGCGCGAGCGTGGCCACCGGCGGGTCAGGGAGATCCTCGACGGCAAGGAGTGGACAGGCCTCGTCCCCTTCCGGATGCCCGGCGAGGACCAGCCCCACGGCATCGCCGAGATCTACGTCATGCCGAGCGAGACCCAGTCCGGGGAACGCGCCGCGCTCTGCATCGTCGTCGACGTCCGCGCCCTGCGCCGCATCGAGACCGACCTCGCCGCCTCCCAGGCGATATTCGGCCAATCCCCCTTCGGCTTTCTCCTCTTCGGCACGGACCTCACCGTGAAGCGGGCCAACCGGCGCTTCGCCACCGTCTTCGGCGGCTCCGCCGACGACCACCGCGGCCGCACCGTCCACGACTACCTCAACCGGTCCGAGGCCGACCGGATGACCGCCGCACTCCGCAGCGTCCTGGAGACCGGCGAGTCCGTCACCGACTTCGAGATCGTCGGCGCCGCCCCCGGCGCCAGGGACCGCCGTCACTGGTCCATCAACCTCTACCGGGTGCACAGCGGCTCCGGCCGCCCCATCGGCGTCGCGGGCCTCGGCATCGACGTCACCCGCCGCCACAACGCGGCCAGGGAAGCGGCCAGCGCCCGCCGCAACCTGGCCCTGCTCAACGAGGCCGGCGCACGCATCGGCAACTCCCTGGACCTGGAGGTCACCGCCCGGGAACTGCTCGACGTCGCCGTCCCCGGCTTCTGCGACCTGGCCTCCGTCGACCTCTACCAGGGCCTCCTGACCGGCGACGAGGCACCGCCCGGCCGGTGGGGGAGCTCCCACGACCTCGGCTACGGCGCCGGCAGTGCCGAACTCCGCAGGGTCGCCGTCGCCAGCGCCGTCTCCGACACCCCGCTCAGAACCGAAGCGGGACCCGGACCGGGCAGCGGCTGTTGCGGACCCGAGCCGATCGAGCTCGGGGCCGTCCACCGCTATCCCTTCAACTCGCCGTGCGCGGGCGCCCTGCGCACCGGCCGTCTCCGGACCGTGCCGGGCGCCGACGGCGACCTCGTCCAGTCCACCCTCGTCGTCCCGATGGTCGCCCACGACATCGTCGTCGGCCTCGTCCAGTTCTCCCGCACCAAGGGCAGCGAGTCCTTCGGGGAACGCGACCGGGCCCTCGCCGTCGAGCTCGCCGCCCGGGCCGCCGTCTGCATCGACAACGCGCGCCTCTACCGCCGCGAGCACGAGCGGGCCCTGATCCTCCAGCGCAGCCTGCTCCCGCCCGGCGACCCCGAAGCGGCCGGGCTCGACATCGCCTGCCGCTACCTCCCCGGCACCGCGGCCACCGAGGTCGGCGGCGACTGGTTCGACGTCATCGAACTCCCCGGCCACCGCACCGCCCTCGTCATCGGGGACGTCATGGGCCGCGGCCTGCGCGCCGCCGTCGCCATGGGCGAACTGCGCACCGCCGTCCGCACCCTCGCCCAGCTCGACCTCGAACCCGCCGAGGTGCTCTCCCACCTCGACGAGATCGCCCGCGGCCTCGGCGCCCCCATCGGAGCCCAGCAGTCCCGCGGCCACAAGTCCCGCGGCCCCGAACTCTCCGAGGTCTACCTCGCCACCTGCGTCTACGCCGTCTACGACCCGGTCACCCGCCGCTGCACCTTCGCCAACGCCGGACACCTCCCGCCGGTACTCGTCGAACCGGGCGAGGAAGCCCTGCTGCTCGACGTACCCCCCGGGATGCCTCTGGGGGTCGGTGGCGAACCCTTCGAGGAGGTCGAGGTCGAACTTCCGGAAGGCGCCCTCCTCGCCCTCTACACCGACGGGCTCGTCGAATCCCGCGACCACCCCCTCGACGAGGGACTGAGCGCCTTCCGGCGCGCCCTCACCGACCCGGCCCGCCCTCTGGAGGACGTCTGCGACCGGGTCCTCAACAGCCTGGAGACCGGGCACGGCGAGGACGACATCGCCCTCCTCATGGCCAGGATCCAGGGACTGCCCGGCGAGGCCGTCGGCGACTGGCGGCTGCCGCGGGAACCCCGCTCGGTCGGCCGGGCCCGGGAACTCGCCCGCACCCAGCTCAAGGCCTGGGACCTCGAACCGCTCATCGACACCGTCGAACTCCTCGTCAGCGAGCTCGTCACCAACGCGCTGCGCTACGGCGAGGGAGAGATCCGGCTGCGGCTGCTCCGCGACAGGACCCTCGTCTGCGAGGTCTGGGACGCCGGTCTGGTGCAGCCCCGACGCCGCCGGGCCAAGGACACCGACGAGGGCGGACGCGGCCTCCAGCTGGTCGGCCTGCTCAGCTCCTCCTGGGGCTCGCGGCGCACCCCGCGCGGCAAGACCGTCTGGTTCGAGCTGGCCCTGCCGGACGGCGAGGGGGCGGCCGAACCGACGGTGGAACAGCTCCTCAGCATGTTCTGACCGGCGCCCGGCCCAGCCGGCCGCCAGCCGGAGGCACCTGCCGATCAGCCCTTGAGCGCGGCCAGCCGGGCCTCGATCTCGGCGCTGTCGCCCAGCGAGTCCAGCTGCTCGAACTGGGCGTCCAGGGAGGAGGCGGCGAGCTCCTGCTTGCCCATCGCCCGTGCCTCCTCCCGGCGCACCTTGTCCTCGAAGCGGCTCAGCTCGCTCGTCGGGTCGAGCACGTCGATGTTCTTCACGGCGTCCATCATGCGGTTCTGCGCCCGCGCCGACGTGGCACGGGCCACCAGCTCGTCCCGCTTCGCCTGCAACTCGCCGAGCTTGGCCTTCATCTGGTCCAGGCCCGTCCTGAGCTTCGCCACCACCTCGGTCTGCGCGGCGATCGTCGGCTCCGCCGTCCTCGCCTCCTTCTCCGACTGGAGCTGGCGGCCCAGCGCCACCTTCGCCAGGTTGTCGAAGCGATCGGCCTCCGCCGTCTGCCCGCCGCTCCGCAGCTCGTCGCCCTTCCGGCTGGCGGCCAGCGCCTTGCCGCCCCACTCCTTCGCCGCCTCCAGGTCCTCCTGGTGGTCCTGCTCCATCAGCCGGAGGTTGCCGATGGTCGCGGCCACCGCCTCCTCCGCCTCCGCGATGTTGTTCGAGTAGTCGCGGATCAGCTGATCCAGCATCTTCTGCGGATCCTCCGCCTGGTCCAGCAGAGCGTTGATGTTGGCCTTCGCCAGCTGGGTGACCCGGCCGAGAATGGTCTGCTTGCTCATCGCGCTTCTCCTTGCGAGGTACGGAAAATTCCTTGAGAGGGAGAGAAGAGGGCAGGTCACGGCTCGCGCCGCCCTCAGAAGCGGCCGCCGCCGCCCAGCCGGCCACGCGTGCCGCTGCCGCCGAAGCTGCCCGGCCCGCCGCCGAAGCCTCCGCCCCCGAACCCCCCGCCCGAACCTCCACCGAACCCCCCATGTCCGCCTCCCCTTCCACCGCCGAACAGTCCGCCGAGGATGATGCCGCCGAGCACCGCACCGCCGAGCCCGCCGCCACCACTTCCTCCTACTCCTGTTACACCGCCCAGGCCGTTCGGGTTCCCATAGGTCCGTACGTCCTGTTCGGCGAGGTCCTGGGCGCGCCGGGCCAGGGCGTCCGCCTGCTGGGCCTCCACGAGGGCGGTCGCCGGGTCGCCGGCGTCGGCGAGCGCCCGCGCCTTCTCCCAGCGGCGCTGGGCCTCGGCCAGGCGGGTGCGGGCCTCGCTGCCCACCGCGCCCCGGTGGGTGGTGACGTAGTCCGAGGCCGCTCCGATCGCCGAGCGGGCCGTGAGCATCGCCTGATCGAGGAGCGCGCGGGCGCGCCGCGTACCCGACTCGCGCTCCCGTGCGCCCTCAAGCGCTTCGTCGAGCGCCGCGTCGGCCTCCTCGACCCGGCGCAGGGCGCCGATCGGGTCGTAGCGCCCGGTGTCCACGAGGCGCCGCACCTCCGCGGCCACCGACCGGGCGCGGGCGATCCGGCCCTGGAGGTCCGCGGTGGACACTCCCTCGGCGGTCCCCTTCAGCAGGCCCTCGGCGTCGGCGAGGTCCGCGTCCGTCTCCGACAGCGCGCCCGGCAGCCTGCCGACCGCCTCCGCGAGCTCCTGGGCCCGCCGGTCCACGGCCTCGATCAGCCGGGCCGCCTGGTCCACGGCGCCCTCGGCTGCCCGGATGTGCACGGCGGCCCCGCCGTTGTCCCCGGTGTCGATCCGCTGGCGGGCCTGGTTGACGTGGGTCGCCGCGAACACGAGCCGGTCCCTGGCCTGTTCGACATGGCCCGCGACGGCCGCGGCGGCCGTCTCGGCGTACCGCTCGCGCATCGCGGTGAGCGCCGCCTCGGCCGTGCCCGTCCTTCCGGTCTGTTCCCTGAACGCGGCCTCGACGGACTCGAGGGCCTGGGGCGCGGTCCGCTCCAGGGCCCGGAGCCGGTCGAAGTCCTCGCTCTCGGCGTCGAGTCGCGCGTTCGCCTCCGCGCAGCGGCGCAGGATCTCGTCCAGCATGGTCCGGCGGGCCGAGTCGTCCTCGGGGAAGGCGTCGTCGAGCTTCTGCCGCAGCCGGAACGAGGCCGTCAGCTGTTCCTTGGCGAAGGCGACCGCCTCGGTGAAGGGGCGTACCGTCTCCTCGCCGAACTGTGCGGACGCGAAGCCGAGTTCCTCCTGGCTGGTGCGGACGGCGTCGTCCGTGTCGACGAGCGTCCGGCGGGCCTGTCCGTCGAGCGCGTCGAGGGACGGCGGCGCGGGTTCCTTCGGTGCGCCCCAGCCCTGCCCGTCCTGTGGCGTCGTGCGGGTCTCGGTCCGCCTGCGCCGTTTGAGGTACGCGTACGCCCCCACGGCACCGGCGCCGCCGACGAGGACCACCGGCAGGAGCAGATCGCTCCCCGAGGTGCCGTCGTCGGCGGCGCCGCCCGGGTCGGCGGGCCCGGGGGTGAGGGTCGGGACGGGGACGGGCTGTCCGGCGAGGACGGCGGCGTATCCGCCGGCGGCGCCGATGGCGGCACCCGCCCAGTCGTTCTGCCGCAGCGCCGGTTCGATCGCGGTCCGGGCCACCTCGTCGAGCTGGGCCTGGGTGAAGCGGGAGCCCGGGTCGGCCGAGTAGCCGTACTGGCGGTCGTGGGTGGCGACGGCGAGCAGGACGTCGTCGAGACCGAGGCCGTTGCGCTCCGCCGTGGCGTCGGCCCAGGTCTGGCCCGAGCGGCCGGAGAAGTCCCGTACGTAGACGACGAAGAGCTGGATCCGCCGTTCGTCGTAGAGCCGGTCGAGGGCCTGCGCCACGGCGCTTCGGCGGTCACCGAGGGCGCCCACCCGGTCGGTGATCTGACCGTCCCGGGACAGGACGGCGGGGTCGTCGGCGTGGGCACCGTGAACGGCGGGCACGAGGAGCCACCACGCCGCCACCAGTACCGCGAGAAGGGTTCGGGTGGCTATTCGCGTCACAGAAGGGAGGCTATGTCCGTGTATGTCGCTCCGCGAGCGGACCGAGGCCGGACGGAAACCATTCTGCACAGCCCCGCGTCACTGTCGGTAGTCACCGCTACGGTGTGAAGCGGTGGTACGGACGGCATGACGGCTCTTGGGGGGCTCGGGTGAGTGGACGGCTGAGGAGTATGTGGCGACGGGGGCGCTGGTTCGCGCTCGTCCTGGCCCTGGTGCTCGTGGTGCCCCCGCTGTTCGGCGCGCTCGCCCTGCGCGTCAGCTACACGGGCGACCTCAGGGAGGACGCGAAGAGCCGGGGCAAGGACGCCATCTGGCTCGGACACGCCTGGGTCGACGGGCGGAAGAAGGACGCCGACCTCGCCGCGTTCGCCGAGCGGATCAAGGGCACGGGCATACGCGACCTGTATGTCCACGCCGGCCCTCTGGAGCACGACGGCACCCTGCCCGCCGCCCGGTACCCCCGCGCGCAGTGGCTCATCGACGCCGTGCACCGCACGATGCCCGGGATACGGGTGCAGGCCTGGCTCGGAGACATCCTCGCCACCGAGGGCCCCGACGGGCTGCGCCTGGAGAAGGCCGAGTCCCGGGCCGCCGTGGTCACCTCGGCCCGGCAGATCCTGGACACCGGCTTCGACGGCGTCCACTTCGACCTGGAGCCGCTGCTCTCCGACGACGCCCACTACCTCTCCCTCCTCGACGACCTCGGGGAGCTGACCCGGTCGAGGAAGGCCCCGCTCTCGGTCGCCGCCCACCAGATCGACCCGCTGCCCGGCCTCCACGCGGTGAACGGCGCGGTCAGCGGCAGCGAGAAGTGGTGGTCACAGGAGTTCTTCGGGGAGGTCGCCAGACGGGTCGACCAGATAGCCGTCATGTCGTACGACACCTGGATGCCGCTGGAGAGCCTCTACGGCGGGTACGTCGCCCAGCAGACCAGCCTCGCCCTCGAAGTGACCCCCGAGTCCACCGATCTGCTGATGGGACTCCCCTTCTTCCACGAGGACGACCTCGGCCACCACGACAACGCGGAGACCGTCGAGGCGGCCGTCCGGGGCACCAGACTCGGCCTCGGACGCACCGACCCCGGCCGTGAGCGGTTCGGCGTCGCGCTGTACGTCGACTTCGCAGCGAAGGAGAGCGACTGGGCGGCCTACCGGGCCGGCTGGCACTGACGGAGGGGACCCCCGCGCACCCGGCGGGACCGGGCGGAGGAGGATGGTGCCGTCGGCGCGACCCGGCCGCCGCGCACAGGGGGAGTACGCCATGACCAGCCGTCTCTTGATGCCCTTCCGGACCGTCGGCGGGGTCCCGGCCCCTGTGGTGGAGACCGCCGGATCCACTCGGCCCACGCCGATCCTGGACGTGGCGCACCCCCGGGTCACCGCGCTCGTGGAGCGGGTGCGGCGGGAGGCCGAGGAGCGGGGCGCGGACTCGGACCGTGCCCGGCTCCGGACCGCCCACGGGATCATCGCCGCCACCGTGCGGCCGGTGTACTCGGTGGAGGACGTGCGCCGGGTGTCGCGGACGCTGCGGCTCGGCCGTGGCTCGTGCAGCCAGCGCATGGCGGTCCTTGAGGCGGTGGCCCGGTCGCTCGACGTGCCGACCCGGGTGCGGGGCCTGCTGGTCGACGGCGCGTTCTGGTACCCGCGCTTCCCGAAGGCGCGCCCGTTCGTGCCCGAGGAGGTGCTGCTCGCCTGGCCCGAGTTCCTGCTCGACGACACCTGGGTACCGATCGCGGAGCTGTTCGCGGGGCGTGGCGGCACGGGACCTGTCCCGAGCGGCTTCACCAACTCCGGCCCCGAGACCCTCTTCGAGGCCGTCGCCCGGACCACCGTCGACTGGGACGCCCCGGCCGCCTGCGCCGGCGCCGCCCCCTGCGACCTGTCCGCCCACCTCCGTACGGACCTCGGCCGCTTCTCCTCGCGCGACGAGCTGTTCGCCCGGCACGGCCAGACCCTGTGCCGCCCCGCCCGGACCCTGGCCGAGCCGGTCCTCGGCCGCTGGAGCGCGGGCGCGGGTACGGGCAGGGGTGCGGTCGGGGCGGGCGCTACGCCTTCCGCCGCCTGATCGTGTTGCCGAGCCACACGAGCGGGTCGTACTTCCGGTCGACGACCCGCTCCTTCAGCGGGATCAGGGCGTTGTCGGTGATGCGGATGGACTCCGGGCACACCTCCGTACAGCACTTGGTGATGTTGCAGTAGCCGAGCCCGTGGTCCTCCTGCGCCGTCCGCCGCCGGTCGACGCCGGCCTCGTCCGCCGCGTCCAGCGGATGCATGTCGAGCTCCGCGATCCGCATGAGGAAGCGAGGCCCGGCGAAGGCCTCCTTGTTCTCCTCGTGGTCACGCACCACATGGCAGGTGTCCTGGCACAGGAAGCACTCGATGCACTTCCTGAACTCCTGCGAGCGTTCCACGTCCTCCTGCCGCATCCGGTACTCGCCGGGTCCCACCCCCGGGGGCGGGACGAACGCCGGGATCTCCCGGGCCTTCGCGTAGTTGAAGGACACGTCCGTGACCAGGTCGCGCACGACCGGGAAGGCGCGCATCGGGGTCACGGTGATCACCTCGTCCCGGTCGAACACCGACATCCGCGTCATGCAGAGCAGGCGCGGTCTGCCGTTGATCTCGGCCGAGCACGAACCGCACTTGCCGGCCTTGCAGTTCCAGCGCACCGCGAGATCCGGCGTCTGGGTGGCCTGGAGACGGTGCACGACGTCGAGGACGACCTCCCCGTCGTGCACCTCCACGGTGTAGTCGGTCAGGGCACCGCCGCCGGCGTCGCCCCGCCACACCCGGAACCGCGCGTCGTACGTACTCATGCGCCCAGCTCCCCTTCCAGCTCGTCGTCGGCGAGGTACTTGGCCAGCTCCTCCGGTTCGAACAGCGCGAGCAGATCGGGCCGTACGGGCTCCGTACGGGTCCGTTCGAGCGTGATGCCGTCGACACCGCCGGTCCCGTCGACGCCACCGGTCCCGTCGCCGTCCGCCCGGCACAGCAGGTTCACCGGCCGCCAGGCGCGGTCCATCCCCGGGTAGTCCTCGCGGGTGTGCCCGCCCCGCGACTCGGTGCGTTCCAGGGCGGCGCGGGCCACGCACTCGCCGACGAGCAGCATGTTCCGCAGGTCCAGGGCCAGGTGCCAGCCCGGGTTGAACTGCCGATGGCCCTCGACGGCGATCCGCCGGGCCCGCGCCCGCAGGGCGGCGATCCGCTCCAGGGCCTCGGCCATCTCGCCCTCCCGCCGGATGATCCCGACGAGGTCGTTCATCGTCTGCTGGAGCTCCTGATGGAGCGTGTACGGGTTCTCCCCGGCGCCCGACGCCGGGCCGCCGAACGGAGCCAGCGCCTCGGCCGCCGCGGCCTCCACGTCCGCCGCGGCGACCGGGCCGCCGGTCCTCGAAAGGGCGTACTGCGCCGCGTACAGACCCGCCCGCCGCCCGAAGACCAGCAGGTCGGAGAGGGAGTTCCCGCCGAGCCGGTTGGAGCCGTGCATCCCGCCCGCGACCTCACCGGCGGCGAAGAGCCCCGGCACGCCCACCGTCGCAGCCGTCTCCGATTCGACGGCGACCCCGCCCATCACGTAGTGGCAGGTCGGCCCGACCTCCATCGCCTCCGCCGTGATGTCGACATCGGCCAGCTCCTTGAACTGGTGGTACATCGAGGGCAGCCGGCGCCGGATCGCTTCGGCCGGCATCCGGGTCGACACGTCGAGGAACACGCCGCCGTGCGGGGAGCCGCGGCCCGCCTTCACCTCGGCGTTGATGGCCCGGGCCACCTCGTCGCGCGGCAGCAGCTCGGGCGGGCGCCGGTTGTGGTCGGGGTCCTCGTACCAGCGGTCGCCCTCCTCCTCCGTCTCGGCGTACTTCTCCTTGAAGACGTCGGGGACGTAGTCGAACATGAAGCGCCGGCCGTCGGAGTTCCGCAGGACGCCGCCGTCGCCGCGGACGGACTCGGTGACGAGGATGCCCTTCACCGACGGCGGCCAGACCATGCCGGTCGGGTGGAACTGCACGAACTCCATGTTCACCAGGGGCGCCCCGGCGAGCAGGGCGAGCGCGTGCCCGTCGCCCGTGTACTCCCAGGAGTTCGACGTCACCTTGAAGGACTTGCCGATGCCGCCGGTGGCGAGGACGACCGAGGGGGCCTCCAGGACGAGGAAGCGCCCGCTCTCCCGCTCGTAACAGAAGACCCCGGCGACACGTCCGTCACCGTCCTTCAGGACGCGGGTGACCGTGAACTCCTGGAAGACCTTCAGGCGCGCCTCGTGGTCGCCGGTCTCGCGGTGGTCCTCCTGCTGGAGTCCCACGGTCTTCTGCTGGAGGGTGCGGAGCAGTTCGAGGCCGGTCCGGTCGCCGACGTGTGCGAGCCTCGGGTACTCGTGGCCGCCGAAGTTGCGCTGTGAGATGCGCCCGTCGGGTGTGCGGTCGAAGAGCGCGCCCCAGGCCTCCAGCTCCCAGACCCGTTCGGGGGCCTCCTGGGCGTGCAGCTCGGCCATCCGCCACTGGTTGAGGAACTTCCCGCCGCGCATGGTGTCGCGGAAGTGGGTCTTCCAGTCGTCCTGGGGGTGGACGTTGGCCATGGAGGCGGCGATGCCGCCCTCGGCCATCACGGTGTGCGCCTTGCCGAAGAGGGACTTGCAGATGACGGCCGTACGGGCGCCCGTACGGCGTGCCTCGATCGCGGCGCGCAGCCCGGCGCCGCCCGCGCCGACCACGACCACGTCCCACTGCTCTCGCTCGACGTGCGTCATCTCAGAAGAACCTCGGGTCGTCGAAGGTGCCGGTGGCGAGCAGGTACACGTACAGGTCGCAGAGGGCGACGCTGATCAGGGAGGCCCAGGCGAGGAGCATGTGGCGGGCGTTGAGCCGGCCGGTCCAGGTCCACAGCCGGTAGCGGACGGGATGCCTGGAGAAGTGCCGCAGCCGGCCGCCGACGATGTGCCGGCAGGAGTGGCAGGAGAGGGTGTACGCCCAGATGAGGGCGATGTTGACGAGGAAGAGGAGCGTCCCGAACCCGGCGTGACCCCAGGCGTAGTCGGCGTTCCGGAAGGTGAGCACGGTGTCGTACGTGAGGATTCCGGCCACCGGAAGCGCCGCGTAGAAGAAGTACCGGTGGAGGTTCTGCAGGAGCAGCGGAAAGCGGGTCTCGCCGGTGTACGCGCGGTGGGGTTCGGCCACCGCGCAGGCCGGGGGAGCGGCCCAGAAGCCCCGGTAGTAGGCCTTCCGGTAGTAGTAGCAGGTGAGCCGGAAGCCCAGCGGGAAGACCAGGATCAGCAGGGCGGGCGAGAGGCCCCACCAGCTGCCGAAGATCTCCCAGTTCGGCCCGCCCCTCATGGGGACGCAGTTCTCCGCCAGGCAGGGCGAGTAGAACGGTGAGACGTAGGGCGCCGCGTAGTAGTCGGCGCCGGCGAAGGCCCGCCAGGTCGAGTACACGACGAAGGCGAGGAGTCCGGCGGCGGTGGCGGCGGGGGAGAGCCACCACCGGTCGGTGCGCAGATGGCGGGCGGTGATGGCGGCGCGGCCGGGGGAGCGAACCCCCGTCGCCGCGCCGGGGGGTTCCGTACCTGTGGCCAACAGGTCCTCCTACGGTCGGTTGCCGGTAGGTCCTACGGCGCGTGGCGGTCGCGTGCTCCCAGCCCCTCGTCGTCCGTGTCCGTCCACAGTCCGCTGTCGTACGGCGTGTCGGGGATGGTCACCAGGCTCTCGGCGCGTCCGGAAGCCGGGGCCGCGGGTGCGCCCCGCTCCGCCGTGACGGAGCGCTCCAGCTGTCCGACCGTGCGGACCAGGTCTTCGAGGCAGCGCTTGACGGCCGCCAGATCGTCCTGAACGGACATGGTTCGCCCTCACTTCCGCGAGCGGCTTCGGCAGGAGTGTCGCGCGTCACATCCCGCTTGGGAAGCCATGTGCACGGGATTCCACTCGTCCGGAGCGCCCGGTCCTCGGGGGGTTGGGCCGCACGAGTGGCGTTTTTCTGGCGCGCCGCCGTGTCGCCGTGGCCGGATCTGCTCCGTCCTTTTCAGTGTATGAGCAATAGGTGTGATCATCTCCAAATGGAATGAATCTGGACGAAGGGGTACAAGTCATGTCCCAGATCGGCGCCCCTCGCGGGAGGACATGCTCCAGGAGCCCCCGCTCCCGCACGCTCCGCTCCGTCGCCACCCTGACCAGCGCCGTCCTCGCCGTCACCGTCCTCGCCGGATGCAGCTCCGGCGACGAGACCGACGGGGCCCCGGCCGCTGCCCAGGACAACGCGCCCGCGGCACGCGAGAAGGTCGCCGACGGAGGCACACTGCGCTGGGCCGTCGACGCCCTGCCCACCACCTTCAACACCTTCCAGGCCGACGCCGACGGCACCACCTCCCGCATCGCGGGGGCCGTGCTCCCCTCCCTCTACACGCTCGACGAGCGGGGCAGGCCGCAGCGGAACCCCGACTACCTGGAATCCGCGCAGGTCGCGGAGACCGAGCCCAAGCAGGTCGTCCTCTACAAGCTCAACCAGCAGGCGGTATGGAGCGACGGCCGCGAGATCGGGGCGCCCGACTTCGTGGCCCAGTGGCGGGCACTGAGCGGCCGCGACACCGCGTACTGGACCGCCCGCAACTCCGGCTACGAGCGGATCGAGAAGATCGAGCGGGGCAAGAACGACCTGGAGGTACGGGTCACCTTCTCCAAGCCCTACGCCGACTGGCAGTCCCTCTTCACCCCGCTGTACCCGAAGGAGGTGATGGGCTCCCCGAACTCCTTCAACGACGGAGCCCGCACCACCCTCAAGGCCACCGCAGGACCGTTCCTGCTGAAGGCGACCGACCGCAAGAGCGGCGACGTCACCCTCGCCCGTAACCCCCGCTGGTGGGGACAGCCCGCCAAACTCGACAGCATCGTCCTCAAGGCCGTCCCCCGCGCCGACCGCGCGGACGCCCTCGCCGCCGGCACCCTCGACCTGGCCGAGATCGACCGGTCCACCGCCGAGCGCATCGCCCTCGCGCTCCGCGACGCCCGCGCCGGGCGCAACGGCGCGCAGGCGGCCCTCGCCCACGGCCCCGGCTCCTCGATCACCCCCTCCAAGGCCCTGGAGTCCTGGGCGCTCGCCCACGGGTCCGACGAGGAGAAGGCGGAGGAGGTCCAGGCCGCCCGCAGGAAGAACCAGGAGGCGATCGCCCGGTACGCGAGCGCGCAGGACACCCTGGCGAAGTACGTGGTCCGCAAGTCCCTGGAGCCCGCCTACACCCAGCTCTCCCTGAACGGCGAGTCGGGACCGCTCGCCGACGAGCGGGTACGGCGCGCGGTGGCGCGGGCCATCAACCGCCAGGAACTCGCGGAATCCGTCCTCAAGCCGCTCGGCCTCCCGGCGCATCCCCCCGGCAGCCACCTGGCCCTCGCCGGGCAGGCGGCGTACGCGGACAGCAGCGACGCGCTCGGCGACCAGGACACCGAGGAGGCGCGGGCGCTCCTCGCCGACGCGGGCTGGGTCCCGGGCGGCGCGGTGAAGAAGCCGGCAGGGGCGGGCACGAAGGCGGGCAGCGAGGCCGAGAAGAAGGCAGCCGAGAAGAAGGCGGCGGAGAAGGTCGGAGAGAAGGGAGAGAAGAAGGAAGGGGAAAAGACGGCCGAGAAGACCTCCCCCGAGAAGACCTCCCCCGAGGAAGCGGCGGACAAGAAGACGGCGGACGAGAAGGGGAGCGACACCGCATCCGACGAAGGCCTCTACATCGTCGGCGACGACAAGCCGGGCGAGACCACCGGCGACGACAAGCCGGGTGAGCGCCGCGCCCCCGCCATCGGCGCCCCCGCCCCCCTCATCGCCGCCGCCGACCCCGAGGACAGCACCCACGCCCTCGCCCCGGCCCCCGCCGCCCCCCGGAGCGCCGAGCTCCTCGCCCCGGCCGAGGCACTCGACACCGGTACGGGCTCCGGCGCCCGCGCCGGCCACCCCGTCGTCAGGACCGACAAGGGCGTCGCCGGGGCCTACGCCCCGCGAGGCACCGCCGCCCCCGCGGCCGTGCCCGACAGCAGCCGCGCCCTCGGCAAGGACGGCAAGGCGCTCAGCCTCCGCTTCGTGCTGCCGTCCGGTCCCGGCTCCGAGTCACTGCGCGCGGTCGGCGACCGGATCGTCCGGATGCTCGACGCGGTGGGCATCCGTACCGAGGTCACCAAGGTCTCCGACGACAGCTTCTTCAAGGACCACGTGGCTTCGGGCGACTACGACCTGGCCCTCTACTCCTGGCCGGCCTCCGCCTTCCCGGCGACCGACGCCCGGCCGATCTTCGCCAAGCCCGAGCCGGCCTCGGACGGCTCGCTCCTGGTCGAGCAGAACTACTCACGCGTCGGCACCGACCGCATCGACCAGCTGTTCGACCAGGCGGCGGGGACGCTCGACGAGGAGGAGGCCCGCGACCTGGTGCGCCAGGCCGACGCCCGCATCTGGGCCGCCGCCGGCTCCATCCCCCTCTACCAGCGGCCGCAGCTCGTCGCCGCCAGGGCCGATCTGGTGAACGCCGGGGCCTGGGGTCTCGCCGGTCCCCGCTACCAGGACATCGGCTACAAGAAGGCCGAATCCGCCAAGGGCGCGGAACGAAACCGCTGAAAGCTCTGAAACCGCAGGTCACAACCTCAGAAGCAGCTCAATTTCCTTGCCCGCCGGTGATCCCGGCGGGCAGGATCGCGTCGGCCGCTTGACCCGGCCCGTCCACTGTCACACCGCAGCAGCCCCGCACGTGCACCGCCGTCGTACCTCTGTCGTACCTCCGTCGCGCCGCACCCCGGGCGCGACGGTGAAACCCCCCAGTAGACCCTCTCGGATCCGGGCGGGGAAGCCCCTTGCGCGGCAGCCCCGTACCATAGGACATAGCCGTGGCGCGTCCGCCCGGCGGGCGTACGAGGAACTGACGCCGCATCCCACGATCCGAGAGAAGCGCAAGCACCCATGCCCACGCGCCACGACATCCGTAACGTCGCCATCGTCGCCCACGTCGACCACGGCAAGACGACCATCGTCGACGCCATGCTCAAGCAGGCCGGTGCCTTCGCCGCCCACCAGCAGCTCGACGACCGCATGATGGACTCGAACGACCTGGAGCGTGAGAAGGGCATCACGATCCTCGCCAAGAACACGGCGGTGAAGTATCACCCCAAGGACGGCGGGGCCCCGATCACGATCAACATCATCGACACCCCGGGCCACGCCGACTTCGGTGGCGAGGTCGAGCGTGGTCTGTCGATGGTGGACGCGGTCGTCCTCCTCGTGGACGCCTCCGAGGGGCCGCTCCCGCAGACCCGCTTCGTGCTGCGCAAGGCGCTCCAGCAGCGCAAGCCCGTCATCCTCTGCATCAACAAGACGGACCGCCCGGACTCCCGGATCGACGAGGTCGTCAACGAGACCTACGACCTCTTCCTCGACCTGGACGCCGACGAGGACCAGATCGAGTTCCCGATCGTCTACGCCTGCGGCCGTGACGGCATCGCCTCGCTGACCAAGCCGGAGAACGGCACGGTCCCCGCGGACAGCGACAGCCTCGAGCCGTTCTTCGCCACCATCCTGGAGCACGTCCCGGCCCCGGTGTACGACGAGGAGGCGCCCCTCCAGGCCCACGTCACCAACCTGGACGCCGACAACTTCCTCGGCCGCATCGCGCTGCTCCGCGTCGAGCAGGGCGAGCTGCGCAAGGGCCAGACGGTCGCGTGGATCAAGCGGGACGGCACGATCTCCAACGTCCGCATCACCGAGCTGATGATGACCGAGGCGCTCACCCGCAAGCCCGCCGAGGTCGCGGGCCCCGGTGACATCTGCGCCGTCGCCGGTATCCCCGACATCATGATCGGCGAGACGCTGGCCGACCCGGAGAACCCGATCGCGCTGCCGCTGATCACGGTCGACCAGCCGGCGATCTCCATGACCATCGGTACGAACACCTCGCCGCTCGTCGGCCGCGGTGGCACCGGCAAGGGCGCCGACGCCAAGTCCGCGGTCAAGCAGCGCAAGGTCACCGCCCGCCAGGTCAAGGACCGTCTGGACCGCGAGCTGATCGGTAACGTCTCGCTCCGCGTCCTCGACACCGAGCGTCCCGACGCCTGGGAGGTCCAGGGCCGCGGTGAGCTCGCGCTCGCCATCCTGGTCGAGCAGATGCGCCGCGAGGGCTTCGAGCTCACCATCGGCAAGCCGCAGGTCGTCACGAAGATGGTCGACGGCAAGGTGCACGAGCCGGTCGAGCGCCTCACGGTCGACGTGCCCGAGGAGCACATGGGCGCGGTCACGCAGCTCATGGGTGTCCGCAAGGGCCGTATGGACAACATGTCGAACCACGGCTCCGGCTGGGTCCGCATGGAGTTCGTCGTTCCGTCCCGTGGCCTCATCGGCTTCCGTACGGAGTTCCTCACCAACACCCGCGGTACGGGTATCGCCCACTCGATCCACGAGGGCCACGAGCCGTGGTTCGGCACGCTGACGACCCGTAACAACGGTTCGCTGGTCGCCGACCGCGCCGGCGCCGTCACCGCCTTCGCGATGACGAACCTCCAGGAGCGCGGCGTCCTGTTCACCGACCCCGGCACCGAGGTGTACGAGGGCATGATCGTCGGCGAGAACTCGCGCTCCGACGACATGGACGTGAACATCACCAAGGAGAAGAAGCTCACCAACATGCGCTCCGCCTCCGCCGACTCCTTCGAGGCGATCGTCCCGCCGCGGAAGCTCTCCCTGGAGCAGTCCCTGGAGTTCTGCCGCGACGACGAGTGCGTCGAGGTGACCCCGGAGGCCGTGCGCATCCGCAAGGTCATCCTGGACCAGAACGCGCGTGGGCGTGCGTCTTCCCGCGCCAAGAACGCCTGAGCAAGCTCGCATACGGCCGAGTGCGGCGGGGTAGGTCACCGACCTGTGATCTTCGCCGCTCTCCGCTGACATGACGTCAGCACAGAGCCCGGACCCCCACAGACACCTGTGGGGGTCCGGGCTTTTCGTCAAGTTCCGTCAACTCCATTTCGGAGGCCGGGTGTCCGCATATCGGCCATCGCTCTCCGGTACGTGTGTTAACGGTCCGTTTCGGGGGTGTCTGTCTGTGCTCAGTTTGTCCGGATTTCGGTATCTGGGGGCTTGGTGATGTTGTCAAACCGAGACCACTTAAGTGTGGTTTACAGCCCGGACGTACTTAATAGTTGGCTCCATTGAGCTCGGGTCAATGGGTCACGCACTGTGGGGAGTGCCGACTCACGAGCACACTCGGGGCACTTGAGTCCAAAAGCCGTCAGGGGTGTCGGCAGAACTCGGAGTGCCCCTCTTGTAGTGACAAAAGTGGACTCATGAGGAGGAACCCATGCGCGGTGCCAAGAGCGCCAAGTGGGTAACGGGCGCGATCATCGTTGCCCTTGCTGCGACCGCCTGTGGCGGGGGTAAGAGCGACAGCGGCGACGCCAAGGGCGCTGTTGACCCGAACGGAATCTTCTCCGTCGAGCTGGGCGAGCCTGAGAAGCCCCTGCTCACCGGTGACACGATGGAGTCCAACGGCTCCGCCGTCATGGCCGGCCTGTTCTCGACCCTGGTCGACTACAAGGCTGACGGCTCCCTGGAGATGATCAACGCCGAGTCGGTCACCACGACGGACTCGAAGACCTGGACCGTCAAGCTCAAGCCGGGCTGGACCTTCCACGACGGCACCCCGGTGACCTCGAAGTCCTTCGTGGACGCGTGGAACTGGAACGCCAACGTCAAGAACGCCCAGGGTCTGTCCTCCTGGTTCGCGGACATCAAGGGCTTCGACAAGGTCCACCCCGAGGCCGAGGGCGCCAAGCCCACCGCCGACAAGCTCGATGGTCTGACCGTCGTCGACGAGACCACCTTCAAGATCGAGCTCACGAAGGCCGTTCCGTACTTCGGCCACAAGCTCGCCTACATCGTCTTCGCCCCCCTCCCCGAGTCCTTCTACAAGGACCCGGCCGCGGGCGGCCAGAAGCCGGTCGGCAACGGTCCCTACAAGTTCAAGAGCTGGGACCACAAGAAGAAGATCGAGATCGTCCGCTACGACGACTACAAGGGCCCGAACAAGGCGAAGAACGGCGGTGTGGTCTTCAAGAACTACACCACCCTCGAGGCTGCGTACGAGGACCTGAAGTCCGGCAACGTCGACGTTCTGCGCCAGATCGCGCCGAAGGACCTCCCGGTCTACCGCCAGGACCTCGGTGACCGTGCCGTGGACCAGCCGTACTCCGCGATCCAGACGATGGCCATCGCCTTCTACGCCGACCAGTGGAAGAAGCCGAAGCAGGTCGACCCGAAGGTCATCCAGGGTCTGTCGATGGCGATCGACCGCGCCACCATCACCAAGACGGTGCTGCAGGGTACGCGTGAGCCCGCGACCGGCTGGGTCGCCAAGGGTGTCCTGGGCTTCCAGGAGGACGGTGGCGCCGGCGTCACCAAGTTCGACCCGGCGAAGGCCAAGGAGCTGATCAAGGCCGGCGGCGGCGTCCCCGGCAACAAGATCTCCATCCAGTTCAACGCCGACGGTGGCCACAAGGAGTGGGTGGACGCTGTCTGCAACTCCATCACCCAGGCCACGTCCGTCCAGTGTGTCGGCGACGGCAAGCCGGACTTCCAGGCCGACCTGAACGCCCGTAAGAGCAAGCAGGTCAAGTCGATCTACCGCTCCGGCTGGGTGCTCGACTACCCGGTGAACGCCAACTTCATCTCGGACCTGTTCCGTACGGGTGCGGCGGGCAACCAGGGCGACTTCTCCAACAAGGCGCTGGACGCCAAGATCGCCAAGGCTGACTCCGCGGCGACGCTCGACGAGTCGGTGAAGCAGTTCCAGGCCATCGAGAAGGACCTGGTCAACTACATGCCGTCCATCCCGCTCTGGTACTACAAGGTCAACGCGGGCTACTCCGAGAAGGTCTCGGGCGTGGCTTACGGTCAGGACGGCGACCCGATCCTGACCGGCGTCGAGGTCCACAAGTAAACCCGAACGTAGTCCGCACGCCGTCACAGGACTGACGGATCGTCAGTCCCGTCTCGGTGCCTTAACGCAGTGGCTGGGGGGCCCTTCCACGACATCGCCGTGCCCGGAATCGGGCCGGGCTGTCGCGGGAGGGCCCTCGGCTGCGGCCGTCACATCTCAACGGAGGCATGATGGGGCGCTATGTCGCACGACGACTGCTCCAGATGATCCCGGTCTTTTTCGGGACAACCCTGCTGATCTTCCTCATGGTCTACAGCCTGCCCGGCGACCCCGTGGCCGGACTGTTCGGTGACAAGGGCGCTTCGCCCGCCACCATCGCGGAGATCAGACACAAGCTCGGTCTCGACCAGCACATCCTGAAGCAGTACTGGGATTACATCACCGGGATCCTCTTCCACTTCGACTTCGGGACGCAGATCCGCAACGACCGTCCCGTCACCGAGGTGCTGGGGGACGCGTTCCCCGTCACGCTGCAGCTCGCAGCGCTCGCCTTCGCCGTCGAGCTGATCTTCGGCATCGGCCTCGGCGTCATCGCAGGTCTCCGCGCCGGCCGTCTGGCCGACAACGCCATCCTGATCTTCACGCTGCTGATCATCTCGATCCCGGTCTTCGTGCTCGGCTTCATCATCAAGATGGTGTTCGCCTTCCAGCTCGACTGGATCGCACCGAACGTCAGCAACGACCAGCTGCTCTCCGAGATGATCGCTCCGGCCATCGTCCTCGGCGGTCTCTCCCTCGCCTATGTGGCACGGCTCACCCGCACCTCCATGGCGGAGAACCTGCGCGCGGACTACATGCGCACGGCCGTCGCCAAGGGTCTGCCGAAGAGCCGCGTCATCGGCGTCCACCTGATGCGCAACTCGCTGATCCCGGTCGTCACCTTCCTCGGTACCGACATCGGCGCCCTCATGGGCGGCGCGGTCGTCACCGAAGGCATCTTCAACGTCAAGGGTGTCGGTGGTCTGATCTACGAGTCGATCACCCGGCGCGAGGGCACCACCCTCGTCGGCCTCGTCACGATCCTGGTCGTCGTCTACCTCATCACCAGCCTGCTCATCGACCTGCTGTACGCGGTCCTGGACCCGAGGATCCGGTATGCCTGACGTGACCAAGACCGCGACCGCGGCCGCCGAGGACGCCGTCGCCACCCCCTCGGTGGACGTGTCCGGTGTCAAGGGCGAGAAGGCGCGCAGCCTCTGGGGCGACGCCTGGAGCGACCTGCGCCGCAACCCGTACTTCATCGTGTCGTCGGTGCTGATCTTCTTCCTGCTGCTGATCGCCGCCTTCCCGAGCCTCTTCACCAGTGCCTCGCCCACGACCGGTGACCTCGTCAAGCACTACGTGGGCAAGCCGGAGCTCGGCGACATCGGCTCCCCGGGCTGGCTCGGCTACGACATCCAGGGCCGGTCCGTCTACGCCCGACTGATCTACGGCACCCGTGCCTCGATCATCGTCGGCATCTGCGTCACCGCGATCGTCACCGTCGTCGGCGGCATCACGGGCATGATCGCCGGCTACTTCGGCGGCTGGATCGACGCGCTCATGTCCCGGGTCACCGACATCTTCTTCGGTATCCCGTTCCTCCTCGGCGCCATGGTCGTCCTCCAGGCGTTCGTCGAGCGGACCGTCTGGGTCGTCGTCTTCGCCCTCGCCTTCCTCGGCTGGACGCAGATGGCCCGCGTCATGCGCGGCGCCGTGATCACGGTCAAGCACGCCGACTACGTCCACGCGGCGAAGGCCCTCGGCGCCGGCACCAGCCGGATCCTCTTCCGGCACATCCTGCCCAACGCCATGGCCCCCGTGATCGTCGTCGCGACCATCGCGCTCGGCGGCTACATCTCGGCCGAGGCCACCCTGTCCTACCTGGGCCTGGGCCTTGCCTCCCCGACCGTCTCGTGGGGTGTCGACATCTCCGCGGGTGTTCAGGCGATCCGTACGTCGCAGCACATCCTGCTGTACCCGTCGATCATGCTGAGCCTCACCGTTCTGGCGTTCATCATGCTCGGCGAAGCCGTCCGCAACGCCCTCGACCCCAAGCTGCGCTGAGGAGGGCGTAAAAGATGAGCATCATCGACAAGACCGCGGCCGTCCCCGCGCCGCGCGACGGATCCGACTTCAACGGTCCGCTGCTCGAAGTCCGCGACCTGCACGTCGAGTTCCACACCCGTGACGGTGTGGCCAAGGCGGTCAACGGTGTCAACTACTCGGTGAACGCCGGCGAGACCCTCGCCGTCCTCGGCGAGTCCGGCTCCGGCAAGTCCGTCACCGCGCAGGCCATCATGGGCATCCTCGACATGCCGCCCGGCAAGATCCCGCAGGGCGAGATCCTGTTCCGCGGCCAGGACATGCTGAAGATGTCCGAGGAGGAGCGCCGGAAGATCCGCGGCCGGAAGATCGCGATGATCTTCCAGGACGCGCTGTCCTCCCTCAACCCGGTCCTCAGCGTCGGCTACCAGCTCGGCGAGATGTTCCGGGTGCACCAGGGCCTGTCCAAGAAGGACGCCAAGGTCAAGGCCATCGAGCTGATGGACAAGGTCAAGATCCCCGCCGCCGCGGCGCGGGTCTCCGACTACCCCCACCAGTTCTCCGGCGGCATGCGCCAGCGGATCATGATCGCCATGGCGCTCGCCCTGGAGCCGGACCTGATCATCGCCGACGAGCCCACCACGGCTCTCGACGTGACCGTCCAGGCCCAGGTCATGGACCTCCTCGCGGAGCTCCAGCGGGAATACAACATGGGCCTGATCCTGATCACCCACGACCTCGGCGTCGTCGCCGACGTCGCGGACAAGATCGCCGTGATGTACGCCGGCCGGATCGTCGAGCAGGCGCCGGTGCACGAGCTGTACGGCCGCCCGGCCCACCCGTACACCCGGGGTCTCCTGGACTCGATCCCGCGCCTGGACCAGAAGGGCCAGGAGCTCTACGCGATCAAGGGCCTCCCGCCCAACCTGCTCCGGGTGCCCTCCGGCTGCGCCTTCAACCCGCGCTGCCCCAAGGCCGACGACATCTGCCGTACGGAGATCCCGGCCCTGGCGCCGGTCACCGAGCAGGACGGCACGGATCTCCCGGGCCGTAAGAGCGCCTGCCACTTCTGGAAGGAGACGATCCATGGCTGACCTCAGCAAGAACGACGAGGCCGTGGCCGCGTCCGAGGCGGAGGCCGTAGCCGCCATCGAGGCTCCCGTGGGCCGCGGCGAGCCGATCCTCCAGGTGCGCGACCTGAAGAAGCACTTCCCGCTGACGCAGGGCATCCTCTTCAAGAAGCACGTCGGCGCGGTCAAGGCCGTGGACGGGGTCTCCTTCGACCTCTACCAGGGCGAGACCCTCGGCATCGTGGGCGAGTCCGGCTGTGGCAAGTCCACGGTCGCCAAGCTCCTGATGAACCTGGAGCGGGCCACCGCCGGCGAGGTCTTCTACAAGGGCCAGGACATCACCAAGCTGTCCGGGCGCGCGCTGAAGGCCGTCCGCCGCAACATCCAGATGGTGTTCCAGGACCCGTACACCTCGCTCAACCCGCGCATGACGGTCGGCGACATCATCGGGGAGCCCTTCGACATCCACCCCGAGGTGGCCCCGAAGGGCGACCGGCGCCGCAAGGTGCAGGAGCTCCTCGACGTCGTCGGTCTCAACCCGGAGTACATCAACCGGTACCCGCACCAGTTCTCCGGCGGTCAGCGCCAGCGCATCGGCATCGCCCGCGGCCTCGCGCTCAACCCGGAGATCATCATCTGCGACGAGCCGGTGTCGGCCCTGGACGTCTCCGTCCAGGCGCAGGTCATCAACCTGATGGAGAAGCTCCAGGACGAGTTCAACCTCTCCTACCTCTTCATCGCGCACGACCTGTCGATCGTCCGGCACATCTCGGACCGCGTCGGCGTCATGTACCTCGGCAAGATGGCCGAGATCGGTACGGACGAGCAGATCTACGAGCACCCGACGCACCCGTACACCCAGGCACTGCTCTCCGCGGTGCCGGTGCCGGACCCGGAGGCCCGCGCGCACCGCGAGCGGATCATCCTCACCGGTGACGTCCCCTCGCCGGCGAACCCGCCGTCGGGCTGCAGCTTCCGCACCCGTTGCTGGAAGGCGCAGGAGAAGTGCGCGCAGGAGACGCCGCTCCTCGCGGTCCCGCAGCGCTTCCAGGGCCAGGACACCCCGGCCGCGCACTTCTCGGCGTGCCACTTCGCCGAGGAGAAGCAGGTCGTCCCGGTGCACTGACGCCCGGCGCGCCGGACCTGAGAAGGGGCGCCCCGTTCCGTACGTACGGAACGGGGCGCCCCTTCGTCGTCCGCGGGGCCGGAAGGGCGTCCGTCCGCGGGGCCGCAGGGAGTCCCTCCGTCCGCCGGGCCGGAAGGGCGTTTCCGTCCGGCCCCCATAAAAGTGCACCCCCGTCAATATCGGGTGATATTGGGGCCTAAGTCAGACTGAGGACATTCGGGAGGCACTCCATGCGCGGAGCCACGCACGCCAAGTGGGCCGCTCTGGCCACCGCCGTCGCCCTCGCGGCGACCGCCTGCGGTGGCGGCGACGACAGCGGCGGCGGCGGTGCCGACGGCATCGTGAGCTCCTCGTGGGGCGACCCGCAGAACCCGCTGGAGCCCGCCAACACCAACGAGGTCCAGGGCGGCAAGGTCCTCTCCATGATCTTCCGCGGGCTCAAGCAGTACGACCCGAAGACCGGCGAGGCCAAGGACATGCTCGCCGAGAAGATCGAGACCACCGACTCGACCAACTTCACGATCACCGTCAAGGACGGCTGGACCTTCTCCAACGGAGAGGCGGTCACCGCCAAGTCCTTCGTCGACGCCTGGAACTACGCCGCCCATCTGAAGAACAACCAGAAGAACGCCTACTTCTTCGGCCAGATCGAGGGCTACGACAAGGTCCACCCCGAGAAGGGCGAGCCGACGGCCGAGACCCTGTCCGGCCTCAAGGTCACCGGCCCCCGGACCTTCACGGTCAAGCTCACCCAGAAGTTCTCCACCTGGCCCGTCACCCTCGGCTACGCCGCCTTCGCGCCGCTCCCCAAGGCCTTTTTCGACGACCACGCCGGCTGGCTCTCGAAGCCCGTCGGCAACGGCCCGTACACCGTCGACTCGTACTCCAAGGGCTCCCAGATGGCCCTCAAGCGCTGGGACGGCTACCCCGGCACCGACAAGGCGCAGAACGGCGGTGTGACCCTCAAGGTCTACACCGACAACAACACCGCCTACACCGACCTGACGGCCGGCAACCTCGACCTCGTCGACGACGTGCCCGCCTCCCAGCTCAAGAACGTCGAGGCCGACCTCGGCGACCGGTACATCAACGTCCCCGCCGGCATCATCCAGACCCTGTCGTTCCCGTTCTACGACGCGGCCTGGAACAAGCCCGGTCAGGAGAAGCTCCGCCAGGGCCTCTCCCGGGCCATCGACCGCGCCCAGATCACGGAGACGATCTTCCAGAAGACCCGCACACCGGCCGTCGACTGGACCTCCCCGGTCCTCGGCGAGGAGGGCGGCTACAAGGACGTCTGCGGCGACTTCTGCAAGTACGACGCGGCCGAGGCGAAGAAGCTCGTCGCAGAGGGCGGCGGCATCCCCGGCGGCACCATGAGGATCTCGTACAACGCCGACACCGGCTCCCACAAGGAATGGGTCGACGCGGTCTGCAACTCCATCAACCGGGCCCTCGGCAACGACCGCGCCTGCGTCGGCAACCCCGTCGGCACCTTCGCCGACTACCGCAACCAGGTCACCACGCAGAAGCTCCAGGGCCCCTTCCGCGCCGGCTGGCAGATGGACTACCCGCTCATCCAGAACTTCCTGCAGCCGCTGTACTACACCAACGCCTCGTCCAACGACGGCAAGTGGACGAGCCCCGAGTTCGACAAGCTCATCGACCGGGCCAACGCCGAGCCGGACACCGCGAAGGCCGTCGGCATCTTCCAGGAGGCCGAGGGCGTCCTCCGCGACGACATGGGCGCCATCCCGCTCTGGTACCAGAACGGCAGCGCCGGCTACTCGGAGCGCGTCTCCAACGTCTCCCTGAACCCCTTCAGCGTCCCGGTCTACGACCAGATCAAGGTCAACTGACGCCGTAGCAGGTCGGAGGCGTACGGCCCGGCCCGCGGACCCCCGCGCCGGGCCGTACGCCTTCCCCGGAACCCCCCACCCGGAGCCAACCCCCGGAGCCCCTCATGGGTCGTTATGTGATCCGGCGACTGCTGCAGATGATCCCGGTCTTCTTCGGCGCCACGCTGCTGATCTTCCTGATGGTGAACGTGATGGGCGACCCCATCGCCGGACTGTGCGGCGACCGCCAGTGCGACCCGGCGACCGCGGCCCAGCTCAAGAAGGAGTTCGGCCTCGACAAGCCCGTCTGGCAGCAATACCTGACCTATATGGGCAACGTCTTCACCGGCGACTTCGGCACGGCCTTCAACGGCCAGGAGGTCACCGAGCTGATGGCGAACGCCTTCCCGGTCACCATCCGTCTCACCCTCGTCGCCATCGTCTTCGAGATCGTCATCGGCATCAGCCTCGGCGTCCTCACCGGCCTCAGGCGCGGCCGCCCCGTCGACACCACGGTGCTGCTGCTGACCCTGGTCGTCATCTCGGTCCCGACCTTCGTCACCGGCCTGCTGCTCCAGCTCCTCCTCGGCGTGAAATGGGGCTGGATCAGACCGGCCGTCTCCACCGACGCCCCGATCGACGAGCTGATCGTCCCCGGCCTCGTCCTCGCCTCGGTCTCCCTCGCGTACGTCACCCGGCTCACCCGGACCTCCATCGCCGAGAACAAGCGCGCCGACTACGTCCGCACCGCCGTGGCCAAGGGACTGCCCCGCCGCCGGGTCATCACCCGCCACCTGCTGCGCAACAGCCTCATCCCCGTGGTGACCTTCATCGGCACCGACGTCGGCGCGCTCATGGGCGGAGCCATCGTCACCGAACGGATCTTCAACATCCACGGCGTCGGCTACCAGCTCTACCAAGGCATCCTCCGCCAGAACACCCAGACCGTCGTCGGCTTCGTGACCGTTCTCGTCCTGGTCTTCCTGGTGGCGAATCTGCTCGTCGACCTCCTGTACGCCGTCCTTGACCCGAGGATCCGCTATGCCTGAGCAGCCCGAGCAGCCGTACGAAGGCCAGGCCATCGCCCCGACCGGAGGCGGCGGCGCCTACGACCTCGCGATGGCCGAGGCCGAGACCCTGGAGAAGAACCCGGGCGGCCCCGAAGGCACCGGCCCCGACCGGAAACCCCGCTCCCTCTGGTCCGACGCCTGGCACGACCTGCGCCGGAATCCGATCTTCATCGTCTCCGGCCTGATCATCCTCTTCCTCGTGGTCATCGCCATCTGGCCGCAGCTCATCGCGAGCGGCAACCCCCTCGACTGCGACCTCTCCAAGGCGCAGGAGGGATCCCAGCCCGGTCACCCCTTCGGCTTCAACGGCCAGGGCTGCGACGTCTACACCCGCACCGTCTACGGAGCCAGGGCCTCCGTCCAGGTCGGCGTCTTCGCCACCCTCGGCGTCACCCTCCTCGGCTCCGTCCTCGGCGGCCTCGCCGGCTTCTACGGCGGCGCCTGGGACGGCTTCCTCTCCCGCATCACCGACGTCTTCTTCGCGATCCCCGTCATCCTCGGCGGCCTCGTCCTGCTCTCCGTCGTCAGCAACAACAGCGTCTGGCCCGTCATCGGCTTCATGGTGCTCCTCGGCTGGCCGCAGATCTCCCGCATCGCCCGCGGCTCCGTCATCACCGTCAAACAGAACGACTACGTGCAGGCCGCCCGCGCCCTCGGCGCCTCCAACTCACGGATGCTGCTCCGCCACATCGCGCCCAACGCCCTCGCGCCCGTCATCGTCGTCGCGACCATCGCCCTCGGTACGTACATCGCGCTCGAAGCCACGCTCTCCTTCCTCGGCGTCGGCCTCAAACCCCCCACCGTCTCCTGGGGCATCGACATCTCCTCGGCAGCCGCCTACGTGCGCAACGCGCCCCACATGCTGCTCTGGCCCTCCGGCGCGCTCGCCATCACCGTGCTCGCCTTCATCATGCTCGGCGACGCCGTGCGCGACGCCCTCGACCCCAAGCTGAGGTAGGGACCCATGCTGCTCGAAGTGCGCGACCTGCACGTGGAGTTCCACACCCGGGACGGGGTCGCCAAGGCGGTCAACGGCGTCGACTACTCCGTCGACGCCGGCGAGACCCTCGCCGTCCTCGGCGAGTCCGGCTCCGGCAAGTCCGTCACCGCCCAGGCCGTCATGGGCATCCTCGACATGCCCCCGGGGAAGATCACCCAGGGCGAGATCCTCTTCCAGGGCCAGGACCTCCTGAAGCTCAAGGAGGAGGAACGACGCAAGATCCGGGGCGCCAAGATGGCGATGGTCTTCCAGGACGCCCTGTCCTCCCTCAACCCCGTCCTCAGCGTCGGCGACCAGCTCGGCGAGATGTTCCAGGTCCACAAGGGCATGTCGCGCAAGGACTCCAGGGCCAGGGCCGTCGAGCTGATGGACCGGGTGCGCATCCCCGCCGCCAAGGAACGCGTCGGTCAGTACCCGCACCAGTTCTCCGGCGGCATGCGCCAGCGCATCATGATCGCCATGGCGCTCGCCCTCGAACCCGAACTGATCATCGCCGACGAGCCCACCACCGCCCTCGACGTCACCGTCCAGGCGCAGGTCATGGACCTCCTCGCCGAACTCCAGCGCGAGCTCCACATGGGACTCATCCTCATCACCCACGACCTCGGCGTCGTCGCCGACGTCGCCGACAAGATCGCCGTCATGTACGCCGGCCGGATCGTCGAACGCGCCCCCGTCCACGAGATCTACAAGGCCCCCGCCCACCCCTACACCAAGGGCCTCCTCGAATCGATCCCGCGCCTGGACCAGAAGGGCCAGGAGCTGTACGCGATCAAGGGCCTGCCGCCCAACCTGCTGAACATCCCGCCCGGCTGCGCCTTCAACCCCCGCTGTCCCCTCGCCAGGGACCGCTGCCGGACCGAGGTGCCCCCGCTGTACGAGGTGACCGAGTCCCCCGTGCCGCGCACCAGCGCCTGCCACTTCTGGAAGGAGTGCCTCCATGGCTGAGTCGACCGGGTCGGCCGAGGCGATCCTCGAAGTCCGGGACCTCCACAAGCACTACCCGCTCACCCAGGGCATCCTCTTCAAGAAGCAGGTCGGCGCCGTCAGGGCGGTCGACGGCGTCGACTTCGACCTCGCCGCGGGAGAGACCCTCGGGATCGTCGGCGAATCGGGCTGCGGCAAGTCGACCGTGGCGAAGATGCTCGTCAACCTGGAACGGCCGACGTCCGGCTCCATCCGCTACAAGGGCGAGGACATCAGCAGGCTCTCCCCCCGCGCGCTCAAGGCCGTCCGCCGCAACATCCAGATGGTGTTCCAGGACCCGTACACCTCGCTCAACCCGCGCATGACGGTCGGCGACATCATCGGCGAACCGTACGAGATCCACCCCGAGGTCGCCCCCAAGGGCTCCCGCCGGCAGAAGGTCCAGGACCTCCTCGACGTCGTCGGCCTCAACCCCGAGTACATCAACCGCTACCCGCACCAGTTCTCCGGCGGCCAGCGCCAGCGCATCGGCATCGCCCGCGGCCTCGCCCTCCAGCCCGAGATCATCGTCGCCGACGAGCCCGTCTCCGCGCTCGACGTCTCCGTCCAGGCGCAGGTCGTCAACCTCCTGGAGAACCTCCAGACCGAGTTCTCCCTGTCGTACGTCTTCATCGCCCACGACCTGTCGATCGTCCGGCACATCTCCGACCGCGTCGGCGTCATGTACCTCGGCCGGATCGTCGAGATCGGCACCGACACCCAGATCTACGACCACCCCACCCACCCCTACACCCAGGCGCTGCTCTCCGCCGTCCCCGTCCCCGACCCCGAGGCGCGGGCCCACCGCGAACGCATCATCCTCACCGGCGACGTCCCCTCCCCGGCCAACATCCCCTCCGGCTGCCGCTTCCGCACCCGCTGCTGGAAGGCCCAGGAACGCTGCGCCCTGGAAGTCCCGCTCCTCGCCGTCCCCGCGGAGTTCCGGCTCACGGACAGCCCGGCGAGACACCCCTCGGCCTGCCACTTCGCCGAGGAGAAGCAGGTCGTCCCCCCGGAGCACGACACGGACGAACCCGACACGCCGCCCAGGCGCCGCTTCTTCCGGAAACCCGAAAAGCCTTAACGCCCGGGCAACTTGACGGAAGCGGCACCGATATACGGACACGGCACAGTCGACGACGTACGGCCGTGCGGGTGCCGTGGCCGGCCGGGACGTCATGGCGCCCCGGCCGGCCGTCCGCCACCGGCGGGAAACGCGGAACCGCTTGTTTCGGCGGATGGCGACCGAGAGTATCGGGACCGTGACTGTGACACGACCGGCACGTCTCACGGGCGCCGCGCTCTGCGCCGCGCTCGCCCTCATCGCCGCCGTGTGGATCCTCAAGGACCTCGCCGCGCTCGGCTCGCCCGCCGACCTCGCGTGGTACTGGGCGGGGGACCACCACTTCCTCATCCGGGGGCGGTCCGCCACCTCGCTCATCGACCCGGTGCTCCTCGCCGTCTCCGCCGCCACCGCCGTCGCCGCCCTCCGCTCGCGCCACGCGGCCTCCGCGCTCGCCGCGACCGGCGCCGTCACCCTCGCCCTGCGACTGCCCGGACTGTGGGCACCCGCGAGCGGGGCCCTCGTCACCGCGTTCCTCGAACTGGCCCTCGCCGCCGGTCTCGTCATCACCGCGGCCGCCGGCCGCCGCCCCGTCACCGCCTCGTACGAGCAGCCGGCCACCCGCCCCCGCACCGGCCCCGCGATCGCCGCCGGGATCCTGCTCGCCGTGGCCACGCTCGTCACGGTCCTGTGGGAGCTGTACTGGGCCACCGAACTGCCCCTGGAGATCACCGTCGACCGGTTCATCGGCGGCCGGTCCGTCCTCAGGGCGGATCTCGCGCCGCCGCCCGGCTGGCTCTCCCTCGTCCTCACCGCCCTGTACGGCACGGCCGCCGTCTCCGCCTTCGTGCGGGCCCGCCACAGCCGGTCCTACGGGCTGCTCGCCGGGGTGTTCCTCGTGGCCGGCGGCATCGCCGAGACCGCGCGGACAGCCCGCTACGAACTCGTCGGCCGCTTCGGGGACATCACGACGGCCGAACAGATGGACGTCCTCAGCGCCTGCTTCGGAGTGCTCGCCGGAATCGCGGTGCTCGTCCTTCTCGCCGGGCGCGGCGCCCCCGCCGCCGCACCCGGCGCCTTCCCACCGGCCCGGATGCCGCCCCCGGCGCCGCCGTACCCGCCGCCGCCCGGCTGGTGACTCAGTCCTCGCGCAGCCCCAGGGACCGCCTCAGGAAGTCCACCTGGAGCAGGAGCAGGTTCTCCGCCACCTGCTCCTGAGGCGTCATGTGCGTGACCCCGGTCAGCGGCAGCACCTCGTGCGGCCGCCCGGCGGCGAGGAGCGCGGAGGAGAGCCGCAGCGCGTGCGCGACGACCACGTTGTCGTCCGCGAGACCGTGGACGATCATCATCGGCCGCTCCGGCACCTCAGGACCCGAAAGCCCGTCGTCGGTGAGCAGCGACTGCGCCGCGTACACCTCCGGATCGTCCTGCGGGGTGCCCAGGTACCGCTCCGTGTAGTGGGTGTCGTACAGCCGCCAGTCCGTCACCGGCGCACCGGCGACGGCCGCGTGGAACACGTCGGGCCGCTGGAGCACCGCCCGCGCCGCCAGGTACCCGCCGTACGACCAGCCGCGGATCGCGACCCGGCCCAGGTCGAGCGGGAAGCGCCCCGCGAGTCCCTGGAGGGCCTCCACCTGGTCGTCGAGGGTCGGCGAGAAGTCCCGCGCGATCGCCTTCTCCCAGGCGGGGGAGCGTCCGGGCGTGCCCCGCCCGTCCGCGACGACCACCGCGAAGCCCTGGTCGGCGAACCACTGGGACGTCAGATGCGGATTGTGGGCGGCGACCACCCGGGGCCCGTGCGGACCGCCGTACGGATCCATCAGGACCGGCAGCGGCCCGTCGCCCTCCTCGTACCCCGAGGGAAGCAGCACCGCGCACGGGATCCGCCGGGCGCCCGCCTCCGTGAGCCGCACCCGGGCGGTGATCACCGGCTCCTTGGCGTACGAGGCCACCACCGCGACCTGTTCGCCGTCCCGCAGCACCCGCGCCACACTCCCCGGCGCCCCGGGCCGCGCCGACACCAGCACGGTCACCGGCCCGGACCGCACCGCGCCGTGCACCCCGACGCCCCCGGAGAGCCGCTCGGCGCCCGCGCCGGTCACCCGGTACACATGGACCTCACCGGTCTCGGGGACGGCCGCGTCCGCGCCCGCCGAAGCCGACACGAGGACGTCGTCGTCCCCGATGTCGAGCACGGCCCGCACATGCAGCCCGGCATCGGTGAGCGTCTCCTCCCCGACGGCCAGGGCACGGGCCCCGCTCTCGTCCGTGACGCGCACCAGACGCCCGTCGGGGGTCCACGCCGGCACCCCCGGCAGCAGCTCCAGCCACACCGGATCCGTCTCCTCGCGTACGGTTCTCGTCTCCCCGGACTCCGGGTCCGCCGCGAGGAACAGCTGCGCGCGCTGGTCCCGCGCCTCGACGAGGAGCAGCGGAGCCCCGGCCGCCGACCAGTGGACCCGCGCCAGGTACGGAAACCGCTCCCGGTCCCACCGCACCTCCGTACGCGCCCCGTCGAGGCCCACGACGAACAGCCGCACCTCCGCGTTGCCGGTGCCCGCCGCCGGGTACGCCACCGGCTGCGGCTCCCGGTCCGGGTGCGCCGGGTCGGAGATCCACCAGCGCCGCACCGCCCGGTCGTCCGCCCGGGCGACGAGCAGCCGGTCCGAGCCGGGGGACCACCAGAAACCCCGCTCCCTGCCCATCTCCTCCGAGGCGATGAATTCGGCCAATCCGTAGGTGACGTGATCGTCCTCGGGAACGGCCAGTTCCCGGTCGCCCGCACCGTCCGCGCCCACGACCCGCAGCGCGCCCTCCGTCACGTACGCCACGAACCGTCCGTCCGGCGAGGGCCGGGGGTCGATCACCGGCCCCGGCACCGGCAGCTCCCGTGCCGTCCCGGCCCGCAGCTCCGCCGTGAACAGCCGCCCCGACAGGGCGAACGCCGCCAACTCCACGGCCCCGTCCACCGCGTACGACACCACGCCGGCCGAGCCCTCCCGGCTCCGTTCCCGGCGCGCCCGCTCCTGCGGCGACAACTCCTCCTCCGCCCCGGCGAGCAGCAGCTCCGGGTCGGCCGCCACCCGCTCCCCGGGCGGGCCGCCGTCCCGGGGCAGGTCGAGGACCCAGAGCCGGTGCGAACGGTCCGTCCCCGAAGCGGACCTGACGAACACCACGCGCTCCGCGTCCGGGGAGATCGAGAAGGCACGCGGGACCCCCAGGGTGAACCGCTGGGTCCTCGCGTGCTGACGGGGGAAGGAGAGCCCGGCCGAGGGTGTGGCCGACTGCTGTCGAGACAAGGTCATGCGGCTGAAACTAGCGCCGTGCGCCCCCCTCGTGCCTCTGTCCGCCGATCGATGCGGTCGCACGGATAGTTATGATCCGTAGCGCTAGGTGGGTATGCATCCGATCGGCATGCCCCCTGGCACATGCTGATCGACCGAACCGCTCGAATATCCGACCGAAGAAGTGTGGAGGTGAACCGCCGTGGCACTCTCGATCTCCGTGGTGGTGCTGCTGGCGATCGTCGTCTTCCTTCTGATCCGGAAATCCGGGTTGAAGGCGGGACACGCGGCGGTCTGCGCGCTCCTGGGCTTCTATCTGGCGAGCTCGTCCATCGCTCCGTCCATCAGCACCCTCACCACGAACGTGGCGAACATGGTCGGCGGGCTCAAGTTCTGAGACCCCGCACGTCCTGACCTGCCACCCGGTCCGACCTCGTAGGGTGGGGACATGTCCGATCTCCCCGCCCGCCGTCTGCTGCTCGTGCACGCGCACCCGGACGACGAGTCGATCAACAACGGCGCCACCATGGCCAGGTACGCGGCCGAGGGCGCCCTCGTCACCCTCGTCACCTGCACGCTCGGCGAGGAGGGCGAGGTCATCCCGCCCGGGCTCGCCCACCTGGCCCCCGACCGGGAGGACCGGCTCGGCCCCCACCGTGTCGGCGAACTGGCCGCCGCGATGCGCGAGCTGGGCGTCACCGACCACCGTTTCCTCGGCGGCCCCGGACGCTTCCGCGACTCCGGGATGATGGGCGCCGAGCAGAACAAGCGCGACAACGCCTTCTGGAACACCGACGTCGACACGGCCGCCCCCCACCTCGTCGAGGTGATCAGGGAGACCCGCCCGCAGGTCCTCGTCACCTACGACCCCGACGGCGGGTACGGCCACCCCGACCACATCCAGGCCCACCGCGTCGCCATGCGCGCCGCCGAACTCGCCGCCGACCCGGCCTACCGGCCCGGACTCGGACCCGCCCACACGATCGCCAAGATCTACTGGAACAGGGTGCCCCGCCCCGTCGCCGAGGCCGCTTTCGCCCGGCTGCGCGCCGAGGGCTCCGTCTTCCCGGCCGTCGCCGCGATCGACGACGTCCCGGGCGTCGTCGACGAGGACCGGATCACCGCCGCGATCGACGCCGGACCGGAGCACGCGGCACGCAAGAGCGCGGCGATGGCCGCGCACGCCACCCAAGTCGCCGTCGACGGTCCCTTCTTCGCCCTCTCCAACGACCTCGGCCAGCCGATCTTCACCACCGAGTACTACGAGTTGGTCCAGGGCGTCCCCGGCGCCCCCGCCGGCGAGCGCGAGACGGACCTCTTCGCGGGGGTGACCGCGTGAGCACCTCCACGCCGACCGCATCCCGTAACGCCCGGTTCGTCTGGTGCGCGGTACTTGTCGTCCTCGGCGCCCTCGTCGGAACCGCCGGCGCTCTCGTCCAGGCCGCCTGGCTCCCCGGCGGCCTGTTCCTCGCGCTCCTCGCGACCGCCGCCCTCTTCTACGGCGGACTGCGCGCCACCGGCACCCAGACCGGCGTCGTCACCGGCGCCGCCGGCTGGCTCCTCGCCGTCATCCTGCTCAGCCTCGGACGCCCCGAGGGTGACGGGGTGTTCGCCGGAGGCGTCGGCGAGCTGCTCTTCCTCTTCGGAGGCATGGCCCTCGCTGTGATGTGCGCCACGCTGTCACGGCTGCCGCGACCGACCCCTTGAACAGGTCGACTTGAGGCCGGGGACGCCCTGACTTCGGCCGGATTGCCCGTCGTCCGTCACCCGGGGGTCGGGTATATGACGGCGGCGGCCAGTATGGTGGTGCGCGCCGCCGAACCGCCCGGGTTATACGAGCATCAGCAAGAGCGGGCGGTGGAGCCAACCGGGAGATCCTGCTTTGAGTCGTGAAACTGGTCGAGAGACTGACAGTTCGTCCTCCGGCGCCCAGGGGCGCGGTGGAGCCGCGTACCCCTCGGGTACACCGCCGTACGGATCCCGCCAGTATCCGTCGCTCCACCCCTCGCAGGACGCGCCGGAGGAGACCGCCGCGCCCGCTCCGCCGGAGGAGCCCAAGACCGAGACGACCCTGACGACCCGTATCCGGATCAACATCCCGGGTTCGCGTCCGATCCCGCCGGTCGTCGTCCGCAAGACGGTCAACGAGACGCCCGCGCCGGAACCCGCGCCCGAGCCCGCTCCCGCCGTGGAGCCGGAGCCCGCGCCGGTGGCGGCCCCCGAGCCGCCGCAGGCCGAGGAGGCGCCCAGGGCGAAGGAGACGAGCGACTGGTTCGCCCCCCGCAAGGCGGCGCCCCAGAGCCCGGCCCCGACGCCCGCCCTGCCGTCGGCACCCACCCCGGCCCCCAAGCCGGCCGCCGCCGGGCCGGACGCCCAGGGCACGGGCTTCGCGGGCTCCGCGACCTCCGGCGTCCCGACCGTCGGCAGCACCCCGTCGAGCCGCCCGGTCACGGCACAGCCGACGCCCGGCAACCCGCTGTACGACAGCGGCCCGTCGACGGGCAGTACGCCGATGTACACGGGCACACCGGCCGGCGGCACGCCGATGTACAGCGGGACCCCCGCCGGGGGCACGCCGATGTACGACGGAGGCCCGGCCGGAACCCCCGCCGGGGGCACGCCGATGTACGACGGAGGCCAGGGCTACGAGGGCACGCCCGGCGCCGGAACCCCGAGGTACGACGGGACCCACGGCTACGAGGGCACCCCCGCCGCCGGAACCCCGAAGTACACCGGGACGCCGGCCGGCGGCACGCCCGCGTACCGGGGTCCGGGCGCGGCCGCGCCGACCGGCCCCACCACGGGCCCGGTCACCGGCACCGTCTCCCTGGGCGGTCCCGGACAGACCAAGAGGCCGGGCCAGGGCGCGGGCTCCCCGTTCCCCGGCGGCGCCCCCCGCATGTCCGACGACACCGCGATCCTCACCCCGCAGGCACCCGCGCCGGCCCCGGGACCCGGGGCGCACGACGGCAGCGGCCACATCTCCGGGGACACGCTCACCAGCGGCATCCCCGTCGTCCCGCCGAAGGCGGCCCGACCGGACCTCACCCCCCGCATCGAGGAGCAGGCGAGCCCCGCGCCCGCCCCGGCACCCGCGCCGCGCCAGACGTCCGCGCCCGGCCGCGCGCCCGCGAAGAAGGGCCGCTCCAAGCTGGTCCTCCTCGCCGCCGGAGTCTTCGGCCTCGCCGGCGTCGCCTACGGCGCGGGACTGCTCCTCAACCACTCCGACGTCCCCAAGGGCACCACGGTGCTCGGCGTGGACATCGGCGGCGGTACGAAGGAGGAGGCCGTCAACAAGCTGGACGCGGCCCTCGGCGAGCGCGCCGCCACCCCGCTCCAGCTCGGCCTGGGCGGCCAGAAGGTACAGCTGCCCCCCGAGAAGGCGGGCCTGTCGCTCGACAGCCAGGAGACCGTCCGCGCCGCCGCCGGCAGCGACTACAACCCCGTCTCCGTCATCGGCTCCCTCTTCGGCGGCGAGCGGGTCGCCAAGCCCGTCTTCCCGGTCGACAAGGAGAAGCTCGCCGTCGCGCTGCGCGACCTCGCCGGCACGTCCGCCTCCGCGACCGAGGGCACCATCCTGTTCGCCCCGAACAAGGTGACCCCCGTCGAGGGCAAGCCCGGCAAGGCCGTCGACCTCCAGCGCTCGATGATCTCCGTCCAGGACGCCTTCCGCGCCCAGGTGGAGACGGGCCAGAACAGGCTCGTCGAACTGCCGGTCACCACCCGCCGGCCGACCGTCACCAAGGCCGAGCTCGACCGGGCGATGAAGGAGTTCGCCACCCCCGCCATGTCCGGTCTGATCCGGATCTACGCGGGCGGCAAGTACATCGACTTCGGCCCCGCGCGGTCCCTGCCGCAGATCCTCTCCATGAAGGCCGTCGACGGTCGGCTGGTCGAGGTCTACGACAAGAAGGCGATCGACCGGCTCCTCGACGGCGCCTTCGACGGAATCATGATCACCAAGGGTGACGGCACCAAGCACGAGGTCTCCGCCGACGACGTCGCCTTCGTGATGGGCGACGCCCTGCGCGGCAGGACGAAGGCGGAGCGCACGAAGACCATCGACCTCAGCGGCGAGGGCTGACCGCACCCGCCCCGGGCCCCGAGCCCCCGTCCCCTCCCGGGACGGGGGCTCCCGCGCGTCGCGCGCGGATCACCACCGGCCCCCGTACCGCTGCTGCCTGGCGCGCAGCCACGCCTGGATCTCCCGCACCTCGGCGGGGAAGGCGGCCGGGACACGCCTTTCGCTCTCTCTGACGGTCCGGGGGCTGTCAGTGGGACACGAGGACGGCGGAAAGGGCGAGCGCGCCCGGCAGGGCCTGGCCGAAGAGGATACGGCGGTTGGCCGTGGCGGCGCCGTAGATCCCGGCGATGACGACGCAGGACAGGAAGAAGACGCGGACGCGGAAGCCGGTGGGGTCGTCGGCGACGAGGCCCCAGACCAGACCGGCGGCGAGGAAGCCGTTGTAGAGACCCTGGTTGGCGGCCATGGCGGCGGTGTCACGGGCCAGGGCGGCGTCGAAGCCGGAGAAGCGACGGCCGATCGGCTTCTGCCACAGGAACATCTCCATCACGAGGATGTAGGCGTGCAGCAGGGCGACGAGGGCGACGAGGATGTCGGCGGTCAGCGGCATGTCCGCATTCTGCCGCCGTGCCCGGCCGGGAAGCCGCGCGACGCGAGCGTGCGGAGCGGAAAGAGGTCGGCCGCGCCGGAAGCCCGCCCGGCACGTCCCTCCGGGGCTCCGCTCCGATCGGGGCCATGACTCTCTCGCTCGGCTCCGTCTCGGCGCCCTCCGGCGGTTCACGCGGAGGTCCGCGAGGACGTGAATATGGTTCGCCCGTACGCCCCTCGCCGCCTACGATGACGTCCAAGGGCGGGGTCGTAGCACAGAGGTAATGCGCCGCGATGACATCTCGGAGGACGCCGGTTCGAATCCGGTCGCCCCGCCCCCTTCTTCCCCTCCCCGGCCTTCCCCGGCCCGGACGCTCTTCCGCTCAGGCGCGCGGCATCGCCCGCACCGCCGCCTCCGCGATGCCCCTGGCCTCCCGTTCGCACGTCTCGGCCGGATGTCTCCTGCCTCCCAGGCTCACGGACACGATCAGGTTCCCCGTGCGCGCGTACAGCGTGCACGTCGTCCGCTCGTCGCTCGGGCCGCTCCAGAAGGCCTCGTCGGCGAACGTGAGGCCGTTCTCCGGGCGTTCGCCCTCCGCGTCGTCCGCGAACTCGCTCCGCTGCCGTTCCGTGGCGTTCTCCTTCGTGCCCGCGCTGCGACGGAGGTTCCAGCCGACCGTGGCGTGGGCGTAGTAGTTCCAGCCGTCCGGCTGCGGTTCGTCCTTGTCGTGCCACGAGCAGCTGGTCTCGGCGCGGTCCGAGTACTCGGAGTACGCGTCCTGGTCCGCCCGCCGTTCCGGCAGCGGGAGACCGGGGGCCACCTCCGCGCAGATCGGCATCGTGACGTAGCGGTCCGGTGGCCCGGCCGCGCCTTCCTCCCGTACGTACCACCAGGCCCCGGCGCCGAGCACGCACAGGGCCACGACGGCCGCGACGAGCGGCCCCCGTCGTCGCCGTCGGGCGGGTGCGGCGGAGAGCCGGGTGGCCACGGCGGTCGGCGCGGCGGAGCCTCCGCCGCGCGGGACGACCACCGTGCGCTCAGGATGGTCGTCGCCCCGGGCGAGGAGGCGGTCGACGGCCCGCTGCTGGTCGGCGGCCATCGCGTGGACGGCGGGCGGCCACGGGCGGGCCGCCGGAACCGCCGGGCCGAGCGCGGCGAGGAGCTGGGCAGGGGCCGGCCGGGCCGTCGGGTCCTTGGCCAGGCACCACGTCACGAGGCCTCGCAGCTCCTGGGGCACGGCGGAGAGGTCGGGTTCGGTGTGGACGACGTCGTAGAGCGACTGGAGTGTCGACGCGGCGGCGAACGGGCTCGCGCCGGTCGCCGCGAGGACCAGGACCGAGCCCAGGGAGAACACGTCGCTCGCGGGGGTGAGTTCCCTGCCCTCCGCCTGCTCGGGCGACATGAACGCCGGTGAGCCGACGACCAGGCCCGTCGCGGTGAGTTCGGCGACGTCGCCGCCCTCGGCCGCCCGCGCGATACCGAAGTCGATGACGCGGGCGCCGTCCTCCGACAGCAGGACGTTCTCCGGCTTCAGGTCGCGGTGGATGAGCCCCGCCCGGTGGATCTCGTCCAGGGCGGTCGCCAGTTGTACGGCGAGCCGCCGTACCGTCTCGACGGGCAGGGAGCCGGACCGTTCCACCGCCGCCCCGAGGGAAGGCCCGGCGACGAACACGGAGGCGAGCCACGGCGTGGGTGCGTCCGCGTCGGCGGCCATCACGGCCGCCGTGCAGGCGCCGGACACCTTCCGGGAGGCCTCGACCTCCCGACGGAACCGGGCACGGAAGCCGTCGTCGGCGGCGAGCCGGGCGTGGACCTGCTTCACGGCGGCGAGCCGCCCGTCGGGCGCGGCGCCGAGGAAGACGCGGCCCATGCCGCCGCGCCCCAGTTCGGCCAGGAGCCCGTACGGGCCGGCCGTGCGCGGGTCGGTGGGGCTCAGGGGGCGGATCACCGTGCCGCCGCCTGCGTCGCCGCCAGCGCGACCGCCTGCTTCGCGCTGTCCTCGGTCAGGGCCTCACAGGTGCCCAGCGGGTGGTTCGGTCCCTTCACCTGGACGAAGAGGTCCAGGTTGACGTCCCGGGCGTACAGCACGCAGTACCGGCCGTCGGGCTTGTACCAGAGGGCCTCCTCCACGAACCCGAGGGCGAAGACCCGGTGGGTGTCGCCGCGGATGTACATGCCCTCGTGGTCGGTCTTCGCCAGTTCGGCGCCGGTGGGGCCGCCGGCCTTGCCCCGGAAGAGCTCCCACACGAGGACGACCCGGTCGCCGGAGCGGGTGTTCCAGGCGCACTGGTTCGACGACCCGCCGTCCTTCTGGCCGGTGGGCGGCCCGCCGTCCTGCACCCGTTCCGGCACGAACCCGGCCGGCAGCCGCATCGCCGCGCCCGCCTCCGCGCACGACGGGAGGGCGCCCGTGTACTTGTCGGCGACCTGACTCAGCGGCACGTTCCCCGGCGTCGGTACGGGCTCGTCGACGAACGTGTAGTACAAGTCACCCGCCAAGCCCGTCGCCGCGCCCACCGCCCCGGTGACCGCCAGGACTCCGGCGGTGACGGCGGCGACCGTCCAGCGCCGGCGGCCCCGGCCCCGTGCCCGGGGGAGGGGAACGGGGGCCGCCCGGGGCGCCGGCGCGGTCGCCACCGCGGCACGCACCAGCCGGTCGATCTCCGCCCGCTGCTCCGCGATCCGCCCGTGCACGGCCTCCGGCCAGGGCCGCGCGGACGGCGGGACCGGCCCGATCAGGGCGAGCAGTTCCCGCGGGGAGGGGCGCTGGGCCGGGTCCTTGGCGAGGCAGGCCGCGAGGAGGCCGCGCAGGTGGGGCGGTACGGCGTCGAGGTCGGGTTCCTCGTGGGCGATGCTGTACATGAGCCCGGGGGCGGAGGTACCTGCGAACGGCGTCTTTCCCGTGCAGGCCACGACGAGGGTGGCGCCGAGCGCGAAGATGTCGGCGGCGGGACCCGGGGTCTCGCCCCGGATCTGTTCGGGTGCCATGAAGGCGGGGGAGCCGATGAGCGCTCCGGTGTGCGTCAGCTTCGTGAGGTGGTCCGCGGCGCGGGCGATGCCGAAGTCGATCACCCGGACGCCGTCGTCGGTGAGCATCACGTTCGACGGCTTCAGGTCCCGGTGCACGAGACCCACCCGGTGGATGTCGGCCAGTGCCTGCGCGAGGCCGGCGGCCACCTGCCGTACCGGCGCCTCGGGCAGGACGCCCGCCGCGAGCACCTCGTTCAGTGCGAGTCCCGGGAGGAAGAGCGAGGCCAGCCAGGGTGTCGCCGCGTCCGGGTCGGCGTCCACCACGGGCGCGGTGTAGGCCCCCGAGACCCGGCGCGAGGCGTCGACCTCACGCCGGAAGCGGGACCGGAAGCCCTCGTCGTCGGCGAGGTCGTCGTGCACCTGCTTGACGGCCACCAGCCGTCCGTCGGCGGCCACGCCGAGTAGGACCCGGCCCATTCCGCCCTGCCCCAGCACCGCGACCGTGCGGAACGGCCCGACCTGTGACGGGTCGTTCGGCGTCCAAGGACGCATGTGATCACCCTCCCCCGTGAGCGCGGAACGGATCCTAGTCCCCACGGACCCCGAGCTCGCCGAATCCGCCGCGTGATCCGCAGGACACGGACGGGAGCGGTCAGTTAAGCCGGGCCCGCGCCGCCTGGGCGCGGCGCCGGATCGTCGTCGCCGACTCCGGGTCCACCGCGTCCATCACCTGCGCGTACGCCTCCATCTCGGCCGCTCCGGTCAGGAACTGGCCGCGCTGGACGAGCAGCTCGGCGCGCTCGTAGCGGAGTCTGGCCGGGTGGGAGGGGAGCAGCAGGGAGAGCTCCACCGCCCACAGGGCCACGTCGGAGCGTTCCGGTCGGGGCGCCGCCCAGGCGCGGATGTTGTTGAGGACGCGCAGCACGATCGCGCCGGGCTCGGCGGGCCGGAGCATCGAGCGGTCGAGGGCCTCGCCCGTCGCGCCGGCGACCAGGAGTTCGGCGTCCGTGCCGGTCATGGGGCGCCCGCCGGCGAAGGGGTCGGCGAGGTTCAGGTCGGCCGGGTCGCCGAAGCCGACGACGAAGTGGCCGGGCAGCCCGAGCCCGTACACGGGGGCGCCGGCCCGGCGTGCGACCTCCATCCAGACGACGGAGAGCAGGATGGGCAGGCCACGGCGGCGCCGGAGCACCTCGTGCAGCAGTGAGGACTCCAGACGCTGGTAGTCGGCGGGGACACCCTCGAAACCCTCGTGGCGGCCGAGGAGCGCCGCGAGCTCGCCGGTCCAGTCGCCGGTGATCCGGGTCGCGTACGGGACGAGCCCGGCGAGGCGGTCGAGCTCGATCTCGGCCTCGTCGAGGTCGCGCCGGGTGACCGCGGGGTCGGCGACCGCGCCGATGAGGAGGCAGAGCCGCGCGAGGTCGGGCCGTTCGGTCCTGGCCTCCTCCGCGAACTCCCGCCGCCAGTCGACCGCCTCGCCGCCCCGGGCGCCGACCGCTTCGCCGCCGGGCGGGCCGGCCGGCCCTTCGTCGTCCCGCGCCGCGCCGGCCGCGCCGTCCCCCGCGGCAGTCGGCTCTCCACCGTCCGCCGCGCCGTCCCCCGCGGCAGTCGGCTCTCCACCGTCCGCCGCGCCGTCCCCCGCGGCAGTCGGCTCTCCACCGTCCGCCGCGCCGTCCGCCTCCGGGCCGTCCCCCGCCTCCGGTGGTCCCTCGTCCGTCACGCCTCCGCCCATCGGTAGTGGTGGTAGTGGTGGTGGACCGTGAAGCCCATGCCGTCGTACAGCGCCCGCGCGCCGTCGTTGTCGGCCTCCACCTGGAGCCAGGCCGCCGAGGCGCCCTCGTCGAGGGCCTGCCGGGCGAGCGCCGTCATGACGGTCGTCGCCAGGCCGCGGCGCCGGTGGGCCGGGTCGACCTCGACGGCCATGAAGCCCGCCCAGCGCCCGTCGACGACACACCGCCCGATGGCTGCGGGTACCCCTTCCGTGCCCGCCACGGTCGCGAACCACACACTCGGACCCGAGGTGAGGACCTTCAGTACGTCCGGGCCCGGTTCGCCGAAGCGCTGGTAGCGGCGCAGCCACGGTTCGTCGACGGTGCGGGAGAGGCGTACGGCGGAGACGTCGGTGTCCAGGTCGCCGATCGGGGCCAGCGCCGCGATCCGGACCTCGGCGGAGACCTCGATCCGCCAGCCGTGCCGGTCGAGCGCGGCGCAGAGCAGCTCCTGGGTGCCTTCGGCGCCGGTGGCGGCCTGCACGTACGCGGGGAGGCTCCGGGCCGCGTACCACGCGCGTACGTGCGTCAGGGCGTCGGCGACCGGCAGGCCCGGATCACCCAGCGGGAGGACGGAGTTGGCGCGCCGGGTGAAGCCCACCCGTCGCCCGGCCACCGCCCCTCCAGGACGCCCTTCGGGCGGTACCTCCTGGAACGAGGCCCGCAGGGTCCACTCGCCGAGGGCTTCGCTCTCGACCGGCTGCCACGCGCGCGCGGTGGCCCGGGCCAGCTCGGGGAAGGTCGCCGAGGGGCCACGACGGCGTGCGGGGGCGGCCGGGACGACCTTGCCCGCGACGAGTGCGGAGTCCGGGATCCGGACGCTCTCGCCGCTCTTTCGTGTGATCAGCAACACAGAGTCATCCCATGATGTGAGAACTCCGACCGCGTCGGTGAACCTGCCCCCCGCCGCCGGTGACTCTGTCACGTACCGAACGGAGACACGTTTTCCCACGTCAGCGCTGCTGATGCGGACCTCAAGACGTCCTCCGCCGATGAATTCCACAGCTTCTCCGCCCCTCCTGTTCGGATCGCCCCCAAGAACGGAGATACTAGGTGCGGGCATCGACGACGCCGCGCTCCCGCGCAGACCAGCCCTATCGAGGAGGAACGACAGCGTGACCTACGTCATCGCGCAGCCTTGTGTCGACGTGAAGGACAAGGCGTGCATCGAGGAGTGCCCCGTCGACTGCATCTACGAGGGCAAGCGGTCCTTGTACATCCACCCGGACGAATGCGTCGACTGCGGGGCCTGTGAGCCGGTCTGCCCGGTCGAGGCGATCTTCTACGAGGACGACACCCCGGAGGAGTGGAAGGACTACTACAAGGCGAACGTCGAGTTCTTCGACGAGCTCGGTTCGCCCGGTGGTGCCTCCAAGCTCGGCGAGATCGAGCGTGACCACCCCTTCATCGCCGCCCTGCCGCCGCAGAACGGCTGATCGACCGCACCCGGTCCCGCACGGCGTCGGCCGCCGTGCGGGACCGAGGCGTTTCCCGACGCCTCTCCCATGTACGTACAGGAAGTGAGAGCCACCCGTGAGCGCAGTCTCTTCGCGCCTGCCCGTCTTCCCCTGGGACAAGCTGGAGCCGTACAAGAAGACGGCCCTGGCGCACCCGGACGGAATCGTGGACCTCTCGGTCGGCACGCCCGTCGACCCGGTCCCCGCGCTGATCCAGGAGGCCCTGGTGGCGGCGGCGGACTCGCCGGGCTATCCCACGGTGTGGGGGACGAAGGAGCTGCGGGACGCGCTCACCGGCTGGTGCGAGCGGCGCCTCGGCGCGGTGGGCTTCGCCCACGAGAACGTGCTGCCCGTGGTGGGCTCCAAGGAGCTGGTGGCCTGGCTGCCGACGCAGCTGGGTCTCGGCGCCGGTGACGTCGTCGCCTACCCGCGGCTCGCCTACCCGACGTACGAGGTCGGGGCGCGGCTCTGCGGCGCGACCCCCGTCGTCTACGACGACCCGACGGAGCTGGACCCCTCCGCGCTCAGGCTGCTCTGGCTCAACTCCCCGTCCAACCCGACCGGCAAGGTCCTCTCCAAGGACGAGCTGACCCGGATCGTGGCCTGGGCGCGCGAGCACGGCGTCCTCGTCTTCTCCGACGAGTGCTACCTGGAGCTGGGCTGGGAGGCCGACCCGGTCTCCGTCCTGCACCCGGACGTCTGCGGTGGCTCGTACGAGGGGATCGTCGCCGTCCACTCGCTGTCCAAGCGCTCCAACCTGGCCGGCTACCGGGCCGCGTTCGTCGCGGGTGACGCGGCGGTGCTCGGTGAGCTGCTCCAGATCCGCAAGCACGGCGGCATGATGACCGCGGCCCCGGTCCAGGCGGCGACGGTCGCGGCGCTCGGCGACGACGCGCACGTGGCCGAGCAGCGGGAGCGGTACGCGGCCCGGCGGGCGGCGCTGCGGGCGGCCCTGGAGGCGCACGGCTTCCGGATCGAGCACAGCGAGGCGAGCCTGTACCTGTGGGCGACCCGGGACGAGCCGTGCTGGGAGACCGTGGCGTACCTCGCGGAGAAGGGCGTCCTGGTGGCGCCGGGAGACTTCTACGGCGAGGCGGGGGAGCGGTTCGTGCGGGTCGCGTTCACGGCGACGGACGAGCGCGTCGCGGCGGCGGTCAAGCGTCTCGCCTGACCGCGCGTCACCGGCATGGGCGAGGGCCCGGGGAGCGGATGCTCCCCGGGCCCTCCGTCGTTCCCGTGCGGGGTCAGCCGACCGGCAGGCCGCCGAGGGTCTGGCCGGTGGGCAGGTTGCCCAGGCCACCGCCGAGGGCGCCGCCGGTCGGGCCCTCAGCGCTCTCGGCCGCGGCGCCGACGACCTCGCCCGCGCTGTCGGTGGTGTCACCGGTGACCTGCTGGGCGACCGGGGTGGCGGTCTTGCCCGCCGCGCCGACGGTCTTGCCGGCGGCGGGGACGGCCGTGCCGACGGCCTGGCTGCCGGTGGTGCCGACGACGTCGGTGGCGGTCTGCGAGGCGCTGTCGACGGCGGCGGCGTCCAGGGCGGTGACGCCGCCGAGCGCGCCGGTCGGCGCGAGGCTGTGGTCCAGGGCGCTCGCGGAGCCGGCCGCACCGACCACGGGGGCTGCTCCGGCCGCGATGAGGAGGGCGGCGCGGGCGATCCGGCGGGTCAGGGGGAGGGACATGGTGCTCCTTCGACGAGGTGCGACGTGTGGTTCGGACGCAGTGACAACCGGCCCTGGGGCGGGAGAGGTTGCGGAGGTCGAAGGTAAAGAGTTGGTCATGCGTCGTATTGTCGGGTGGGGAGGAAAACGGACGAACACGTCATTGCGCAGGCCTCTGCCGAACCGTCACTTCCCTTGTCCCGCAAGGGCATGGGGAGGGTGGGGCGCAGTGAGCGGAAAGCGGCTCGAAAGGGTGGTGAATTCTTCGGCCCCGGACCACCGCCGCGCCACGACCGAGTGAAGGACCGTACAGGTGCCCGACGACTGGACGGGAGCCGTATCCGGACGGCCTCGGCTACTGCGCGAGCCGCATCCGGACGGTCCCGTCGCTCCCGGCGGACGTGCCCGGGGACGTCGACCAGCCTCCGGCGGCCTCGCCGGCCCGCCACACCCGGCCTCCGTACGCGACCTCCGTGATGCGCAGCGTGTCCGCCCGCGCCACCGCCCACTGCGCCAGCTCCCAGCCGCGCCGCTCGTCGGCGCCGGCCCCCCGCGCCGCGCCGGCCGACGCCCGTACCGGCACCACGAGCACCGGCGGCTCGCTCACCGACCGGCCCGCGCTCGGACCGCCCGTCACCGCCCGCGGCGCCGCCTTCTCGCCGAAGGCCCGCACCAGCTCGTCCCGCACCAGGTCCGGATCGCCCGGCCGGCCCTCCGTCTCGTTCGCCGTGCAGGAGAGCGCCGCCGGCGCCCGGCCGGTCAGCGCCGCCGAAAGGAGCGTGGCGTCCGGCTCGTGCTTCGCGTACGCCTGCGGGAAGCCGCTCTTCTGCACCTTCTGCGCCGCCACCGTCAGCGGCAGCCGCGAATACCCCCGGACCTTCTCCAGGCCCTCGTAGAACTTCCCCGCCGAGTACACCGGGTCCATGATCTGCTCCGGCGTCCCCCATCCCATCGACGGCCGCTGCTGGAACAGCCCGAGCGAGTCCCGGTCACCGTGCTCGATGTTCCGCAGCGCCGACTCCTGGAGCGCGGTCGCGAGCGCGATCGTCACCGCGCGCTCCGGCAGCCCCCGGGTGGTGCCCACGGCCGAGATCGTGGCCGCGTTCGACGCCTGCTCCGGAGTGAACTCGTACCGGTTCTCGCCACTGCCCACACTGCACCGTGGGGTGCCCTTGCTCCCTGTCGTCTGGTGCACGGCCACGTACGCGGCGAGGCCGAGGAGCACGGCGAAGGCGGCCGCGGAACGGGCGAGGCGGCCGCGGCGGGCGGGGCGGGTGGGCTCGGACACGGGGCCCACCGTACTGGAGGCCGCGTTAGGGTCGGCACATGGCTGACATCACCCCGCTCGACTCGCCCCTCGACCTGTCCCAGGACGGGGCCGCGCTCACCGCCGCCCTCGTCGACTTCCCGTCCGTCAGCGGGACCGAGCAGCCCCTCGCGGACGCCATCGAGCAGGCACTCCGCGGCCTGCCGCACCTCACCGTCGACCGCTACGGCAACAACGTCGTCGCCCGCACCCGCCTCGGCCGCGGTGAGCGGGTCGTCCTCGCCGGCCACATCGACACCGTGCCGATCGCCGACAACGTGCCGTCCCGGCTCGACGAGGACGGCATCCTGTGGGGCTGCGGCACCTCCGACATGAAGTCCGGGGTCGCCGTCCAGCTGCGGATCGCCGCCACCGTGCCCGCGCCCAACCGCGACCTCACCTTCGTCTTCTACGACAACGAGGAGGTCGCCGCCGACCTCAACGGCCTCGGGAAGATCGCCGCCGCGCACCCCGACTGGCTGGAAGGCGACTTCGCCGTCCTCCTCGAACCGTCCGACGCACAGGTCGAGGGCGGCTGCCAGGGCACCCTCCGTGTCATCCTGCACACCGCCGGTGAACGCGCCCACTCCGCGCGCTCCTGGATGGGCTCCAACGCCATTCACACCGCCGCCCCGATCCTCGCCCGCCTCGCCGCCTACGAGCCGCGCAAGCCGGTCATCGACGGCCTGGAGTACCACGAGGGCCTCAACGCCGTGGCGATCCAGGGCGGCGTCGCCACCAACGTCATCCCCGACGCCTGCACGGTCACCGTCAACTACCGGTACGCCCCCGACCGCTCGCCGGCCGAGGCCCTGGCCCACGTCCGCGAGGTCTTCGCCGACTGCGACATCGCCGAGTTCGTCGTCGACGACGAGAGCCCCGGCGCGCTGCCCGGCCTCTCCCACCCGGCCGCCGAAGCCTTCATGAAGGCCGTCGGCGGCAGCGCCCAGCCCAAGTTCGGCTGGACGGACGTCTCCCGCTTCAGCGCCCTCGGCGTGCCCGCCGTCAACTACGGACCCGGCGACCCGATCTACGCGCACAAGCGGGACGAGCACGTTCCCGTCGACCGGATCCACCACTGCGAGGCACGGCTCCGCGACTGGCTGACCGCCTGACTTCCGTAATTTCGCGTTTCGTCACCTCTGTGGTCCTACGCTGACCGGACCAGAAGATCAGTTGGCGGTCGGAACGGACCGCCGATCGGCGGAGGGAGCAGGCCATGGGCATTCCCGAGGGAATGGCGAAGCCCGAGGAACAGCGACTCGGTCCGGTGCTCAGGCGGCGGGACCAGATCCAGCCGGGCACCACGGACCAGCGGCTGCTCGACACCGAGGGCGACTCCGAGTGGGTGCACACCGACCCCTGGCGGGTCATGCGCATCCAGTCCGAGTTCGTCGAGGGCTTCGGCGCCCTCGCCGAACTGCCGAGCGCGATCAGTGTGTTCGGTTCGGCCCGCACGAAGCCGGACTCGCCCGAGTACGAGGCGGGCGTACGGATCGGCCGGGCGCTCGTCGAGGCCGGCTTCGCGGTCATCACGGGCGGCGGCCCCGGCGCCATGGAGGCGGCCAACAAGGGGGCCAGGGAGGCCAAGGGCATCTCGGTGGGGCTCGGCATCGAGCTCCCCTTCGAGCAGGGGCTCAACCCGCACGTCGACATCGGTGTGAACTTCCGCTACTTCTTCGTCAGGAAGACGATGTTCGTGAAGTACGCGCAGGGGTTCGTCGTCCTGCCCGGTGGCCTCGGCACCCTCGACGAGCTCTTCGAGGCACTGACCCTGGTCCAGACCCGCAAGGTCACCCGCTTCCCGATCGTCCTGTTCGGCACGGAGTACTGGAAGGGCCTCGTCGACTGGCTCCGTGACTCGGTCGTCGCGGGAGGCAAGGCCTCGGAGCGCGACCTGCTGCTCTTCCACGTCACGGACGACGTGGAGGAGGCGGTCACGCTGGTGACGAAGGAGACGGGCAAGTAGGTCCCCGGGGGCGCCGCCCCGCGGCGCCCCTTCCGTCGCTCTACGCCAGCCCGCGCCGCGCGACGGCCGGCGGCCGGTGCCCGGCGATGGACGCCACCATGTCGAGCACCTGACGCGTCTCCGCCACCTCGTGCACGCGATACACCCGCGCCCCCAGCCACGCCGAGACCGCTGTGGTCGCCAGCGTCCCGAGCACCCGCTCCTTCACCGGCCGGTCCAGCGTCTCCCCGACGAAGTCCTTGTTCGACAGGGACACGAGCACCGGCCACCCCGTCTCCGCCATCTCCCCGAGCCGCCGCGTCGCCTCCAGGCTGTGCCGGGTGTTCTTCCCGAAGTCGTGTCCCGGGTCGATCATGATCGCGTCCCGGCGCACGCCCAGGGCCACCGCGCGCTCCGCGAGCCCCACCGTCACGCGCAGGATGTCGGCCATCACGTCCTCGTACGCGATCCGGTGCGGCCGGGTCCGCGGCTCGGCGCCACCCGCGTGCGTGCACACGAGCCCCGCCCCGTACTTCGCGGCCACCACGGCGAGACCCGGGTCGACCCCGCCCCACGCGTCGTTGAGGACGTCCGCCCCGGCCTCGCAGACCGCCGCGCCGACGTCCGCCCGCCAGGTGTCCACGCTGATGACCACGTCGGGGTGACGCCTGCGGACCTCCGCGACGAAACCGACCGTGCGGCGCGCCTCCTCCTCGGCCGTCACCTCCTCGCCCGGGCCCGCCTTCACCCCGCCGATGTCGATGATCGCCGCCCCCTCGGCCACGGCCTGCTCGACCCGGGCGAGCGCCGGCTCGTCCCGGAAGGTCGCGCCCTGGTCGTAGAAGGAGTCCGGGGTCCGGTTCACGATCGCCATGATCACCGGCTCGTGCGGCCCGAATTCACGCCGTCCCAAGCGCAGCATCCCTTTTGTCCTCCCTCGCGTACGTTCGCCTGCGACCCTAACTGTCGGTGGCGCATGGCACGATCGGCACGGGACGATTTCCACTCCGGGGAGAGGCACGCAGGTGTTCTGGTTTCTGCTCATCACGATGGTCGTGGTCGTGGCCGCGGTGACCCTGGCCGTGGTCGGCGGCGGCGACAGCGAGGTGCTGCCCGAGGTGGCGCCCGAGCAGCTCGTCGACCCGCTGCCGACGGCCCGCCCGGTCGACCGCGCCGACGTCGAGGCGCTCCGCCTCCCCGTCGCGGTCCGCGGCTACCGGATGGCGGACGTCGACGACGTCCTCGTCCGCCTCGGCGCCGAACTCGACGAGCGGGACGCGCGGATCGCCGACCTCGAGGACGCGCTCGCGGGAGCGGTCGCGGAGGGTCACGGAGAGGACGACCGGTCATGACGGCCGGCGAGGCGGTCCCGGGGCCGGACGGCCGGCCGCGCTGCCCCTGGGGCCTGTCGACCGAGGACTACGTGGCGTACCACGACGAGGAGTGGGGCCGCCCGGTCCACGGCGACGACGCGCTCTTCGAGCGGCTCTGCCTGGAGGCCTTCCAGTCGGGCCTCTCCTGGATCACGATCCTGCGCCGCCGCGGGGGCTTCCGGCAGGCCTTCGACGGCTTCAGGATCGCCTCCGTCGCGGAGTTCGGGGACGCGGACCGCGAGCGGCTCCTCGCCGACGAGGGCATCATCCGCAACCGTGCCAAGATCGACGCCACCCTCGCCAACGCGAAGCTGCTCGCCACCTGGTCCCCCGGCGAACTCGACACCCTGATCTGGTCGTACGCCCCCGATCCGGCGGGCCGCCCGGTCCCGCGCACGGTCGCGGAGGTCCCGGCCGTCACGGACGAGTCCACGGCCCTCTCCAAGGCCCTCAAGAAGCGAGGCCTCCGCTTCATCGGCCCCACCACGGCGTACGCCCTGATGCAGGCGTGCGGCCTCGTCGACGACCACCTGAAGGGGTGCGTGGCCCGGGGCGGGAAGTAGCCCCGGACCACTGGTCCCGTCCGGATCAGAAGATGTGGACCCGATCGGCGGTGTCCCAGCTCATGTCGGGCTGCGGGCCGCCGAGGCCGCCGCGGCCGTTGCCGGCGTAGACGTACAGCTGGTTCCAGTCGATCGGCCGCATCACGTCCGATGTGCCGTCGCCCGTCACGTCACCGACGGAGAACACGGGCGCGTTCGTCGGCCAGGCGTAGGGCAGCTTGGTGCGGGCGCCGAAGCTGCCCCGGCCGTTGCCCGGGTAGAGCCACAGCCCGCGCGATCCGTCCCGCGCGACGAGGTCCGACCTGCCGTCGCCGTTCAGATCGCCGGGCGCCACGAGCCGGTTCATGACGTGCCAGCCGCCGCCGACCCTCTTACGGGCGCCGAACCAGCCGCGCCCGTTGCCCGGGTACGTCCACAGGACCCCCGCCGTGTCACGGGCCACGAGGTCGCGGCGGCCGTCGCCGGTGATGTCACCGACCGCGGAGATCGCCTTCAGGCTGTTCCAGCCGCCGCCGACCTTGAGGCGCGGCTTGAACCAGCCCCTGCCGTTGCCGGGGTAGAACCAGAGGATGCCCGCCCTGTCGCGGGCGTAGACGTCCTCGTTGCGGTCGCCGTTGTAGTCGCCGTGCCGGACGATCTGCGTCATGGCGTTCCAGCCGCCGCCGATCAGGGCGCCCTTGGTGTTCCAGTTGGCGTCGCGCACGCCGTTGAGGAACCACAGACGGCCGTCGTCGGCGCGCTCCACGAGATCGGGGATGCCGTCGTTGTTGAGGTCGCCGAACTGCGCCGCGGCCGGCAGACCGCTCGGACGCTTCTCCATGGGCGACCAGTCCATCCACGGAACGCCGGAGTTCGCCTCCCAGTGGGTGGTGGCCACGCGGATGGAGCTGAGCCTGTTGTCGAGCTGGCCCATCACGGAGCCGTCGAGGCTGATCCCGCCGTTGTACGGGTCGACGACCAGGGAGTCGCCGCCACCGTAGTCGCGGTCGACGGTGAGGAGGGCGTGCAGGCCGGAGCGGTTGACCAGCGAGGAGATCTTGTTGTCCCAGGTCCCGAGGGAGGCCTGGCTGGACGTGATGATCTTCATCTCGCCCTTGAAGTCGTGGTACTGGAAGACGCAGAGCCGCCCGGACGGGCAGCGCTCCGAGCCGGCGGCGGCCGGGGGAGCGGCGGTCATGAGTGTCGCGAGGGACGCCGCCGTGGTGACGGCGGCGGCCAGGGCGCGACGGCCCCGAAGGGTGTGGATCATGGCGCGGAGGTCCATTCGGGAAAGGGTCAGAAGGCGTAGTGCGTGGACCGGATCGAGGCGAGGACCCAGGGCGCGCGGAGGCGCCCGTCCCCGGTGCCGGAGTAGACCCGGAGCCGGTTCTCGTCCGGCATGCCGGAGGCGGGGGCGTGCGCGACGAGGTCGGCACGGCCGTCACCGTTGATGTCGCCGAGGCCGGCCAGTTCGTCCATGGCGTTCCAGCCGCCGGAGCCGATGAGCTCGCGCGCGCCGAACCAGCCGCGGCCGTTGCCCGGGTAGAGCCAGAGCCTGCCCGCCGTGTCGCGGGCGATCAGGTCGGCCTTCTTGTCGGAGTTCATGTCCCCGGCGCCGACGAGTTCGTTGATGGACTTCCAGCCGCCGCCGACCTTCTTGCGGGTGCCGAACCAGCCCTTGCCGTTGCCGGGGTACGTCCAGAGGACCCCGGTGGCGTCGGTGGCGAGCAGGTCGCCCTTGCCGTCGCCGGTCAGGTCGCCGGCGGCCGTCAGGTCCCGCAGGGAGTTCCAGCCGCCGCCGACCTTGAGGCGGGGCTTGAACCAGCCCTTGCCGTTGCCGGGGTAGAGCCAGAGGACGCCGGAGCGGTCGCGGGCGTAGACGTCCTCGTTGCCGTCGCCGTCGTAGTCGCCGTGCCGGACCAGCTTCGTCATGGCGCCCCAGCCGCCGCCGACGAGTCCGGGGTTGCTGCCGCTGGTGTAGTCGTGGGACACCCACAGCTGGCCGACCATGTTGCGGGTGACGACGTCGGCGAATCCGTCCCGGTTGAGGTCGCCGAAGGCGCCCGACGCGGGCAGCGTCGAGGGCCGGCGGTTCACCAGGTCGTACATGGTCGGGTAGCGGCCCTCGCTCCCGCAGAAGTCGTCCGCGTCGGGCCCGACATCGACGGAGCTGACCGCCCGGTCCAGATGGGGATGGGAACTCTCGTCGAACGACTCCGAGGAGTAGGAGTGGATCGCGCCTTCCGGATCGAGTCCGGGCTCGGGGTGGAGGCAGACCGCGCTGCTGTACCCGGGCAGCTTGACGACGTACGACCGGATGCGGTTGTCCCAGGAGCCGAGCGACAGCATCGGCTTCCGGATCACGATCATGTCGCCCTGGTACCGGGGCTGGCTGAAGCCGCACACGGCGTTGTCGGGACAGCGGTCCCAGCCGTCCGCGGCGGCGGACGGCTGGGACAGCACGGTGGCGGACAGGCCCAGGGCCAGACCCGCCGTGAGCGCGCCGCGAAGAAGGCGCGCCGAAGGAGAAGGACGCACGGAACCCCCCAGGTATGTGCGTACGAATGGTGAGCGGATCTTATAGACGCGCCCGCCCCTCGTACGAACGGGTTCCGGGGTCCGTCACCTGCCCAGGTACTGCGGCTTCTCCTTCGCGATGAAGGCGCGGACCGCGATCGTGTGGTCCTCCGAGGAGCCCGCCAGGGTCTGGAGCTCCTCCTCCTTGTCCAGGGCCTCGGCGAGCGAGTGGTCGGCGCCGTAGGCGAGGGACTCCTTGAGGGCCGCGTACGCCACCGTCGGGCCCTCCGCCAGGGTGCGGGCCACCTTCTCGGCCTCGGCGGCCAGGTCGGCGGCCGGGACCAGGCGGTTCACGATGCCGAGCTCGTATGCCTCCTGGGCGCTGATCGACCGCGGGAAGAGCAGCAGGTCCGACGCCCGGCTCGCGCCGATCAGCCGGGGCAGCGTCCAGGACACGCCCGAGTCGGCGGTGAGCGCGACGCCCGCGAACGAGGTGTTGAACGAGGCCGTGTCGGCGACCACCCGGTAGTCCGCCGCGAGCGCGAAGCCGAAGCCGGCCCCGGCCGCGACACCGTTCACGCCCGCCACCACCGGCTTGCGCATCCCCGCGAGCGCCTTGGTGATCGGGTTGTAGTGATCGCGGACCGTGTTCATGGTCGCGCGCGTGCCGTTCTCCTGGTCCGCCATGAGGAGGCCCACGTGCTCCTTCAGGTCCTGCCCGACGCAGAACGCCCGATCGCCGGCCGCCGTGAGCAGCACCGCACGTACGGCGGGGTCCGCCGCGGCCGTCTCCGCCGCGTCCCGGAGGGCCACCTTCGCCGCCACGTTCATGGCGTTCATGGCCTCGGGCCGGTTGAGCGTGATGGTCGCGAGTCCGTCGCTCACTTCGTACAGCACCGTGTCGGCCATGGGGTTCCCTTCGCCTCTTTGCGTCGTTGACCAGCTCAGCATGGCGGAGATCACCCGCACCGCACATGTGAGCTGCGTCAAAGATTGAGAGGCTCCAACCTGACGCCGAGCGGCGAAGTATCGCAGGCCGATCGCCGAAATGTGGGGTTTTGCGAGAGCGCGTTGCGCAAGCGATGCCATTCGATGTTGGTCATCGGGTCCTGCCATGCGGGATAATGACCTGGAAGCAATGTGTTCGAAGCCGGTGAAGCGTGCTCCACATCATGGAGCTGCCCGGCTGACAAAGAGCTGGTTTCAGGAAGGGGAACAAGCATGGCGGCCATGAAGCCGCGGACGGGTGACGGCCCGCTCGAGGTGACCAAGGAGGGGCGGGGCATCGTCATGCGCGTTCCGCTCGAAGGCGGCGGTCGGCTTGTCGTCGAGCTGACCCCGGACGAGGCCCAGGCACTGGGCGACGCTCTGAAGCAGGTCGTCGGCTGACCCTCTTCTCCACGATTCCCCACCGCTGCCCCGGTACGGCCCGCCCGTACCGGGGCAGCGGTGCGTCGGGGTGCGGGAGGGGCGGATCTCGTCGTACGGGTGTCCCGTACGGGCGCCGTGGGGGCCTCAGCCCCGGCGGACCGCGCAGAGCAGGCCGTCGCCCACCGGCAGCAGGGAGGGAACGAACTCCTGGCTCTCGCGCACCGCGCGCAGCAGTTCGCGGACCCGCTGCACCTCCGCCGGCTGCGCCCCCGAGTCGACCGTGCGGCCGTCGGCGAAGACACCCTCGAAGCAGACGAGACCCCCAGGCCGGAGCAGGCGCAACGATTCAGCGAGGTAGTCCAGGTACTCGAGCCGGTCGCCGTCGCAGAACACGAGGTCGTACCCGCCGTCCGCGAGGCGCGGCAGGACGTCGAGGGCGCGGCCGGGGATGAAACGGGCCCGGTTCCCCGCGAAGCCGGCCGCGCGGAACGCCGTCTTCGCGAGCTGCTGGCGCTCCGGCTGGAGGTCCACCGTCGTCAGGACGCCGTCCGGCCGCATCCCGAGCAGCAGATAGATGCCCGACACGCCGGTGCCGGTCCCGATCTCGGCCACCGCCTTGGCGTCCGCCGTCGCGGCGAGCAGGCGCAGCGCACCGCCGGTGCCCGGCGACACCGAGGGCAGCCGTGCCTCCTGGGCCCGCTCCCGGGCCCAGCGCAGAGCATCGTCCTCGGCGACAAAGGCGTCGGCGAACGACCAGCTCGTCTGCCGGTTGGCGGTAATGGCCCTCTCCTGTCCCCGTAGTTGACGCAACGGTGACTGTATCCGCTGTCAGCGGGAACCCGCAGATGGGACCGTGCGTTCACCAGGGGTAGGACGCGACAGGGGACAGCCGGGCGGCCGGGTTCCAAATTCGCGTAAAGATTCTTATCCGGAGCTAACGGGCGGGGTGGCTATGGTAGGGGCTCCACTGGACACCACCAGAGCCGACAGGGGAGGTGCGGCTGCGCCTGTGGATCGGGGAGGAGTGCTTCGGCGTCTTCTCAGGTCGGCGGGTGAGCCGAAATCCGTGACCGACACCGCTGACCGATTCCGCTCCACCGACTCCGCTCCCACCACCGCGACCTTCGCATCGGATGCGGAATCGCAGGCGTGGACTCCGCCCACCTGGGAGGAGATCGTCAGCACGCACAGTGGCCGGGTCTACCGCCTCGCCTACCGCCTCACGGGCAATCAGCACGACGCCGAGGACCTGACGCAGGAGGTCTTCGTCCGCGTCTTCCGCTCGCTGTCGACGTACACGCCGGGCACCTTCGAGGGCTGGCTCCACCGCATCACCACCAACCTCTTCCTCGACATGGTCCGCCGCAAGCAGCGCATCCGCTTCGACGCGCTCGCCGACGACGCCGCCGAGCGACTGCCCAGCCGCGAGCCCTCGCCGCAGCAGGTCTTCAACGACACGCACTTCGACGCCGACGTGCAGCAGGCCCTCGACACCCTCGCGCCCGAGTTCCGTGCCGCGGTCGTCCTCTGCGACATCGAAGGACTGTCGTACGAGGAGATCGCCGCGACCCTCGGCGTGAAGCTCGGCACCGTCCGCAGCCGGATCCACCGCGGGCGCTCCCACCTCCGCAAGGCGCTCAAGCACCGCTCGCCCGAGGCACGGGCGGAGCGTGCCCTGGCCTCCGTCGGATGGGAGGCAGGGACAGCGTGAGCGGCACACGTCCCTCGTCACCGACCCCCGCGGAACACCACCTCGGGGACCGGTTGGCCGCGCTCGTCGACGGCGAGCTCGGCCATGACGCCCGCGAGCGGGTCCTCGCCCACCTCGCGACCTGCGCCCGCTGCAAGGCCGAGGCCGACGCGCAGCGCACCCTCAAGAGCGTCTTCGCGTCCGCCGCGCCCCCGCCGCCCTCGGAGGGCTTCCTCGCCCGCCTCCAGGGCCTCCCCGGAGGTCCCGGCGAGCCGGGAGGCCCCGGAGGGCCCAGCGGGCCCCTGGAGCAGTTCCTCGGCGCCGGCGGAGTGAAGTCCGACGGCTTCGCCACGGCGGCGGTCGTCACCCCGCACCCCCCGCACACCGGCTTCCGCATCCACGCCGTCGGCGACCGTGCCTCCGGATCCTCCGGGCGCGGGCGGCGCTTCGCCTTCGCGGCGGCCAGCGCCGTCTCCTTCGCGGCGATCGCCCTCGGCGGCACCCTTCCCCTCGAAGCCTCGGTGAACGCGAGCGGGCGGGGCGGTCAGGGCACGGGCAGCGCCGTCACCCCGTTGCGCGCCACCGCCACGGGCCCCGGCGGCGGCACCGCCGTGACCCGGGGCACGCGCTCCGGCGAGCGCGGCGCCCAGTCGGTCGACGCGGGGCAGACGGTCCCGGCCGGCCCGCTGTCATCGGTGGCCCCGGCGGCGGTGCCGCACGGGCCGGTGGTGCCGCACGCGCCGCTGGCCGCGGGGAACACGGGCACGGTCCCGGCGGGCGCGGTCCCGCCGGACGCGATGCGCTCCGCCGCGGCGCCGCTGCCGGCGGTGCGGCTCCAGAAGCCCGCCCCGCAGTCGCTCCTCGCCCTGTCGCCGCTCATACGGCCGACGGGCCCGGCCCTCCAACTGGCCTTCGCTCCCGGGCCGAGCCCGGCGCCGAGCCCGACGACCACACCGCTCGGCTCCCCCCGCTGACCCGCGACCTGGTTGAATCCAGGGACACGGGCGCCCGACCCAGGGGCGCGGACGGGTCTGCGGGTTGCGGGGAGAGCATGAACAACGGGAAGCCGAACTGGTGGAGCCGGCCTTCGAGTACACCGGAGGCGGCGCGGATACCCTCGCCGCCGCCGACCGGGGAGACGGCCGACGACGGTGACTTTCCCCTGCCCGCGCCGCAGCCACCGGCCGGGGGCGCCGCCGCAGCGCAGGACGCCCCCACGGCGGCGGACGGTACGGACGTGACGAACCCGTCCGAGGTGACGGACGCGGCGGAGACGGTGGTGCCGTCCGAGTCCGTCAGCACCGACACGTCCGGGGCCGCCCCCGTCGTTCTCCTGACCAAGAGCGAGCCCCCCGCCCCGGCCGACCACTCTTCCCAGGACGTTCCCGTGCCCGACGCCCCGGTGGCAGCCGAGCCCCGGCCCCTGCACGCGCCCGACGAGTACCGGACGCCGCCCTACGGGGAGCCGGGCCCCTGGGCGCCCGCGCCGCCCGTGCAGCGCCCGTCGGCGCCCGTACCGCCGCAGCAGGCGCACATGCCCCCCGTGCCGCCGCAGGCCCACCCCCAGCCGCACCCGCAGGCCGGTGCGCCCTGGGTGCAGTACGACCCCTGGGGGGCCGGCGGGCCCGCACTGCCGCCCGCGCCCGCGAAGAAGTCCCGCAAGGGGCTCGCCGTCGTGGGGGCGCTCGTCTTCGCGCTCGTCACCGGCGTCATCGGCGGCGGGATCGGCGCGTACGTCGAGCGGAACGGCGGGCTCACCACCGTCGAACTGCCGCAGGCGGACGCCGGGGACACCGGTCGTGCCCCCGACAGCGTGGCCGGGATCGCGGCCAGCGCCCTGCCCGGCGTCGTCACCCTGCATGTCAGGGGCGGCGGTTCGTCCGGCACCGGCACCGGCTTCGTCCTCGACACCAAGGGACACATCCTCACCAACAACCACGTCGTCGACGCGGCCGAGTCCTCCGAGGACATCTCGGTGACCTTCTCCAGCGGCGAGACCGCCCGCGCCAAGATCGTCGGCAAGGACACCGGCTACGACCTGGCCGTCGTCCAGGTCACCGGTGTCTCCGGCCTCAGGCCGCTGCCGCTCGGCAACTCCGACGACGTCCGCGTCGGCGACCCCGTCGTCGCCATCGGCGCCCCCTTCGACCTCTCCAACACGGTCACCTCCGGGATCATCAGCGCCAAGGAGCGCCCGATCACCGCCGGCGGAGAGAAGGGCGACGGCAGCGACATCAGCTACGTCGACGCGCTCCAGACCGACGCGCCCATCAACCCCGGCAACTCCGGCGGCCCGCTCCTCGACTCCAAGGCCCGGGTCATCGGCATCAACAGCGCGATCCGCGCCGCCGGCGGCGGCTCCGGCGAGGGCGACGGCGGCAGCGCCGCCCAGCCCGGCTCCATCGGCCTCGGCTTCGCCATACCGATCAACCAGGGCAAGCGCGTCGCCGAGGAGCTCATCAACACCGGCAAGGCCACCCACCCGGTCATCGGGGTGAGCCTCGACATGCAGTTCAACGGCGACGGCGCCCGCGTCGGCGAGAAGGGCAAGGACGGCTCCGCATCCGTCACGCCCGGCGGCCCCGCGGCCAAGGCGGGGCTCCGGCCCGGCGACGTCATCACCAAGGTCGACGGCCAGCGGGTGCACAACGGCGAGGAGCTGATCGTGAAGATCCGCGCCCACCGTCCCGGCGACCGCCTCGAGCTCACTCTGACCCGCGGTGGCAAAGAGCTGACAAAGACGCTGACGCTCGGTTCCTCGCAGGGCGCCTGAGCGCCATGTGGCCGACACCGGGAGGTACCCGTCCGGCGGTTTCGGCGGGTACCGTGGACCGGGCCCTTGACCGGCATGAAGGAGCTACTACGTGTTCAGCGACATAGGCGCACTCGAGCTGGTGGCGCTCGTGGTCCTCGCCGTGCTCGTCTTCGGGCCGGACAAGCTCCCGAAGGTCATCCAGGACGTCTCGCGCTTCGTGAAGAAGGTCCGTGACTTCTCCGACAGCGCGAAGGAGGACATCCGGAGCGAGCTGGGGCCGGACTTCAAGGACTTCGAGTTCGAGGACCTCAACCCCAAGACGTTTTTGCGCAAGCAGATGGACCAGAACGAGGACCTCAGGGAGCTGAAGGAGCTGCGCGGCACGTTCGACCTCAAGAAGGAGATGAACGAGGTCGCCGACGCGGTCCACGGCCGGGAAAGCGCTCCCGCCGCCGCACCTGCCGCGGTCAACGGCTCCACTCCCGACCTGCTCAAGAAGCAGGACAAGCCGGACAGCGGCGAGCGTCCGCCGTACGACTCCGACGCGACCTGACGACGGGCTGTCACCGCTCCGGTGCGTCCCGGTGGCTATCCTCACCTCTGTTGACGGAACGAGGAGGCGGCCGAGATGGAGACCACGAGTCGGGTGGAGGGCGTACCCGCGGCCCGGCGGACCGCCGAGGGCTACCTGCGCGCACCGTTCGCCTGGTACGGCCTGGACGAGGCGTTCACCGGGCCCCGCTGGCTGATGCAGGTCGGCACGGCGGCGGACGGCAGCGTGCAGCACGGGTCGACCGGACACGGTGACACGCCGTCCATAAAGTCGGACGCGAGCGCCACGGAGAAGGAGCGGTTCGCGGTCGTCGTGACGGTCGCGGCGAGCCCGGTACGGCGCACGGGGGACGGGACCGGCGTCCTCGACGCCACCACCGTCTCCTCGGCCGCCTGGCTGGCCGCTTCGGGGCTGCTCGTCCACACCTGGCCCGCCTCGCTCGACCACGCGACGCGGGACAACTGGCTGGACCAGCAGACCGAGACGGCGTTCGAGCTCGCCGACGACCTCGACGGTCCGGCGTGGTCGACGCTGTCGCTGCCGGTGGACGGTGTTCCGGTGCCGTTCCACTACCGGGAGTCGGAGTTCGGATGGGTCCTCGCGGGGTCCGCGGAGGGCGTCCACATCGGGGCGTACGGGCGGGGAATGAGCGCGTACGGGCTCGGGTTCTCGCAGATCAAGGACCTCGACGCGTACGCGTAGACATGGCGAAGGGCGCCCCCCGAGGGGGCGCCCTTTCCCCTGCCTCAGAACTTGTTGCGCGGGGTGATGCCGAGGCTCATGCCCGAGAGGCCGCGCTGACGGCCGCCCAGCTTGCCGGCGATGGCGCGGAGCGCCGCGCCCGCGGGGGAGTCCGGGTCGGAGAGGACGACCGGCTTGCCCTCGTCGCCGCCCTCGCGGAGCCGTACGTCGATCGGGATCGAGCCGAGGACCGGGACCGTCGCGCCCGTGGTCCGCGTCAGCCCGTCCGCGACCCGCTGGCCGCCGCCCGTGCCGAACACGTCCACCATCTCGTCGCAGTGCGGGCACGGCAGGCCCGCCATGTTCTCCACGACGCCGACGATCTTCTGGTGCGTCTGGACGGCGATCGAGCCGGCCCGCTCGGCGACCTCGGCCGCCGCCTGCTGCGGGGTGGTGACGACCAGGATCTCCGCGTTGGGGACGAGCTGGGCGACGGAGATCGCGATGTCGCCGGTGCCCGGGGGCAGGTCGAGCAGGAGGACGTCCAGGTCACCCCAGTACACGTCCGCGAGGAACTGCTGGAGCGCCCGGTGCAGCATCGGACCGCGCCACACGACGGGCGCGTTGCCCGGGGTGAACATGCCGATGGAGATGACCTTCACGCCGTGCGCCGACGGCGGCATGATCATGTTCTCGACCTGCGTCGGACGCCCGTCCGCGCCCAGCATGCGCGGCACGCTGTGCCCGTAGATGTCGGCGTCGACGACACCGACCTTCAGGCCGTCGGCGGCCATCGCCGCGGCCAGGTTCACGGTCACGGACGACTTGCCGACACCGCCCTTGCCGGAGGCCACCGCGTACACCCTGGTCAGCGAGCCGGGCTTCGCGAACGGCACCTCGCGCTCGGCGCTCGTGCCGCGCAGCGCCGCCGCCAGCTCCTTGCGCTGCTCGTCGCTCATCACGTCCAGCGTGACGTCGACGCCGGTGACTCCCTCGACCCCGGAGACGGCGTCGGTCACGCGCTGCGTGATGGTGTCCCGCATCGGGCACCCGGAGACGGTCAGGTAGACCGTGACGGCGACCTTGCCGTCCGGTTCGATCTCCACCGACTTGACCATGCCGAGCTCAGTGATCGGTTTGTTGATCTCGGGGTCGTTCACCGTCGCCAGTGCTTCGAGCACCGCGTCTTCCATAGCCATACCGACGATGGTACGGCGCCGACCACCGGGCCATGAAAGGCCTGTCAACGGTCGGGTACGTCACTTCCCCGCGTGTCGCCGGACGGGAATAGATCGCGGTGCTCCTCCAGCTCCTTGATGAGGTCCTGGAGCTCCGAGCGGATCCAGTCGCGCGTGGCGACCTCGCCGAGGCCCATCCGGAGCGCCGCGATCTCCCGCGTCAGGTACTCGGTGTCGGCGATCGACCGCTCGTTCTGCTTCCGGTCCTGTTCGAGATTGACCCGGTCCCGGTCGTCCTGCCGGTTCTGGGCGAGCAGGATCAGCGGCGCCGCGTACGAGGCCTGGAGGGACAGTGCGAGCGTCAGGAAGATGAACGGGTACTCGTCGAACTTCAGCGGCCCCGGCGCGAAGATGTTCCACGCGACCCAGACGATGATCGTCAGGGTCATCCAGACGAGGAACCGCCCCGTCCCCAGGAACCGGGCGATCCGCTCCGACATCCGGCCGAAGGCCTCGGGGTCGTACTCCGGGAGGAGCCTGGCCCGCCGTTCGCGCGGCAGGTCGAGCCGGATGCGGGGCAGGGTCCGCTCGCGCTCCCGTTCGCGGTCCCGGTCCTGTGTGCGCTCAGCCGCCATGTCCGGCACCCTCCTCGTGGAACTCGGTCTCGCGCCAGTCCTCCGGCAACAGATGGTCGAGCACGTCGTCGACGGTGACCGCGCCGAGCAGCGAACCGCTCTCGTCCACGACCGGCGCCGCGACCATGTTGTACGCGGCGAGATAGCTGGTGACCGCGGGCAGCGGGGTGTCCGGTCCCAGCGGCGGCAGATCGCTGTCCACGAGCGAACTGACCAGCGTGAACGGCGGGTCGCGGAGCAGCCGCTGGAAGTGCACCATCCCCAGGTACTTGCCCGTCGGCGTCTCGTCCGGCGGCCGGCACACGTACACCTGAGCGGCGAGGGCCGGGGACAGGTCCTGCTGCCGGACCCGCGCGAGCGCGTCCGCGACCGTGGCGTCCGGCCGCAGCACGATCGGCTCGGTCGTCATCAGACCGCCCGCCGTGCGCTCCTCGTACGCGAGGAGCCGGCGCACGTCGGCCGCGTCGTCCGGCTGCATCAGGGTGAGGAGCCGCTCCTTGTCCTCCTCGGGCAGCTCGGACAGCAGGTCGGCGGCGTCGTCGGGGTCCATCGCCTCCAGGACGTCGGCCGCGCGTTCCTCCTTCAGCTTGCCGAGGATCTCGATCTGGTCGTCCTCCGGCAGCTCTTCGAGGACGTCGGCGAGCCGGTCGTCGTCGAGCGCCGCGGCCACCTCGGCGCGCCGCTTGGGGGAGAGGTGGTGCAGCGCGTTGGCGAGGTCGGCGGGGCGCAGCTTCTCGAAGGTGGCGAGGAGGCTCTCGGCGCCCTGCCCGTGCTCTTCGAGGGAGAAGCCGGTGACGGCGGACCATTCGACGGTCAGCGTCTCGCCCTTGCGGCTCAGGACTCCGCCCTTCCCCTTGCGGACGAAGACCTTGTCGATCTCCCAGTCACGGCGGGCGGGCAGCTGCTGGATGGCGACGTCGAGGACGGTGACCTCCTCGCCCTCCTCCCCGCCGGGCCCCACCAGGCGGACCCGCCGGTCGAGGAGTTCGCCGAGGACGAGCCGCTCGGTCGGGCGCTGCTCGAAGCGGCGCATGTTGACCACGCCGGTGGTGATGACCTGGCCGGACTGGACGCCGGTGATCCGGGTCATGGGGACGAACACCCGGCGGCGGCTGAGGACCTCCACGACCATGCCGAGCAGCCGCGGCGGCCTGCGCCCGACCCGGAGCATGGCCACCAGATCGCTGACCCGGCCGACCTGGTCGCCGACGGGGTCGAAGACGGGGACCCCCGCGAGGTGGGAGACGAAGATCCGGGGGGCGCCTGCCGCCATGCCACGCGCCTCCTCGGTGCCGCACGATTCGAGTCACTGCAGTTCGGCGCGGATCCCTGCGGAGCTTTGCCGGGTTCAGGCTAGCCCGTGCGGTTCGGCCCCGCCCCGGCAGCGCCTCCGTACGGCTGCCCGCCGGGTCCTTCATCCGGCCCGGGTACGCTGCGGTCTGCTGTTCCCCCACCTGGGCTCCGACACCGGACCCGGCGGTTCCGCCGGGCCGGAAGCGCGGTAGTCTCCCCGGCCCGGCAGTCGGTACGGGCCCACGGCCCGTCGCTCACCCCCCCCACGACACGAGAGGCGCGCAGATGACCGTCCGTACCCCGTCATCGCGTATCCGCGGGGCTGCCACGCCCCTGGCGCTCTGCGCCGCACTGACGGTGGGACTCACGGCCTGCGCGGCCGACCCGGACGAGGGGACCAACGGGGTCGGGAAGCTCTCCGCGCCCGAGATCGAGGGCAAGGCGCGGTCGGCGGCGGACACGGCGAAGGCCGTACGGCTCTCCGGAACCCTGGTCAGCAAGGGCGACACCTTCAAGCTGAACATGCGCCTCAAGCAGAACGGCGCCACCGGTTCGGTGACGACGAAGAACAGCACCTTCGAGCTGCTGCGGGTCGGCGAGGCGCTCTATCTGAAGGCCGACGCGGGCTTCTGGGCGCACGACGCCGAGGACGGCGACGGGCCGTCGGAGGCGGACGCGGAGGCCGCCGACAAGCTGGACGACATGTACGTGAAGGTGCCGCAGGGCGACCCCTCGTACAAGCAGCTGCGCGGCTTCACCGACATGGGTCTGCTCCTCGACGGGCTGATCGGCCTGCACGGCGACAAGGTCAAGGGCGACCGGGACCGGATCGGCGGGGTCCGTACGGTCAAGGTCAAGGGCGGCGAGGGCGGCGAGGGCGGCACCCTCGACGTGGCCCTCGAGGGCTCGCCGTACCCGCTGCAGTTCGCGCGGGGCGGGGGAGCGGGGGTCGTGGTGCTCTCCGAGTGGAACAAGGACTTCCCGCTCGCCGCGCCGTCGAAGGAGGAGACCCTCGACTACGGCAAGCAGCTGCCCCGGACCTAGGGGGCCGCTCTGCCACCGTCTGCGCTCGCTCCCGGACGTACTGCCGCCGACGGCGCTCGCCCCCGGGCGTACTACCGTCGGCGGCGCTTGAGCAGCAGTCTCGGGAGACCGGCCGGGACCGGGTCGCGGGTCGTGGCGCCCGAGGGCGGCGGTACGGCCGCCAGGGAGCCGTCCGGCAGCTCCGTGGTCGCCGCGCGCGGGTCGAGCCGCAGCACCCGGCACTCGCGCGCCCAGCGCCCCGTCATGGCCTCGCCGTCGGGCGCGTTGAGCCGCTTGCCCTTGAGCTCGGCGACCGCCGCGTCCCACTCCTCGGTGCCGGCGGAGAGTTCGCGGACGGCGGCCGTCCAGGCGACGAGCCGGCCACCCTTGTCCTTGCTGCGGACCGTCACCTCGGCCGTACCGCCGTCGAGCAGACCGGGCAGCGGCTGTTCGCCGGGGCCGTCGCCGACGACGAGCGCGGCGCCGTCGTGCCAGACGTGCCAGAGCGCGCGGACGGGGCCGGTGCCGCGCACCCAGACGAGGCCGGACTTCTTGGTGGCCTCCTCGACGAGGAAGAGCTCTTCGGTCATGGCCCGAAGCCTAACGGCACCCCCTCACAGCCAGCCGTTGCGCTTGAGGGTGCGATGGATGGTGAAGCAGATGGCCACGATGCCGGTCAGCACCATCGGGTAGCCGTACTTCCAGTGCAGCTCGGGCATGTGGTCGAAGTTCATGCCGTAGACGCCGCAGACCGCCGTGGGGACGGCGACGATCGCCGCCCACGAGGTGATCTTGCGCATGTCCTCGTTCTGCGCGACGGTCGCCTGCGCCAGATTGGCCTGGAGGATCGAGTTGAGCAGCTCGTCGAAGCCGACGACCTGCTCCTGGACGCGGGCGAGGTGGTCGGCGACGTCACGGAAGTACTTCTGGATGTCGGGGTCGACCAGCCGCATCGGCCGCTCGCTGAGCAGCTGCATCGGGCGGAGCAGCGGAGTGACGGCCCGCTTGAACTCCAGCACCTCGCGCTTGAGCTGGTAGATCCGGCCGGTGTCCGTACCGCGCGTGGTGCCCTTCGCGGCCGGCGAGAAGACGTCGATCTCCAGCTGGTCGATGTCGAGTTCGACGGCGTCGGCGACCGCGATGTAGCCGTCGACGACATGGTCGGCGATGGCGTGCAGCACGGCCGAGGGACCCTTGGCGAGCAGCTCGGGCTCGCCCTGGAGGCGGTGCCGGAGGTTCCGCAGGGAGCCCTGGCCGCCGTGCCGGACGGTGATGACGAAGTCGGGTCCCGTGAAGCACATGACCTCGCCGGTCTCCACGACCTCGCTGGTCGCGGTGAGTTCGGCGTGTTCCACGTAGTGGATGGTCTTGAAGACGGTGAAGAGGGTGTCGTCGTACCGCTCCAGCTTGGGCCGCTGGTGGGCGTGGACGGCGTCCTCGACGGCGAGCGGGTGCAGCCCGAACTCGGCGGCGATACCGGCGAATTCGGCCTCGGTCGGCTCGTGCAGACCGATCCAGGTGAAGCCGCCGCCGCTCTCCCGCACCTGGCGCATCGCGCCCCGCGGGGTGAGGCATTCGCTGTCGTCGAGGCGGCGCCCGTCGCGGTAGACGGCGCAGTCGACCACGGCGCTGGAGGTCGAGTGGTCGCGGGTGGGGTCGTACGAGGTGTACGTGGTGGGGGTCTTGCGGAGGGGGTGCCGCAGGCTCGGACGGACGGCTGCGCGCAGGTCACGGATCATCGACATGGGCATGCTCCTTCACGGAGAGGCCGTCGGCGAGCGTGGCACAGCCCGGAATGGGGACGGGGAGTCAGGTCGTCCACAAAGCGGGCGGCACCGGGGGATCGCGGTGACGGCGTTCGCTACAGACAGGCAAAGGCGAGATGCTCTTCCGTCGTGCGAGATGCCGGGGAGAGGGTCCGTGTGGAGAGGTACGGACCGGAATCACCGGAGAGTCGTACGCACCGGGCTCGGGTGCGGGGCGGAAGAGCGGCTGGTACTGCCCGACCGACTTCGGTCCATCGCAGCCCCACCTCCTCCGGCCGGTCCCTCGTGAGGGATGACGTGTGACGAGTAGTCAGGAGTTCGGGACTCCCGACCAGCGGCCAAGACTATCAGCCGACAGAGGGTCAATCCCTTCCTTTGCCCGTTCCATACGCGCTTTATGCTCGACCCATGGGAGAAGTTCTTGCTCTGGTCGAGGCCCGGTTGCGTACGGCCCTCGGAGAACCGGACGCGCGCGCCGCGGTGACGTTTCTCGGCACGGACCGGATCGAGGTGCTCCGCTTCATTGACGGCGATCTCGTGCGGTACGCGACCCTCGGCATGTCGGCCCAGCCGATGGCCGACCCGACCGCCGCCCTCGCCGACCCCGTGAAGGGCCCGCGCGCGGAGCTCGTCCTGACGGTGCGCGGCGGACTCGCCGACACCGACAAGGTGCTGCGCCCGCTCGCCGTCCTCGCCTCCACCCCCCAGGTCGAGGGCGTGATCGTGGCCCCCGGCGCCTCGCTCGACGTCGGCGAGCCGCTCTGGCCCGGCGCCGCCTTCAGCTCGGTCCTCGTCGCCGAGCCCGGCGGCCTCGTCGAGGACCTGGACCTGGACGAGCCGATGGACCCGGTGCGCTTCCTGCCGCTGCTGCCCATGACCTCGAACGAGGCCGCGTGGAAGCGGGTGCACGGGGCGCAGGCCCTGGAGGAACGCTGGCTGGCGCGGGGCACGGACCTGCGCGATCCGCTGCGCAGGTCCGTGAACCTGGACTGACCGAGGTCCGTGAACCCCGGCCGGCCGGCACGGGTCCGCGCCGGCCGGCCGAGGGTGAACGGCGCGGGCCGGACGGGTGATCGTCGGTGGCCGTCCTTGACGCCGGGCCTCGCGGGTAGGACCGTTGAGCCCTATGAGGGGCGAACCCAGTTGTCCGAAGTGTGGTGGCCGGGTCAGGGCGCCCGGGCTGTTCGCCGACTCCTGGCAGTGCGACGTGCACGGCTCGGTGCACCCGCTCCAGCCCGTGATCCCGCCCAGCGTCGAGGCGCTCGGCGTCGTGGTGCACCGGTCCCAGGTGCCGGTGTGGATGCCATGGCCCCTGCCCGTCGGCTGGCTCTTCACCGGGGTCGCGTATGCCGGTGACGACCGCAGCGGGGGACGCGCGACCGCCGTCGCCTGCTCGGGACCGGGTCCGCTGGGCGGCCTCGGCGAGCTGCTGCTGATCGCGGAGGAACTCGGAGTCGGCCTCGGCGCGCGGTACGCGGGCATCGACGGCCCCGACCCCGGCCCCGGCATGGCCATCGACAAACCCCCGCAGACGAAGGTACTCGCCGCCGGGCGGCCCACCCCGCTCTGGCACGTCAACGGCACGCCCCACGACCGCGCGGTGTTCGCGGGGGAGGCGCGCGGCCTCTGGCTCTGGGCGATCGTCTGGCCCGAGCAGTCCGGCCTCCTGATGTACGACGAGCTGGTCCTGACGGACCTGCGGGACGCGGGCGCCGAGGTCGAACTGCTCCCGTGCGGCGCACTGACCCCGAGGCTGCTCGGCTAGGGGGTCCCGCTCCCCCTGCCCCACGGCGCCCCGCACGCGCTCAGGGGTGGCCCGGTGCGCTCGGAGGATCCGTACAAGCGTGTTCGATTCGCCCGTTATGCTGGAGCGTCCCTCGTCCGTCCCGAGCCCCCGGAGTACCGCGTCGTGCGCATCGATCTGCACACCCACTCCACGGCCTCCGACGGTACGGACTCCCCGGCCGACCTCGTACGGAACGCGGCCGCCGCGGGCCTCGACGTCGTCGCGCTCACGGACCACGACACCACCCGCGGTCACGCCGAGGCGATCGACGCGCTCCCCGAGGGGCTGACCCTCGTCACCGGCGCCGAGCTGTCCTGCCGGGTCGACGGCATCGGCCTGCACATGCTCGCCTACCTCTTCGACCCGCTGGAGCCCGCGCTCCTCGCCGAGCGTGAGCTCGTCAGGGACGACCGGGTGCCGCGCGCGCGGGCCATGGTCGGCAAGCTCCAGGAGCTGGGCGTGCCCGTCACCTGGGAGCAGGTCGCCCGGATCGCGGGCGACGGCTCCGTGGGGCGCCCGCACGTCGCCGAGGCGCTCGTCGAGCTGGGTGTCGTACCGGATGTGTCCGGGGCGTTCACGCCCGAGTGGCTCGCCGACGGCGGCCGGGCGTACGTCGGGAAGCACGAGCTGGACCCGGTCGAGGCGATCCGTCTGGTCAAGGCGGCCGGCGGGGTCACCGTCTTCGCGCACCCGCTCGCCGTCAAGCGCGGCCAGGTGCTGCCCGAGGCCTCGATAGCCCGGCTCGCCGAGGCCGGACTCGACGGCATCGAGGTCGACCACATGGACCACGACGAGGCGACGCGCGCGCGGCTGCGCGGGCTCGCGAAGGAGCTCGGTCTGCTGACCACGGGCTCCAGCGACTACCACGGCAGCCGTAAGACCTGCCGCCTCGGTGAGTACACGACCGACCCCGAGATCTACGGCGAGATCACCCGCCGTGCGGCGGGGGCCTTCCCGGTCCCCGGCGCGGGGGGAAGCTCCGTCTAGTCCCGGGCCGGGCTCTCCGCCCCGTTCCCGCCGTCCCACCGCTCCGGAGGCAGGCCCCCCGCGCGTGACGACGCGCGCACGCCCACTCCGCGCACCCCACGCGGCCGCGTACGGCTCTCCGCCGTGCGGCGGCGGCGCCTCACCCTGCCCCACCGGCGGAATCCCGCATTCCGGCGGCATGGGTGACACCCCACCGTTCCACCTCTCCCGCAAGGCACCCCACCGTGTTCGACGTCGCCGTCTTCGGCTCGCTGTTCCTGACCCTCTTCGTGATCATGGATCCCCCCGGGATCACCCCGATCTTCCTCGCGCTCACCTCGGGCCGCGCGTCCAAGGTGCAGCGCCGGATGGCCTGGCAGGCCGTCGCCGTGGCCTTCGGCGTCATCACCGTCTTCGGCATCCTCGGGCAGCAGATCCTCGACTATCTGCACGTCTCCGTCCCCGCGCTGATGATCGCGGGCGGTCTCCTGCTGCTGCTCATCGCGCTCGACCTGCTCACGGGCAAGACGGACGAGCCGAAGCAGACCAAGGACGTGAACGTCGCTCTCGTCCCGCTGGGCATGCCGCTGCTCGCCGGCCCCGGCGCCATCGTCTCGGTCATCCTCGCCGTGCAGAACGCCGACGGCGCGGCCGCGCAGGTCTCCGTCTGGGCCGCCATCGTCGCCATGCACGTCGTGCTCTGGCTGACCATGCGGTACTCACTGGTGATCATCCGGGTCATCAAGGACGGCGGCGTGGTCCTGGTGACCCGCCTCGCCGGCATGATGCTCTCCGCCATCGCGGTGCAGCAGATCATCAACGGTGTCACCCAGGTGATCCAGAACGCCTGAGCCCCCGGGCCCGGACACCACTGCGCCCCCGTACGGATTCCGCTCTGGCGGAGTCCGTGCGGGGGCGCGGTGCGTGGGGTGGACCCGACCTGTTACGAGGCCGAGCTCTCGGCGGGGCGGATCCAGATGCGCTGGCCGATCGAAGCGGCCTGCTGCACGATCCGATTGACGGAGGCGGCGTCCACGACGGTCCGGTCGACGGGCGTGCCGTCGATGTCGTCGAGTCGCAGGATTTCGAAGCGCATGGGCTTCTCCCTTCGTCTGAGTTGATCCTCCAGATGGAGAACTGTGTTACATACGGGTCCAACGACATGCATCCTGCAAACATTCCTTACGCTAAGGAAAATTTTCGGATGGCTAACTACTAATGGGTAGGACAGTGTGGCGGCCCGGCCCGGGGCGGCGGACAATGAGCCCCGTATGAACGACGCAGACACCACTCAGGTGACCGAGACCGACGCCCGCCTGCGCGCAGTCGACGCACGCCTGGAGCGCACCAACGAGCTCCTCCAGCGGATGCTGGTCGAGGTCGCCAAGACTCCCTCTACCCACGCCATCTTCGTCGACGCGGGTTACGTCCATGCTGCGGCCGGGTTGCTTGTGGCGGGCACCGAGGACCGGCGCTCCTTCGACCTCGACGCGGAGGGCCTCATCGAGGCCTTCATCGACAAGGCCCGCACGATCTTCGCCGACAGCAGACTGCTCCGCGTCTACTGGTACGACGGGGCCAGACGCCGTATCCACACCCCCGAGCAGCAGGCCATCGCCGAACTCCCCGACGTCAAGGTCCGCCTCGGCAACCTCAACGCCAACAACCAGCAGAAGGGCGTCGACTCCCTCATCCGCACGGACCTGGAGTCCCTCGCCCGCCACCGGGCCATCAGCGACGCCGCCCTCGTCGGCGGCGACGAGGACCTCGTCTCGGCCGTCGAGGCCGCCCAGGGCTACGGCGCACGCGTCCACCTCTGGGGCATCGAGGCCGCCGAAGGACGCAACCAGGCCGAGGCGCTCCTCTGGGAGGTCGACAGCCAGCGCACCTTCGAGCTGGACTTCTGCCGCCCGTACGTCACCCGCCGCCCCGTCACCACGTACGAGAACGAGGGCGAGCCGCCGCCCTCCCGCGAGGAGGTGCGGTTCGTCGGCGCCCAGATCGCGGCGACGTGGCTCGGCGAGCGCGGCCGGGACCGGCTCGCCGAACTCCTGCCCAGCGCGCCCTACCTCCCGGGACCCGTCGACCAGGACCTGCTCGTCGAGGCGGAACGCCTGCTCAGCCGCTCCCTGCGCGGCCACGCCGCACTCCGGCGCGCCCTGCGGGACGGCTTCTGGCAGCACCTCAAGGCACAGTTCTGAACCCCGCGGGAGCGTCCGCCCCTTCCCAGAAACCGGTGAGCAGGTCGGTCAGCTCCCGCGGGTGCGACACGTTGGGGGAGTGGCCCGCGCCCTTCACCACCGTGTGGTGCGCGCCGGTGCGGGCCGCCGCCGCGGCGAGGTCCGCGACGGGCCAGACCATCTCGTCCGTCCCGTACACGATGTGCAGGGGCATCCGCAGCGCGGCCAGTTCCTCCGTACCGTCCTGACGGCAGAGCAACAGCCGCCCCGCGCCCGCCAGTTGGGCGATCCGTGTCCGCATCCAGCGCCGCCGCAGGAAGACGGCGAGCTCCGGTACGTCGGTCGTGTCCGGCTCCTCGCCCCGGCTGTCCAGCCAGCACATCAGCTGCCACACCCGCTCCTTCGTCAGCAGCGCGAGCCCGACGCGCAGCACCCGGATCCGGATCCGCTGCGGCCTGGTGACCCGGCCGGGGCCCGAGGAGAGCAGGGTGAGCGAACGGAAGGCGGCGGGGGCGATCGTCGCCGCCTCACGGGCGACCAGACCGCCGAACGAGTGACCGAGCAGCTGGACGGGACCGTCCCCGAGGGCCGCCGCCTGCGCCACCGCGTCGAGCGCGAGCGCCCGCCGCCGGTAGGCGGCCCGCCCCCGGGGGCCCCGGGACTCGTACTGGCCGCGCCCGTCCACCGCCACGGCCCGGTATCCGGCCTCGCTCAGCGGCCCGAGCAGGGCCAGGAAGTCCTCCTTGCTGCCCGTGTACCCCGGCAGCAGCAGCACCGTCCCGCGCCGCCGGCCCAGCGGCTCCGTGTCGAGCACGGCGAAATCGCCCCGCGCGGTCTCCAGCGCGCGGGCGCGGGTCCGGGGCGGCAGCAGGAGGGAACGGGGCTTGCTCATATCCGGACTGTAACCGGAGGGGCCCGCACCGCGGCGGCCGGTGGACGCCGCTGCGGCCCGGCCCCTGGAGAGGGACCGGGCCGCAGCGGCAAGGACGGACGGATCAGCTCTCGGGCTGAGCCGCCGCCTTCTTGGTGGTGCGACGGCGCGGGGCCTTCTTGGGCTCCTCCACCGGGGCCTCGGCGACCGGTTCGGCGGCGGCCTTCTTCGTCGTACGCCGACGTGTCGGCGTCTTCGGCTCGGAGGCGTCCGGAGCCTCGGCCACGACCGCCTTCTTGGCCGCACGGCGACGGGGAGCCTTCGGGGCCTCCTCGGCGGCCGGCGCGGGCGCGGCGGTCTCGGCGACCGGCTCCGCCACGGCCTTCTTGGCCGTACGGCGACGGGGGGCCTTCTTCGGCTCCTCCGCCGGGGCGTCGGCGACGGCGGCCGGGGCGGCCTCGACCACGGGAGCGGCCTCGACGACCGGAGCGGCCTCGACCGCCGGAGCCGTGGCGACCGGGGACTCGATGATCACCGTTCCGACGGCCTCGGTGGCGGCGGCCGGCGAACCGGCGGCCTTGCGGACCACCCGGCGACGGGTCGTCTTCTTCGGCTCCTCCTCGACGACCGGCGCGGGCGCGGTCTCGACGATCACCGTCTCGGCGGGGGTGGAGACGGCCGGCGAACCGGCGGCCTTCCGGACCACCCGGCGACGGCGCGGTGCGGGCACCTCGGCCGTGACCTCGGCGACGGGCGCCACGGGCTCGGCCACCACCGGTGCGGCGGCGACCGGCTCGGCCACCGGCTCGGCGGCGACCGGCTCCGTGACCGTCTTCTTGGCCGTACGGCGGCGGGTCGTCTTCTTCGGCTCGTCCACCGGGGTCTCGGCGACCGTGACCTGAGCGGTCTCGGCCACCGGAGCGGCCGACGCGGCGCGCAGGGCGGCCGCGGCCGTCTCGACCGTCTGGAACGAACCGGTGTCCTCGACCGGACGGGCCACACGGGGCCGGCGGCGACGCGGGGCCGGAGCCGGCTCCTGGGCCACGGGGGCCGGGGAGACGGGCGCGGCCCCCACGGCCTCCGGACGGGCGGCGGTACGGCCGCGACGGCGGGGGGCCTTCGGCTCGGCCGCCGGGATCCCGGCGACGTTGGCCTGAGCAGCCTCCGCGACCGGGGCCGCGGGAGCGGCCTTCGCGACCGGAGCGGCCTCGACGACCGGGGCGACGAAAGCGACCGGAGCCACCTTGGCCGCCTGCGCGACGGGAGCCGCCTGAGCGGCAGCGGCCGGAGCGGCCTGGGCGACCGGGACGCCCTGCGTCACAGGAGCGGAGCCCGGGGCGCCGACGCGGGTGCGACGGCGGCGGCGCGGGGTGCGCGGACCGGACTCGGCCGCTGCCTCGTCCGTCACCGTCTCGACGGCCGGGGCCGCCGACACCGGGGCGTCGTCGAGCTCGCCGCCACCACGGGTACGGCGGCGCTGACGCGGGGTGCGCGTCCGCTCGGGGCGCTCCTCGGTCCGCTCGGGCCTGTCGGCCTTCGGGCCGCGGGCACGGCGTCCGCCGGGCTCGCCCAGGTCCTCGAGCTCCTCCGCGCCCAGACCCGCACGGGTCCGCTCGGCGCGGGGCAGGACGCCCTTGGTGCCCGCCGGGATGTCGAGCTCCTCGAACAGGTGCGGGGAGCTGGAGTACGTCTCGACCGGGTCGTGGAAGTCGAGGCCGAGCGCCTTGTTGATGAGCTGCCAGCGCGGGATGTCGTCCCAGTCGACCAGCGTCACCGCCGTGCCCTTCGCTCCCGCGCGGCCGGTGCGGCCCACACGGTGGAGGAAGGTCTTCTCGTCCTCGGGGGACTGGTAGTTGATGACGTGGGTGACGCCCTCGACGTCGATGCCGCGGGCGGCGACGTCGGTGCAGACGAGCACGTCGACCTTGCCGTTGCGGAAGGCGCGCAGCGCCTGCTCGCGGGCGCCCTGGCCGAGGTCGCCGTGGACGGCGCCGGAGGCGAAGCCGCGGCGCTCCAGCTGCTCGGCGATGTCGGCCGCCGTGCGCTTGGTGCGGCAGAAGATCATCGCGAGCCCGCGGCCGTTGGCCTGCAGGATGCGGGAGACCAGCTCCGGCTTGTCCATGTTGTGCGCGCGGAAGACGTGCTGCTTGATGTTGGCGACGGTCACGCCCTCGCCGTCGGGAGAGGTGGCGCGGATGTGCGTCGGCTGCGACATGTAGCGGCGGGCGAGACCGATGACCGCGCCCGGCATGGTGGCCGAGAACAGCATGGTCTGACGCTTCGCCGGAAGCATGTTCATGATCTTCTCGACGTCGGGCAGGAAGCCCAGGTCGAGCATCTCGTCGGCCTCGTCGAGGACGAGGACCTTGACGTGGGAGAGGTCGAGCTTGCGCTGCCCGGCCAGGTCGAGCAGGCGGCCGGGGGTGCCGACGACGACGTCGACGCCCTTCTTCAGCGCCTCGACCTGGGGCTCGTACGCCCGGCCGCCGTAGATGGCGAGCACGCGCACGTTCCGCACCTTGCCGGCGGTCAGCAGGTCGTTGGTGACCTGCTGGCACAGCTCACGGGTGGGGACGACGACGAGCGCCTGCGGGGCGTCGGTCAGCTGCTCGGGCTTGGCCCGGCCGGCCTCGACGTCCATGGGGACGGTCACGCGCTCCAGGATCGGCAGACCGAAGCCGAGGGTCTTGCCCGTGCCGGTCTTGGCCTGGCCGATGACGTCGGTGCCGGTGAGGGCGACCGGAAGGGTCATCTCCTGGATGGGGAAGGGGTTGACGATGCCGACGGCCTCAAGGGCCTCGGCCGTCTCGGGAAGGATTCCGAGGTCTCGGAAAGTCGTAGTCAGGGTGCTGCCTCTTCTGTGAGACGCGGCACGAGGCGAACGAAGGGGGTCGTACCGCGTCGGGACACTTCCGGCGGGATCGGGAAGATCACTGCCGGGTGACACGGGACCACTGCCGTCGCTCGAGCGTCGAACCGCTGAGGGTGACCCTTCCGCGGGGTCCGCCGGAAGGGCTGTCGGGCCGGAGCCGATCGGGCCACCGACCGGGCATCCTCATTCATGCGTCGGCCCACCGGATACGTCCGAACGTGCGAAAGCATGTCCGCATACTCAGCAGGCGCTTTATCACTGTACCCCGGAATCGCGCATGTGTGTTGGGAGAAATGGCGATGAGGGCACGGTCACACTGACTGACCAGCGCCTTCCTCCCGTGCGCGAGCGGGCTATTGTGCGCTCCATGGAGACGCCTGACAACGCCACACCCACCGGGATCGCCGCCAAGGACTGGGCGACGGCATCCGCCGAGCCGCAGTACCGCGCCGCCGTGATCGACCTCCTCGGCGCACTCGCCTACGGGGAGCTCGCGGCCTTCGAGCGGCTCGCCGAGGACGCCAAGCTGGCGCCGACCCTCGCGGACAAGGCGGAGCTGGCGAAGATGGCCTCGGCCGAGTTCCACCACTTCGAGCGGCTGCGGGACCGGCTCACCGCCGTGGACGCCGAGCCGACCGCCGCCATGGAGCCCTTCGCCAAGGCGCTCGACGACTTCCACCGCCAGACCGCGCCGTCGGACTGGCTGGAGGGTCTGGTCAAGGCGTACGTCGGCGACTCGATCGCCAGTGACTTCTACCGGGAGGTCGCGGCCCGCCTCGACTCCGACACGCGGGGGCTCGTGGTCTCCGTGCTCGACGACACCGGCCACGGCAACTTCGCCGTCGAGAAGGTCCGCGCGGCGATCGACGCGGACCCGCGGGTCGGCGGACGGCTCGCGCTCTGGGCCCGCCGTCTGATGGGCGAGGCGCTTTCGCAGGCCCAGCGCGTGGTCGCCGAGCGAGACGCGCTCTCGACCATGCTGGTCGGCGGCGTCGCGGACGGCTTCGACCTCGCGGAGGTGGGCCGGATGTTCTCCCGGATCACCGAGGCGCACACCAAGCGGATGGCCGCGCTCGGCCTGGCCGCGTAACGACGTCCTGGGGGACCGGCCGGGCGGTGTCGCTCACACCGCGGCTGATCGGCGCAGCCGGCGGCGCGACGCCGGGCGGATCAGCAGCGAGAGCAGCACCGCCGCCACGGCCACCGCACCGATCAGGGTGGCGAAGAAGTGTCCGGGACCGAGTGCCCCGTGGGTGACGAGCGCGCCGAAGACGCCGCCGAGCGCGCCGGTGGTGAGGACGATCATCCGGACGGGGAGGCGGTCGGGCAGCCGGTGCGCGGCGGCCCAGGCCAGGGCGAAGCCGAGCAGAGCGGAACCGAGGGCTTCCAGGAACACGGTTGATCACCTCGCGAGGGGTGCGGGGCGGGTGGTGCGGTCGAGAACCCTCCTACCCCCGGCGTTCGGAACGCAATCCTCCCGGGCACCCCGGCGTGGCCCTTCCGGACTGTGGAGGCACGGCACTTCCGGACAGGCGGTGCGTGGCTTTCCCGGCACGGAGCGGCCCTCGCGGACGGGGGGCCGGGGGTCCCACGGACAGACGAAAGGCCCGGTGGACCGAGACGGTCCACCGGGCCTTTCCGCAGATCCTGGGCTCAGAGCGCGCCGAAACCCACGCGGCGCACGGCGGGCTCGCCGAGCTCCACGTACGCGATCTTCTCAGCCGGGACGAGGACCTTGCGGCCCTTCTCGTCCGAGAGGCTGAGCAGCTGCGCCTTGCCGGCCAGCGCGTCGGCCACGGCGCGCTCCACCTCCTCGGCGGACTGCCCGCTCTCCAGAACGATCTCCCGGGGTGCGTGCTGCACGCCGATCTTGACCTCCACGGCTATGTCCCTCCGAACGGTCAGCGTTGCGCGATTGTCCGCGCCGTACGCTGCACACATTAGCCCGGTGAGGGGACCCGCACGGTTCAGTGGCGGCACGCCAGGAGCGAACACCCGACGGGAATGGTCAGTGGCCCTCGGCGCTCAGCTGGCCGTCCACCGGGTGGAGCGGGAAGCCGGCGATGCCGCGCCAGGCGAGCGAGGTGAGCAGTCCGACCGCCTTGTCCCGGGGGATGGCGGACTCGCTCGACAGCCAGTAGCGCGCGACGACCTGGGAGACGCCGCCGAGGCCCACGGCGAGCAGCATCGACTCGTCCTTGGACAGGCCGGTGTCCTCGGCGATGACGTCGGAGATCGCCTCGGCGCACTGCAGGCTGACCCGGTCCACGCGCTCGCGTACGGCCGGCTCGTTCGTCAGGTCGGACTCGAAGACCAGCCGGAAGGCGCCGCCCTCGTCCTCGACGTACGCGAAGTAGGCGTCCATCGTGGCCGCCACCCGCAACTTGTTGTCGGTGGTGGAGGCGAGGGCCGTGCGCACCGCGAGGAGGAGGGACTCGCAGTGCTGGTCGAGCAGGGCCAGGTAGAGCTCCAGCTTCCCGGGGAAGTGCTGGTAGAGCACCGGCTTGCTGACGCCCGCCCGCTCGGCGATGTCGTCCATCGCGGCCGAGTGGTACCCCTGGGCGACGAAGACCTCCTGGGCCGCGCCGAGGAGCTGGTTCCGCCGGGCACGTCGCGGCAGGCGCGTGCCCCGAGGGCGTGCTGCCTCTGTCTGCTCGATGGCGCTCACGCGGCCTCCCACAATCGATCCATGCACGCTGTCGCGCGCGCCGCCATCGTACTTTTGGGTAACCCGGCTGTGCGCCGTGCGAACGCAGAATTTCACGGACCGGACGCCCGGGTCGACAGTCGATTCAAGATTAAACCGAACAAACCGGCGGGAGTCACCTGCTCAGCGGTCGCCGTGCCCGTCTCAGCGGTCCCGTGCTGGTCTCAGCGGTAGTCGTCCTCGTCCAGCGCGACCACACGGGCCTGCTCGGACGCGTCGGCCTCGTTGGCCGAGTCGCGCTCGACATGGGTGAGCCGTTCGTCCTCGCGCTGCTGCAGTTCGGTGTGCTGCTCGGCGGCGTCCGCCTCCGGGGTCTCCTCGTCCAGCACCACGGCCTCTTCCTCGGTGAACGTGTCCGGCTCGGTCGGATCGACAGTCATGCGGTTCCTTCCGGCATGCGGGTCGCTGTCCTCTCGATGTGCCTCTGTCCCGAGCCTAGGAGTACATGCGCCCCGCCGCACACGCACTTGTGACGGCACCCACACGCCTCCCCGCGTGATCGTCTCGTAATATTGCGGCCATGTCGTCGACCGAGCTGCCGGAAACCCGGACCGCCGCCGCACCGCCCGAGCCGCGCACCACGCGCACCGTACGGGTCGCCGACGGCGAGGAGCTCCGCTCCGTGTCGCTGCCCGGGCTCACGCTCACCGTGCGCTCTCGGCCCGGCTCCACGACCGGACTGCCGCCCGCGCTGTACGTCCACGGCCTCGGCGGCTCCTCGCTGAACTGGTCCACCCTGATGCCGCTGCTCGCGGACATCGTCGACGGCGAGGCCGTCGACCTCCCCGGCTTCGGCGACTCGCCGCCGCCGGACGACGGCAACTACTCGGTCACCGGACACGCCCGCGCCGTCATCCGGCTGCTCGACTCCGCGGGGCGCGGCCCGGTCCACCTCTTCGGCAACTCGCTCGGCGGCGCCGTCGCCACCCGCGTCGCCGCCGTCCGGCCCGACCTGGTCCGTACCCTCACTCTGATCTCACCGGCCCTGCCGGATCTGCGGGCCCAGCGCACGGCCTGGCCCACGGCGCTCCTCGCGGTGCCGGGCGTCGCCTCCTTCTTCGCGAGGCTCACCAAGGACTGGACGGCCGAGCAGCGGGTCCGCGGCGTCCTCTCGCTCTGTTACGGAGACCCCGGCCGGGTCACCGACGAGGGCCTCAGGGACGCCGTCGAGGAGATGGAGCGGCGCCTGGAGCTCCCGTACTTCTGGGACGCCATGGCCCGCTCCTCGCGCGGCATCGTCGACGCGTATACGCTCGGCGGCCAGCACGGGCTGTGGCGGCAGGCCGAGCGGGTCCTCGCGCCGACGCTGCTGATCTACGGCGGACGCGACCAGCTCGTCTCGTACCGCACGGCCCGCAAGGCGGCCGCGGCCTTCCGGGGCTCACGGCTGCTGACCCTTCCGGAGGCGGGGCACGTGGCGATGATGGAGTACCCCGAGACGGTCGCGCAGGCCGCCCGGGACCTGATCGCCGATCACGGCGGGAGCTGATCCGGGGCGTGGGACGACATAGTCGCAAGGGCTCCGCGCCCTCGGTGGCCGACACCGGGCAACAGCCGGCGGCCGCCCGGCCGGCGGTGACGCAGGCAGTGGCGGGAACGGTGGGACCGGCGGCCGTGCGCGCGCCGGGTACCGGACGCCGCCGCAGGCCCCCGGGCGGCGGCCAGGAGACGGCCGGGACTCCCGTGTACGGGACCCCTGGGTACGGGACGCCCGCGCACGGGACTCCGGTGTACGGGACGCCCGCGCACGGGACCCCTGGGTACGGGACCCCGTCGCACGGGACTCCGGTCCATGGAACCTCCGGGCACGGCGCTCCGGCCCACGGCGCTCCCGCGTATGACGGTGGCATCCATGACACCCCCGCCCATGGGACCCCCGGCACCCCCGCGCACGGTGTGCCCGTCTACGGGACCCCCGTGCGGGGCGGGCATCCTCAGCACGACGAGGGCTCCGCGCCGCGACCCCAGCGGTACGCCCCCCGGCACGGCGCCCCCCGCCCCGCCGAGCCCGAACAGGACGCCCCGCAGGGGCCGTTCATCCCCGGGCCCCGTCACGAGGGCCTTCCCGAGGACGGCGCGCAGGCCGGCCGGGGCGGCCTCGGCCGGACCCTCACCGGAGTCACGGCCGCCGCCGTCGCCACTGTCCTCGCCGTCGTCGTCGCCGGTCAGGTGGCCGACGGCGAGAAGGCGCCGACGGTCGCACGCGCCGCCGAGCAGCCCGCCGAGCGGGCCGTCGACGACAGCTCCGCCTCCCGCTCCGACGAGCGGGCCACCCCGTCGAGCCCGGCGCCCGTCACCACCCCGGAACCGACGTACGAGCAGCTGATCACCCGCCAGTTCCGGATCGACCCGAAGCTGAAGGGGTCGGGGAAGTTCCAGGCGGTGCCGGGCCTCCAGAAGGCGCCGGGCAAGGGGCGGCTGGTCCGCTACCGGATCGACATCGAGGAGGGGCTCGGTCTCGATCAGGAGCTCTTCACCGCGACCGTCTTCAAGACGCTCAACGACCGCCGCAGCTGGGCCGGCCGGGGTGCGATGACCTTCGAGCGGATCTCCGGCGGGGAGCCCGATTTCGTCATCACGCTCGCCAGTCCCGGCACCACCGGCGAGTGGTGCGCGAAGTCCGGGCTCGACACCACGATCGACAACGTGTCCTGCGACTCGGCCTCCACCGACCGCGTGATGATCAACGCGTTCCGCTGGGCGCAGGGGGCCGAGACCTTCGGTCCCAAGGCGATGTACGCCTATCGCCAGATGCTCATCAACCACGAGGTGGGGCACCGCCTCGGGCACGGTCATGTGAGCTGCAGTACCCCCGGGGCGCTCGCCCCCGTGATGCAGCAGCAGACGAAGTCCCTGGATGTGGGCGGGATCAAGTGCCGTCCCAACCCCTGGGTGTATCCGGGCAGTTGACGTCCGGCAGGACGGGATCGTGGCCGCTGCCTGACTGTCCGTGACCGCTCCGCCGCGTAGCGCGACTGAACGCGACCGGGGTGGGAAAGTTACGTGCATTCACCCCTTCCAGTGGTGGGGGGGGGGGGCGGGGGGGGGGGGGCCCCCCCCCCCCGGGGGGGGGGGGGGGGGGGGGGGGGGGGGGGGGCCGGGGGGGGGGGGGGGGGGGGGGGGGGGGGGGGGGGGGGGGGGGGGGGGGGGGCGGA
>NZ_JBHVZO010000014.1:0-85710 GCF_042879855.1 Streptomyces sp. NPDC058326 | reverse complement strand
CTCCGCCCCCCCGCCCCGCCCCGGGCTGCGCCTCGCGGCGTGGGGGGGTACCATTCATTCACAAGCACGCCGCGGGGTGCCCGGGGCCCCGCCCCCCCCCCCCCCCACCCACCGCCGTCTCCGCTTACGTTCGTCCCGCTGCGAGTCGCCGGACCAACGGTGACCGCCGTCAACGGAGATCGGGGGTGCACTCGTGCGGATCGGACTGCTCACGGAGGGTGGCTACCCGTACGCCGGCGGTGAGTCCGGAATCTGGTGCGAACGTCTTGTACGAGGACTCGACCAGCACCAGTTCGACCTGTACGCCCTCGGCGGGACCAGTACCCCCTCGGCGCTCCCCCCGAACGCCCGCGTCGCACACGCCGCCGACCCCGGCGGCCCCGACACGGCCACGGGGGCCCGGAACCTCCTGGAGCGGACCGCGTTCGGCGATCACCGCGCCGCCCGCCGCGCCTACGGCCGCCGCGACCGCCGCCGCTTCACCGAGGCCTTCCACCAGCTGGCGCTCGGCCTCTGCGCGGAGGACGACACGAGGGCGGGCGAGCCCCGCGCGGAGGAGGGCGACGGCAAGGGCGCGGCCTGTGACGCGGGCGTCACCGGGGGGCGGCCCCGTGGGGAGAGCGCCTTCGCCACCGGGCTCTACGCGCTCGCCGAACTCGCCCGCGAGCGCGGCGGGCTGCCCGGCGCGCTCCGCTCCGACGACGCCGTCCGCGCCCTCGAATCCGCCTGCCGTGCGCCCGGCGCACGACGGGGCGCGGCCGCCGCGGGACTCCCCGACCACCTCGCTTTCGCCGAGCACCTGGCCCTCGCCCTGCGCCCGCTCTCCCTCGACTGGTACACGGACGACGCACTCGGCGCCGCGGACCTCTGCCACGCCGCCGCCGGAGGCACCACCGCCGTCCCCGGCCTCCTGGCCAAACGCTTCTTCGGAACCCCCCTCCTCGTCACCGAATACGGCGTACAGCTCCGCTCCCACTACCTCTCGGCCGCCGGCACCGACCGCTCCACCCCGCTGCGCACCCTGCTCGCCGCCCTCCACGGCGGGATCGCCGCCGAGGTCTACGGGCAGGCCGCGCTCCTCACCCCCGGCAACGCCCACGCCCGCCGCTGGCAGGAGCGGTGCGGCGCCGACCGGGCCCGGATCCGTACCGTCCACCCCGGCATGGCGGCCGACCGCTTCGCCGAGGTCGGCGAGGACGAGGAGAGCGGCGACCCCGCCACCCTGGTCTGGGTCGGCCGGGTGGAACCCGCCAAGGACCTCATCGCCCTCCTGCACGCCTTCGCCGAGGTCCGCGCCCGGCAGCCCGACGTCCGGCTGAGGATCGTCGCCGTGCCCGTACGGGACCCCGGAGCCGCCGCGTACCTCGCGCACTGCAAGGGGCTCGCCGCCCAGCTCTTCCCCGACGAGGCCGCCGGGGCACACGCCGTCGGCGAGAACCCGGTCGCCTTCGAGGAGCTCGGCGGCCCCGAGGCCCCCACCTTGGAGGACGTCTACGCCTCCGGCGCGGTCGTCGTCCTTTCCAGCGTGGTCGAGGGCTTCCCCGCCGGTCTCGTCGAGGCGATGTTCTGTGCGCGCGCGACCGTCTCGACCGACGTCGGCGCCGTCGTCGAGATCATCGGTGGCACCGGCCTCGTCGTCCCCCCGCGCAACCCCCGGGCGCTCGCCGACGCCTGCCTCGCGCTCCTCCGCGAGCCCGAGCGCCGGTACCGCCTGGGCGCCGCCGCCCGCGCCCGCGCACTCGAACTCTTCACCGTCGAACAGAACCTCGCCGCGTTCCGCGGCATCTACCTGGAACTCCTCTCCCACGCGCCGGTGCGCCACCGCCCCGGGGACGGCGTCCCCTTCGCCCATCCCGCCGAGGCACACGTCCCCGGCAGCTGGGCGCACAAGGCCGTGGCCGCCGGGACAGGAGCCCCCGATGCCTGAAGGAGGCACCCCCATGCGCGGCCCCGCCGCCCCGACGAGCCCCGGAGCCTGGGACGCCCGCTCCGAGGCCCTCCTCGGCGCCCCCGCACTGACCCCGCCCGGCGGCGGAACCCTCGAACCGCACGCCCCGGAGGGCACCGCCGCCGACGCCCCACCGTCCGGGATAGCCCCCGCGCCCGACCCTTCGGTGGCCACGGAGACGGCCCCGCAAGCCCCGACGGCCTCACCAGCCCCGCCGACCCCGGCGGGGGAGGACCACGAGGCCCCGGCCGGTGCGGGCAGCGCCCCGAACAGCCCGTCCGGAAGCCCCGCCCCCCGCGTCCCGCGCGGGAACGCCGACCCCGTCAAGGTCCTCATGCACCGGCACCAGGATCTCTGCGCGCGCGCCGTCGACCCCCTGGAGATCGCCGCCGGGCTCGAAGCCCAGGGGTTCACCGACCGGACCGCCGCGCGCTTCCGCCACCGGGACGTCTTCTCGCTCGCCGAGGAGCTCTACGCGCGCGTGCCCCGGGCCGGCGAGACAGCCCCGCCCCCGGCGCCGGCGGAGCACCGTACGGACGCCTGGATGCTCGCCGTCCTCACCCCCGGGGCAGCCGCGGCCCTCACCGGCATCGGGCTCGCCGTCACCCACGGGTCCGCACGCCTCTCCGTCGGCGCCGCCGGGGCGCTCCTGCTCACCGGGACCCTGCTGCTCGCCGTCCGGCGCGGACCCTTCCGCGCCCCCGACGGCGCCACCGTGCCCGCCGCACGGCTCTGGACCCTCTGGCTCCTGGCGTACGCGGTCTGCGGCGACGGCCTCCTCACCCAGGTGCTCAGCGGCGGCCCCGACGGCCCCTGGGAGCTGACTCCCGGGCCGCTCCTGGGCCTCGCTCTCGCCGTCGCGCCCGCCGCCTGGTGCGCCCGGCTCTTCGCCAACCGGGCGCGCCGCAGGATCGCCGACAGCCGGGGGCTCGCCGACTTCGCCGCCGGCGTCCGGCCCCTGCTCCTCGGCACCGTGACCCTCCAGCTCCTCGCCCTCACCGTCCTGCTCGGGCTCACCTCGTTCAGCTCCGGGGCCCTGGCCCTCGGCGCGCTCCTGCTGTTCGCCCGGCTCCTCACCGTCCACGGCTTCCCCGAGACGGCCGCCGCCGCCCTCGCCGCCGCAGGCGCCGCCGAGGCGCTCGCCCTCGCGAGCGTCCTCGCCGCCCGCGTCCCCGTCCCCGGCTTCGACGCGCTCGCCGTACCGGTGCGCGCCGTCGTCGACACCTGGGGCCCCGGGGCCGTGCCCACCCTCGTCTGCGGCGCCGCCGCGCTCGGCCTGCTGGCCCACGCGACCGCCTCCCTTGCCCGGGCCTCGGCCCACGCCACCCCGTGAGAACCCGCCGCCACCCCCGTCGGAGGCCGGGCGACCGCGGCAACCCCCACCTCACCGAGCCTCACGCCAGGAAACCTCTTCGCACCCGCGGAGCCGACGCCGCGGGCGTGCCCCGTCACCTCTCTCATCACCCCGCAAGGAGACCGAAGACCATGACCCCGCAACTCCCAGCACCGGCCGGTCGGCACGAAGGGGCCGCACGATGAGGGTGCTGCTGCTCGGAGCCAACGGCTTCATCGGGCGTTTCGTCGCCGACCGGCTGCTCGCCGACCCGGCTGTCCACCTCACCGCGCTCGGCCGGGGCGACGACGCCGACGTGCGCTTCGACCTCGCCTCCGGAAGTCCCGGCGCGCTGACCCGCTTCCTCGACGCCGTCCACCCCGGGGTCGTCGTCAACTGCGCCGGCGCCACCCGCGGCGGCGCCCGCGACCTGACCCGGCACAACACCGTCGCCGTCGCCACGGTCTGCGAGGCCCTGCGCCGCAGCGGCTGCGGCGCCCGGCTTGTCCAGGTCGGCTGCGCCTCGGAGTACGGGCCGAGCCAGGCCGGCTCCTCCACCGCCGAGGACGCCGTGCCCCGCCCCGGCGGCCCGTACGGCGTGTCGAAGCTGGCGGCGACCGAACTCGTCCTCGGGTCGGGGCTCGACGCCGTGGTGCTCCGGGTGTTCTCGCCCGTGGGACCCGGCACGCCCGCCGGCTCGCCCCTCGGCCGTCTCGCCGAGGCGATGCGCCGCGCCATGCAGGCCGGGGACGGTGAGCTCAAGCTGAGCGGTCTGGGGGTGCAGCGGGACTTCGTCGACGTACGGGACGTGGCGCGGGCCGTCCACGCGGCCTCGCTCTCCGCCGCGCAGGGCGTCGTCAACATCGGCACCGGCCGTGCGGTCCGGCTCCGGGACGCCGCCGCTGTCCTGGCCAGGGTCGCGGGCTACGCCGGCAACCTGCACGAGCTGGACGCCCCGCACGGCATGCCGCAGCGCCCGATGATCGGCGCCCCCCGCACCGAGGGGACCATCGCCGACCAGCTGGCCTCCGCCCCCTACCCGTACCCCGACGGCTGCGGCCCCTGGCAGCAGGCCGACGTCCGCACCGCCCGCGACCGGCTCGGCTGGCGGCCCCGGATCAACCTGGAGGAGTCCCTCGCCGACATCTGGATGGAGGCGGCATGTCGCATCTGACGACGAGCACGGCGACGGGGGCGGTCCAGGCCCTCGGGGTGGGCGTCCCCGGCTACGCCCACCCGCTGCTCGCCCCGGTCGAGTGGGGTGAGCTGACCCGGCCCGGGACCCCGCTGCACTGGGCGGTGCTCAACGTGGCGGACGGGCCGGGGAGCCGCCCCGACCCGCACTGCCTGGAGGCGGCGGGGAGGCTCCGCAACGCCGGGGTCAGGGTCCTCGGGCACCTGGACGCGGCGTACGGCTCCCGGCCCTTCGGGGAGCTCGTCTCCGACGCCCACCGCTTCCTGGACTGGTACCACGTGGACGGCTACTACCTGGACCGCTGCCCCGCGGACCGGGCGGACCTGGCCGGGGTGCGGCGGGTCACCGCGACCCTGGAGGCGATCCTCGGCGGTGAGGCCCATCTCGTCCTCGGTCACGGCACCCATCCCCATCCCGGATACGCGGAGACCGCCGACCAGCTGGTGACGTTCTCCGGCGCCTGGGTGGACTACCGCTGGTCGCAGGTGGCCGAGTGGACCGCGGAGTACACGGAGGCCACGTTCGTCCATCTCGTGCACGGGGTCCCGCGCACCCATCTCGACGAGGCCCTGCGGATCGCCCGCTGGCAGGGGGCCGGGACGATCTTCTTCACCGACCGGACCGGGGACCTGGGGCAAACCGCGCCATTCCACTCGCTGCCCGGCTACTGGGACGAAATCGTCTCGCGGATCGGACCGGGTGTCTCGGAATGAGAAGGAGCGTGGCAGTGTTACGGGGAGAACAACCGTACTGACATACCGACAACCGGAGTCCCCGTGTCGCTGCCACCCCTGGTCGAGCCGGCTGCCGAGCTCACCGTAGACGAGGTCCGCAGGTACTCCCGCCACCTGATCATCCCGGACGTCGGGATGGACGGGCAGAAGCGGCTGAAGAACGCCAAGGTGCTGTGTGTCGGCGCCGGTGGCCTCGGCTCCCCGGCGCTGATGTACCTGGCCGCCGCCGGCGTGGGCACGCTCGGCATCGTGGAGTTCGACGAGGTCGACGAGTCGAACCTCCAGCGCCAGATCATCCACAGCCAGGCCGACATCGGCCGCTCCAAGGCCGCCTCGGCGCGCGACAGCGTGCTCGGCATCAACCCGTACGTGAACGTGATCCTTCACGAGGAGCGGCTCGAAGCCGAGAACGTGATGGAGATCTTCGGTCAGTACGACCTGATCGTCGACGGCACGGACAACTTCGCCACGCGGTACCTCGTCAACGACGCGGCCGTGCTCCTGAACAAGCCGTACGTCTGGGGCTCGATCTACCGCTTCGACGGCCAGGCGTCCGTCTTCTGGTCCGAGCACGGCCCCTGCTACCGCTGCCTCTACCCGGAGCCCCCGCCGCCGGGCATGGTCCCCTCCTGCGCCGAGGGCGGTGTCCTGGGCGTGCTCTGCGCGTCCATCGGCTCCATCCAGGTCACCGAGGCCATCAAGCTCCTCGCCGGCGTCGGCGACCCGCTGGTCGGCCGTCTGATGATCTACGACGCCCTGGAGATGCAGTACCGCCAGGTCAAGGTCCGCAAGGACCCGAACTGCGCGGTCTGCGGCGACAACCCGACCGTCACCGAGCTCATCGACTACGAGGCCTTCTGCGGCGTCGTGTCCGAGGAGGCCCAGGAGGCGGCGCTCGGCTCGACGATCACTCCCAAGCAGCTCAAGGAGTGGATCGACGAGGGCGAGACGATCGACATCATCGACGTCCGCGAGCCGAACGAGTACGAGATCGTCTCGATCCCGGGCGCGCGGCTGATCCCCAAGAACGAGTTCCTGATGGGCACGGCCCTCCAGGACCTCCCCCAGGACAAGCGGATCGTCCTGCACTGCAAGACGGGCGTCCGCAGTGCGGAAGTCCTCGCCGTGCTCAAGTCCGCGGGCTTCGCGGACGCGGTGCACGTCGGCGGCGGCGTGATCGGCTGGGTCCACCAGATCGAGCCCGAGAAGCCGGTCTACTAGACGGCACGCGGAAGGCCCCGGACCTCCTCGCGAGGTCCGGGGCCTTTCCCGTGGGCCCCTCAGCAGGTCGTGCCGTACGCGGGGACCTTCCCGTCCAGGAGGTACGCGTCGACCGTCCGCGTCACACACCGCGAGGTGCCGTAGGCGCCGTGGCCCTCGCCCTTGTTGGTGACCAGGACGCCGACGCCTTCCCCGAGCTCCTTCGCCATCTTCTCCGCGCCCTCGTACGGGGTGGCCGGGTCGCCCGTGGTGCCGACGACGAGGACCGGCGCGGCGCCCGGCGCGCTCGCCTCCGGGGTCGCCCGCTCGCCCCTGACCGGCCAGTCCGCGCACCAGCCGGCCGTGTCCCAGGCGAGGAACGCGCCGAACACGGGGGAGAGCTCGCGGAACTCGGGCACCAGCGCCCTCGCCTGCGCGGCGGTCGGCCGCGCGCTGGAGTCGGCGCAGGAGATGGCCCGCTGGGAGTGCGACTGGGTGGAGTAACGACCCTGCTCGTCCCGGTCGTTGTAGTAGTCGGCGAGCTGGAGCAGGGCGCCGCCGCGACCCTGCTCGGCCTCGGCGAGGGCGTCGGTGAGCAGGGGCCAGTTGGCCTGCCCGTACAGCGTGACCGCGATGCCCGTGAGCGCCAGGCTCTCGGTGAGCCGCCGCTCTCCGACGGCCAGCGGCTGCCGGTCCAGCTTCCGCAGCAGGCGGCTGATCCGCTCGGTCCCCGCCTTCCGGTCCTGGCCGGTGCTCTTCAGGTAGCTGTCCAGGGCCCGCTGGAAGCCGATCGTCTGGTGGCGGGCGTGCCCGACGGTGTCGGCGGTCGGGTCGACGACCGCGTCGAGGACGAGCCGGCCCACGTGCGACGGGAAGAGATGGGCGTACGTGCCGCCGAGCTGGGTTCCGTACGAGACGCCGAAGTAGTGGAGCTTCGCGTCCCCGAGGACCTGCCGGACCAGGTCCAGGTCGCGGGCGGTGGCGCTGGTCGTGGTGTGGGCGAGGAGCGCCCCGGAGCGGCGGGCGCAGCCCGCGCCGAAGTCCGCGCCGTCCTTGAGGAACGCCGCCTCCTCGGCGGCCGAGTCCGGGGTGGCGTCGACGGTCGCCTCGGCGGCGGCCTGTTCGGCGTCGCTGCGGCAGACCACGCCCGCGCTGCGGCCCACCCCGCGCGGGTCGAAGCCGACCAGGTCGTAGCGCTCGCCGAGCTTCCGGTACTCCTCCTCCAGCTGCGGCAGCATCACCACCCCAGAGGCGCCGGGCCCGCCGAAGTTGAAGAGGAGCGAACCGATGCGTCCGCGCTCGTCGGTGGCCTCCTTGCGGATCAGCGCGACCGGGAGGGTGGCGCCCTCCGGCTTCGCGTAGTCCACCGGCACCGTCACCGTGGCGCAGCGCCACCGCGCGCCGGGCCCTTGTCCGCCTTCCGGGGCCGGGCAGCGCTTCCAGGCGGGGCGCTGGCCGGTGAGGGGGCCGGGGAGCGGGGGGAGAGCCGCCGCGGGGGTGGTCGCGGTGGCGGTGACGGACGGCTTGACGTCACCGGCCGACGGAGGGGCCGACGTGGCGCCCGGGGCTCCGCCCTCCGTACTCGTACAGCCCGCGACGAGCACCCCGGTCGCGGCCAGCACGGTCATGCGTACACGTATGGACATGCGTTCCCCCAGGATCCCGGCAAGGCGGCCATCCTAGGCGGGGCGGGTGGCCCGACCCTGGACGGGTGGGTGATCGGGCGGCCGTCCCGGGCGGGCGATCGGGCGGCCGTCCCGGGGCGGGCGGGCCGCGTGGATCCCGCCTACTTGCAGACCGTCCCCGAGGGCGGGACCTTGCCCTCCAGGAGGTACGCGTCGACCGCCTTCTTCACGCACGCGTTGCCGCTGTTGTAGGCGCCGTGGCCCTCGCCCTCGAACGTCAGCTCCACGCCGACGCCCTGGCCGAGCGCCTTCACCATCGACCGGGCACCCGCGTACGGCGTGGCCGGGTCGCCCGTGTTGCCGACGACCAGGATCGGCGCCGAACCGGGCGCGGAGACGTCCGGGTGGTCCCAGGTGCCCGCCACCGGCCACTGCGAGCAGCTGGAGAGGGCCCATCCCATGAAGTCGCCGAAGACGGGGGAGGCCTCCCGGAACTCGCCGAGCCGTTCCTTCGCCTGGCCGAGGGTGTAGCGCTCCTTGAAGTCCACGCAGTTGATGGCGGCGTTGGCGGCCTGGATGTTGCTGTAGGAGCCGTTCTGGCCGCGCCCGTTCATCGAGTCGGAGAGCGAGAGGAGCAGCGCCCCGTCACCGCCGTCCGCCGCGTCGAGACCCTGCTCCAGGTATTTCCAGTACTCCTTGGAGTACAGGGCCTGCGCGATGCCGTTGGTGGCCTGCGTCTGTGTGAGCTTCCGGTCGCCGATGCCCGCGATCGGCTTCTTGTCGAGCGCGGCGAGCAGCTCCGTGACGAAGGACTCGACCTCGGCGACGCTCGTGCCCGGCAGGGCGCACTCGTCGCCGCGGTCCACACAGTCCCGGGCGAAGTTGTCCAGGGCGAGCTGGAAGCCCTTCGCCTGGCCGAGCGCACCCTCCTCGACGCCCGCTTCGGGGTCGACGACGGCGTCGAAGAGGGCCCGGCCGACGTTCTTCGGGAACAGATGGGCGTAGACGCCGCCGAGTTCGGTGCCGTACGAGATGCCGAAGTAGTGCAGCTTGTCGTCCCCGAGGACCTGCCGCATCAGGTCCATGTCCCGGGCGGCGTTCTCGGTGCCGACGTGCGGCAGGGCCGGGCCGGCGTCCTTCTCGCAGCCTGCCGCGTACTTCTTCTGCGCGTCCGAGAGCGTCCGTTCCTCGGTCTCGTCGTCCGGTGTGAAGTCCAGGGCGTAGTACGCGTCCAGTTCCTTGTCCGTCGCGCATTCGACCGGTTCGCTGCGGCCCACCCCCCGGGGATCGAAGGAGACCAGGTCGTAGCGGCCGCGCAGGGTCTCGTAGTCGGGGGCGAAGCCGGGAAGCCCGGTGACGCCGGAGCCGCCGGGCCCGCCGAAGTTGAAGACGAGCGAACCGATCCGCCGGTCCTTGTCCCGGGCGCGGGCCCGGATGAGCGCCAGCTCGATGGTCTCGCCCTCCGGCACCGACCAGTCGAGCGGCGTCTGGAGGAAGGAGCACTCCCAGGCGGTGCCGCCGGGGAGCGCCGAGGGCGGCTCCCCGCCGCCCTCGGCGGCGGACGGCGCGGGGCAGGGGGCCCAGGACAGCTTCTGTGCCGAGAGCCCGGCCGAGCCGCTCGGCGTCGACGGATCCGCCGCCTCGTCTCCCCCGTCCGAGCACCCGGCGGCGAGCAGCACGGTGGTGGCGGTCAGCAGAGCGGCGCGCTGTGCGGCGGAGATCGGCATGAACCCATCGTGGGCCGCCGTCACGGCCCCCGCGCGGGACGGGGGTCCATGCGGGTGGCCCGGGGGCGTGGAGGACGGGCGCCCTGTCTACCGGCCTCCGGCCGTCACAGTGCCTCGCGTCGCGTCAGCCAGTTGAAGCAGAGCCATCCCGGCAGCACCGGGACCCACAGCGTCAGCAGGCGGTACAGCAGCACCGCGGGGGTGGCGACCTCGATCGGCAGGCCCACCGCCAGGAGACCGAGCGTCAGCGCGCCCTCGACCGCGACGACACCGCCCGGCGTCGGCGCCGCCGAGCCGATGGCGTTGCCCGCGAGGAAGACGACCGCCACGCTCGCGTAGCTGATCGACGGGTGGCCGTGGCCGAAGGCCCGGATCGAGGCGTCGAGGCAGAGCACGAAGGAGGCGGTGAGCAGCAGCATCCCGCCGATACCGGTCAGCAGCTTCATCGGCCGCTGGAGGACGTCCAGCATGCGCGGCACCACACCGGCGAAGAGCGACCGCAGCCGGGTCGAGACGAACTTCCGCATGAAGGGGATCGCCGTCATCACCAGGACGAGCACCGCGACCGTCAGCAGACCGGCGATGACCGTCCTCGACGGGGTGAAGGACTGCGACTTCTCCGTCCCCGTCAGATAGCCGAAGGAGAGCAGCAGCAGGATGTGCGCCCCGAGCCCGAAGAGCTGCGAGGCGCCGACGCTCGCCACCGCGAGCCCCGGCCGTACCCCGGCGCGCTGGAGGAAGCGGGTGTTCAGGGCGACCCCGCCGACCGCGGCCGGGGCGAGGATCTTCACGAACGAGCCGGCGACCTGCGCCACCACCGTCCGCCAGAACCCGACCCGCTCCGGGACGAAGCCCAGCAGGCTCATCGCCGCCGCCACGTAGCTGAGCGCGGAGAACAGCACCGCGGCCGCCACCCACCGCCAGTCCGCCTCGCTGATCGTCGACAGCGGCGTACGGGCGATCTGGGAGAGCAGGAAGTACGCGGCGACCGCGCCGGCGATCAGGCTGATCAGGGTCCGCGGCTTGATCCGCTCCAGACGGACCGGCTCCACCGGGGCCTGCGGCCGGATGAGCAGCACCTGGCGGCGGATCTGGGCCAGCAGGTCCTCCTCACGGGCCTCGTCGAGCGCCGTGTCGAGGGCACGCTTGTCGGCCTTCTTGTCCGCCTTCTTCTCGGCCTTGGTCTCGGCGCGTACGGCCGTCGGGTCCGCGCTGGTCTCCGCGCTGTGGGCCTTCGCCAGCTCCCGCTCGTGCTTGGCGGCCTCCGACGCGGCGAGCACGGCCTCCCGCTCCCGGGCCGACCGCTCGCGGGCCAGTCTCCGCAGCGTCGCGCGCGTGGAGCGGCTCAGCGCGATGGGCTGGAGCAGCGGCAGACAGTCGGCGACGGTGTCGGGGCCGAGCACCTCGACGGCCGAGGCGACCGCCCGTTCCGCCCCGACCCGCAGACCGAGGGTGGTGAGCAGCTGGGCGATGTCCATGCGCAGGACGAGGTCGCCCGCGGCGATCTCGCCGCCCCGCAGATCGGTGAGGATCACCCTGCCGGAACGATCCACCAGAATCGCGTCGCCGGTGAGCCTGCGGTGCGCGATCCGGCGGGACTGGAGCGCCCGTACCTGCCGGAAGGCACTGGTGACCAGCTCGTCGGTGATCTCGTGGTCGTCGAGCGAGTCCAGACTGCGACCGCCGATGTGCTCGTACACGAGCATCACGGCGTCAGGGCCGAGCTCCGACGTGGCGATCAGCTTCGGCGCGTTCGCCCCGGCGGCGATCGCCGCGTACGCGAGGAGCGCCTCCTGTTCCAGGGCCTGTCGCAGCGAGACGATCGAACGGCGGGTGGTGATCGTCCGCAGGGTGAGCCGGCGCCACGCGCGGTAGAAGAAGCCGTGCGCCTGCTGTTCCCGGTCGACGACGGTGACGTCGAGCGGTGGCCCGTCCTCCAGGGTCACGATGTAGCGGCGGCCCCGGTCCGCGCTGTCCGCCGAGTCGGGCACGCCCTCGGCGCGCAGCGCCGTCACCGGCCGGAAGCCGACCCGGCGCAGGCCGGCGAGGAGGGTCTGCCCGGTGGGCCGGACGTTGGGGGAGCCGACCGCGTACAGCGTGCCGTACGCCACCGTCCAGCCGATCAGGACGGTCAGGATGATCGAGAGCGCCGTGGTGTAGCCGGCCACCAGCATCGTGAACGCGTCGAGCAGCAGCACCACCCAGAGCGACACCCGCCAGCGCGGCCTGCGGGCCATGCCGACGGCGGTCATGTACGCGATCACCGGAGCCAGGTAGTTGTGCACCGGATCGGTGAGCCCGCCGCCGGACTGCGGCTGGGTCAGCGCGTCCTGGATGGTGCCGGGCGCGGCCTGGGCGACCCAGAGGTCGGTGGCGAGGGTGACGCCGTGCGCGAGGACCGCGGCGAGGACACCGTCCGCGATGCGCAGCCCGTCGCGTTTGATCAGCCGCTCGATGGCGAAGGCCACCGGGACCAGCAGGACGGCGATGGAGGAGACGAGGCCGGCGATCTTGACGAAGACGTCGGGGGCGCCGCCGGCGCCCTCGTTGATGTCCTTCTCCAGACCCGAGGTCGTCGCGTGGGCGAACGCCGCGATGGCGATGACGAGACCGATGGCGAGGAGACCGGCGAGCAGCCGCATCAGGTCGGAGGGCCGGTGGACACGCGCGGCGAGCAGCGGTTCGTCGCCGGAGACCCGCTCGGGCACGTCGGCCTGGCCTCCCTCGGGAGGCTGCGTGTCCTGGCCCATCACCATGTCCGTCTCTGCATGCGCGTCTTGTTGTTCTTCTCGTTCTCGTCGGTGCTCGTGCTCTTGTTCTTCTTCTTGTACGTGCCGCTCTTGATCTCGTATCACCAGTCACCGCCCGCACGATGGTGGCATGAAGAGCCGCCCCGCGGAGGCATCAGGGCCATGTCGGTGGGGTGAGGCACGATGGTGCGGATGAGCATGGAGGAACCTGTGGGGGAGACCGCAGAACTGCCCGAGTACGCGGAACGGGTGCTCGACGTGGCCGACGGGATCCCGCCCGGCCGGGTGATGACCTACGGAGACGTCGCAGAATGGCTGGGCGAGGGCGGGCCCCGCCAGGTCGGCCGGGTGATGGCCCTGTACGGCGGGACCGCGCCCTGGTGGCGAGTGGTCCGCGCGGACGGCACGCTGCTGCCCGGGCACGAGCTGAGGGCCCTCGGCCACTACCGCGAGGAGGGCACCCCGCTGCGCGAGGCGGGCCGGGCGGCCGAGGGACACGTACCGAGGATCGACATGCGGCGGGCACGCTGGGACGGAACTCACACCTGAGCCCGCCGGCCGGGGGAGCACGGGCCGGACGGGGCGTGAACGGCGCCCGGGGCGGGACGCACGGTACGGAACGGGGCACGGAGTACGGCTCGGCGACGGTCCGTTTCGCGTAACGTCGACGTTCGCGTCTCCCGAGGCGGCGGGCCGACGAGCTCGGTGGCCGGCCGTGGCGGACGGCCGTCTCACCCGCACCACCACTCCCACCAGGACCGGCGACCCACGTGAGTACCTCCTCGACAACCCGGCGTACGCCGCCGCACCAGGGACAGCCGTACCCCGGTCCGGGACGGCAGCGGACCCCGGGCGCGTACCGACTGGTGCGTACCACGCCGGCCCCGATGGATCCCCCTCAGCTGGACGCAGCCCAGCGCGAAGTGGTTGACCACACCGACGGACCGCTTCTCGTCCTCGCCGGACCCGGCACCGGAAAGACCACCACCCTCGTCGAATCCGTCGCCGCCCGCATGGAGAAGGGCGCCGACCCCGAGCGCATCCTCGTCCTCACCTTCAGCCGCAAGGCCGCCGTCGAACTCCGCGACCGCATGGCCGCCCGGCTCGGCGGCCGCCGCCCGCCGCAGGCCACCACCTTCCACTCGTACTGCTACGCCCTGATCCGCGCCCACCAGGACGCCGAGCTCTTCGCCGAACCGCTGCGGCTGCTCTCCGGACCCGAGCAGGACCTCGCCGTACGCGAACTGCTCGCCGGCCACGTCGACCTGGAGAAGACCGGCCTCGGAAGCATCCGCTGGCCCGACGAACTCCGCGCCTGCCTCACCACCCGCGGCTTCGCCGACGAGGTACGCGCCGTCCTCGCGCGCTCCCGTGAACTGGGCCTCGGACCCGACGCCCTCGGCCGCTTCGCCGACCGCGTCGGCCGCCCGGACTGGAAGGCCGCCGCCGGCTTCCTCGCGGAGTACCTCGACGTCCTCGACCTCCAGGGCGTCCTCGACTACACGGAGCTCGTCCACCGGGCCGTCCTGCTCGCCGAGGACGTGAGCCTGCCCGCGTACGACGCGGTGTACGTCGACGAGTACCAGGACACCGACCCGGCGCAGGTCCGGCTCCTGCACGCGCTCGCCGGCGATTCGACAGGAGCCGCCCGAAGGGCGTCCGTGAGGGGCGGTGGTCGGGCGACGGGCGGGAGGCGCACGGTCGTCGCCTTCGGCGACCCCGACCAGTCCATCTACGCCTTCCGGGGCGCCGACGTGAACGGCATCCTCGACTTCCCCTCCTCCTTCGGCGGCGCGGACGTCCGCGTCCTGCGCACCGCGCGCCGCTCGGGCGCGGGGCTCCTCCGGGCGACCCGGGTGCTGGCCCAGCGGATGCCGACGCCCCGGCTCCCCGCCGACAAGGTCCGCGCCCACCGCGAACTCGCGGCGGCGCGGGACGGGGGCGGGGTGGAGGCGTACACGTACCCCACGGCGTCGGCGGAGGCCGAGAACATCGCCGACCTGCTGCGTCGCGCCCACCTGGAGGACGGCGTCCCCTGGCAGGACATGGCCGTCCTCACCCGTGCCGGCGCCTCCCTCCCCTCCCTCCGCCGCGCCCTCACCTCGGCGGGCGTCCCGGTGGAAACGGACGCGGCGGACACCCCCCTCCGTCACGAACCGGCGGTGGCGCCGTTGCTGCTGGCGCTGAGGGCGGTATCGGGCTCCGACCCCGTTGTGGGCATACGTTCCGCAAGGGCGGAACGGGTGGGCACAACCCCCAACGGCGCCGCACCGGCCCCGGACGCCGAGCCCGCACCGGCCCCGGACGCCGAGCCCGCACCGGCCCCGGACGCCGAGCCCGCACCGGCCCCGGACGCCGAGCCCGCACCGGCCGGCGCCCTCGGCGCCGAGTCCCCCGCGGGTTCGGCGACAGCCGTGGGCACGGGCGTGCCCGGAAATGAAGGAGCCGACTGGCTCCCCGTCGAGACCGCCCTGGAACTCCTCGCCTCCCCCCTCGCCGGCGTCGACCCCGCCGACCTCCGCCGCCTCGGCCGCGCCCTCCGCGACGAGGAGCGCGCCGGAGGCAACAAGGTCCCGCCCCCCTCCGACGTGCTCCTCGCCCGCGCACTCGCGCGGCCCGAGCGCCTGGTCGCGCACGATCCGGCGTACGCCAGAGGCGCCCAGCGGCTCGGGCGGCTCCTCCAGGAGACCCGGACGCTGCTCGCCGCGGGCGGCACCGCCGAGGAGGCCCTCTGGGTGCTCTGGAACGGCACCCCCTGGCCCGGCCGTCTGGAGCGCGCCGCCCTCCGCGGCGGCCCCTCCGGCCGCAACGCCGACCGCGACCTCGACGCCGTCTGCGCCCTCTTCGAGACCGCCGCCCGTGCCGAGGAACGCGTCGGCGGCCGCGGCGTCCTCAACTTCCTCGAAGAGCTCGACGCCCAGGACATCGCCGCCGACACCCTCACCCGCCGCCACACCCGCCCCGACGCCGTCCGCCTGATGACCGCCCACCGCTCCAAGGGCCTCGAATGGAGCCTCGTCGTCGTCGCCGGAGTCCAGGAGGGCCTCTGGCCCGACCTGCGCCGCCGCGGCTCCCTCCTCGAAGCCGACCGCATCGGCCGCGACGGCCTCGCCGAGCCCCTCACCCCCGGCGCCCTCCTCGCCGAGGAACGCCGCCTCTTCTACGTGGCCGCCACGCGCGCGCGTGACCGGCTCGTCGTCACCGCAGTGAAGGCCGCGGCCGAGGACGGCGACCAGCCCTCCCGTTTCCTCACCGAGCTCGGCGCCGAGCCGAAGGACGTCCCCGGCCGCCCCCGCCGCCCCCTCGCCGTCTCCGCCCTGGTCGCCGAGCTGCGCGCCACCACCGTCGACCCGGACGCCTCGCCGGCGCTCCGCGCCGCCGCCGCCCACCGGCTCGCCCGGCTCGCCGCGCTCACCGACGAGGACGGGCAGCCGCTCGTCCCGGCCGCGCACCCGGACCGCTGGTGGGGACTGTTCGAGCCGACGCTCAGCACGGTGCCGCTGCGCGAGCGCGACCGCCCCCTGGCCCTCTCGCCGAGCTCCCTGGAGAACCTGGTCACCACCTGCTCCCTCCAGTGGTTCCTGGGCCGCGAGGTCAAGGCCGCGGCCCCCGCCACCGCCGCCCAGGGCTTCGGCAACGTCGTCCACGTCCTCGCCGACGAGGTCGCCTCCGGCCGTACCCCCGCCGACCTCGACGTCCTCATGGCCCGTCTGGACTCCGTCTGGGACGCCCTCGCCTTCGACGCCCCCTGGAAGTCGGCCCAGGAGAAGCAGCACGCGCGCGTGGCACTGGAACGCTTCCTGAGCTGGCACGTCATGGACCGCGGCGGCCGCACCCCCGCAGCCTCGGAGCACGACTTCGACGTGACCCTGGAGGCGGGCGCGTACGAGGTCCGCATCCGCGGTTCCATGGACCGCGTCGAGACCGACGAACAGGGCCGGGCTTACGTCGTCGACTTCAAGACGGGCAAGTCGGCTCCCACCCGCGACGAGGTCGCCCGCCACCCACAGCTCGCCGTCTACCAGCTCGCGGTCCGTGAGGGCGCCCTCGACGAGGTCTTCGACGGCCGCCGCCCGGAGCCGGGCGGCGCCGAACTCGTACAGCTGCGGCAGAGCGCCCCGCAGAAGGAGGGCGGGGACGCCCTCCCGAAGGTTCAGGCGCAGGAGCCGCTCGCGGGGGAGTGGGTCGGTGAGCTGCTCGCCAACGCCGCGGGCCGGGTCCTCGACGAGCGCTTCACACCCACCACGGGACAGCACTGCGCGACCTGCTCCTTCCAGTCCTCGTGCAGCGCCCGGCCGGAGGGCCGCCAGGTCGTCGACTGACCCCGGCAGGACCGGGCAGGACCGGCGGGGGCGCGGAGTAGCGGCCACGCGCGCGCGGGGCGACCCTGGTGGGACAGGGGTCGGGGAAACCGCGAGGAGGCTCGCAATGGCGTCCCACCGAAAGCTCCGCGCCGCGTCCGTCGTCTGCGTCGTCGCCGTCGTCGCGGGTCCCGCGCCGGTGGCGGCCTGGGCGACGGCCGGCCCTCCGGCCGCCGTGGCCGCGGTCTCGGCGCCGTCCCCCGACCCGTTCGACGGCCTCACGGCCGACGAGATCGGCGACAGGGCCGTCACCGCGACCCAGTCGGCGACCTCGCTCCGCATGACCGGCCGGGTGGTCTCGGACGGGCAGCCGCTCGACATCGACCTCGCACTCAACGACCGCGAAGAGTGCACCGGCGTGATGAAGATCAAGGGCGGCACCGCCGAGCTCCGCCAGGCCGACCGGATCACGTACATGAAGGGCGACGAGACCTTCTGGCGCGTCTCCATGGCCTCCCAGGGGATGTCCGAGGCACAGATCGACGTCACGATCGAGCTGATCAAGGGCCGCTGGCTGAAGATCGCCCCGGGGCAGCCCGGCAGCGACGACATCGGCGGCGTCTGCGACCTCAAGGAACTCCTCTCCGACCTCGACAAGGACAAGGAGGAACGCAGCGGACTGACCAGGGGCCCCGACGCCGAGGTCGACGGCACCCCGGTCGCGACCCTGGTCAAGAAGAAGACGGGCGGAGAGACCACCACCGTGTCCGTGGCCCAGGAGGGCAAGCCGTACATCCTGAAGATGGTCAGGACGGGCGGCGACGAACCCGGCTCGATGACGCTCTCCGACTACGACAAGCCCGTCGACGTGGTCGTCCCGCCCGCCGACGAGACGGTCGACCTCTCCAAGCTGGAGCGCGGTACGCCCGCGTGACGCGCGCCGCCCGCGGTCCGGGGTCCGCCCCCCCGGGGACGGGCGGGGCGCGCCCGTGTGATGCGCGCCGCCCGCGGTCCGGGGTCCGCCCCCCCGGGGACGGGCGGGGCGCGCCCGTGTGACGCGCGCCGCCCGCGGTCCGGGGTCCGCCCCCGGGGACGGTTGGGGCGAGCCCGCGTGACGTGCGCCACCGGCGGGGGCCGTACCGGACCGCGCTGTCGGTGGTCCGCGTTAGCCTCTTTGAGGTGACCGCACGCATCACCGACCCGGAGCAGCTCAAGGAGCTCCTCGGCATCCCCTTCACCCCGGAGCAGACGGCCTGCATCACCGCGCCGCTCGCCCCGCAGGTCGTCGTGGCCGGAGCCGGCTCCGGCAAGACCACGGTGATGGCCGCCCGGGTGGTCTGGCTGGTCGGCACCGGTCAGGTGGCCCCCGAGCAGGTCCTCGGTCTCACCTTCACCAACAAGGCCGCGGGAGAACTCGCCGAGCGCGTCCGCACCGCCCTCGTCCGCGCCGGAGTCACCGACCCCGACGGCATCGGCCCGGCCCACCCGTCGCCCGGCCACCACCCCTCGACGACGTCGGTGCCCGCCGACCCCTCCTCCGTGCCGGGCGAGCCCCGCATCTCCACGTACCACGCGTTCGCCGGACAGCTCCTCACCGACCACGGCCTCCGCATCGGCCTCGAACCCACCTCACGGCTCCTCGCCGACGCCACGCGCTACCAGCTCGCCGCCCGCGTCCTGCGCGAGGCCCCCGGCCCGTACCCGGCACTCACGCGGTCCTTCCCGACCCTCATCACCGACCTGCTCGCCCTCGACGCCGAGCTCGCCGAACACCTCGTACGGCCCGAGCGGCTCCTCGCGTACGACTCCGAGCTGCTCACCGCCCTCGCCGGCGCCAAGCTGAGCAACGCCGAACTGCGCAAGATCCCCGAGGCCGCCACCGCCCGCAGGGAACTCCTCGACCTCGTCGTCCGCTACCGCGCCGCCAAACGCTCCCGCGACCTGCTCGACTTCGGCGACCAGATCGCCCGCTCCGCCGAGCTGGCCACCACCCGGCCCGAGGTCGGCGAGATCCTCCGCGACGAGTTCCGGGTCGTCCTCCTCGACGAGTACCAGGACACCTCCGTCGCCCAGCGGCTGCTGCTCTCCGGCCTCTTCGGCCAGGGCACCGGGGGCCGGGCCACCGGACACGCGGTGACCGCCGTCGGCGACCCCTGCCAGGCCATCTACGGCTGGCGCGGCGCCTCCGTCGCCAACCTGGACGACTTCCCCGAGCACTTCCCGCACGCCGACGGCAGCCCCGCGAGCCGCTACTCGCTCTCCGAGAACCGGCGCAGCGGCGGCCGGCTCCTCGACCTCGCCAACGGCCTCGCCGCCCCCCTGCGCGCGATGCACGCGGGCGTGGAGGCGCTGCGCCCCGCGCCCGGCGCCGAGACCGACGGCAGCGTCCGCATCGCTCTTCTCCCCACCCACGCCGAGGAGATCGACTGGCTCGCCGACTCCCTCGCCCACCTCGTCCGCACCGGCCGAGAACCCGGCGAGATCGCTGTCCTCTGCCGTACCGCCACCGACTTCCCCGCCCTCCACGCGGCCCTCGTCGCCCGGGACGTGCCCGTCGAGGTCGTCGGCCTCTCCGGCCTCCTCCACCTTCCCGAGATCGCCGACCTCGTCGCCGTCTGCGAGGTCCTCCAGGACCCCGGGGCCAACGCCTCCCTCGTCCGGCTCCTCACCGGCCCGCGCTGGCGGATCGGCCCCCGCGACCTCGCCCTCCTCGGACGCCGTGCCCGCCTCCTGGTCCACCGGGGCGGCGAGGACCCGGACCCCGAGCAGCGGCTCGCCGCCGCCGTCGAGGGCGTCGACCCGGCCGAGGTCGTCTCCCTCGCCGACGCCCTCGACACCTTCCTCGACTCCGGCGGCGCCACCGACGACGGCCTGGCGTTCTCCGCCGAGGCCCGGGTCCGCTTCGCCCGCCTCGCCGCCGAACTGCGCGCCCTGCGCGGCACGCTCGCCGATCCCCTCATGGACGTGCTGCACCGGGTGCTCACGGCCACCGGCCTCGAGGTCGAGCTGTCCGCCTCCCCGCACGCGCTCGCCGCCCGCCGCCGCGAGACCCTCGGCCACTTCCTCGACATCGCCGCCGGCTTCGCCTCCCTCGACGGCGAGGCGAGCCTGCTCGCGTTCCTCGGCTTCCTGCGCACGGCCGTCCAGTTCGAGAAGGGCCTCGACAACGCGCTCCCGGGCGGCGAGAACACCGTGAAGGTCCTCACGGCCCACAAGTCCAAGGGCCTGGAGTGGGACGTCGTCGCCGTCCCCGGCCTGGTCGGCGGCCAGTTCCCCAGCGCACGCGCCCGCGAGTCCTGGACCTCCCAGCCCCAGGTGCTCCCGCACGCCCTGCGCGGCGACGCGGCGACGCTGCCGGACATCGACACCTGGAACGCCAAGTCGCTCACCGCGTTCAAGAACGAGATGCGGGACCACCAGCACACCGAGGAGCTCCGTCTCGGCTACGTCACCTTCACCCGCCCCCGCTCCCTCCTGCTCGGCTCCGGCCACTGGTGGGGGCCCTCCCAGAAGAAGCCCCGGGGCCCCTCGGGCTTCCTCCAGGCCCTGTACGACCACTGCGCGGCCGGCCACGGCGAGATCGAGGTGTGGGCGGAGGAACCGGAGAAGGACGCGGAGAACCCGTCCCTGACGGAGACGACAGGGGACGAGGTCTGGCCGCTCCCGCTCGACCGGGACGCGCTGCGGCTCCGTCGCAAGGCGGCGGACGACGTCCTGGCCGCGTTGTGGGCGATCGTCCCGCAGGGCGAGGGGGGCACCCCCGGAGGAAGTCCCGGGGAGAGCGGGCACCACACCCCCGGCACGGCTCCCGATCGTCGGGACCCGCACCCGGAGGACCCCTGGCCGGACGAGGAGGAGCCCGTCTGGGACGAGGACGAGGAGGCCCTCCCCGAGGACACCCACGCGGACGTGGTCCCCGCGCCGAGGGAGCCCGAGGCCCCGCCCTCGGAGCCGACCCCCGGCCCCGCCCCCGAAGACCCCACCCCCCAAGACCTCACCCCCGAGGACGAGAGAACCCTCGCCTCCTGGGACCGCGACCTCACCGCCCTCACCACCGAACTCCGCCGCGCCCGCGCGACCACCCGCGACGTCCTGCTCCCCGCGTACCTCTCCGCCTCCCAGGTCCTGCGCCTCGCCGCCGACCCCGACGGCTTCGCCCAGGAGCTGGCCCGGCCCATGCCCAAGGCGCCGCAGCCGGCCGCGCGCCGGGGCACCCGGTTCCACGCGTGGGTGGAGTCCCGTTTCGAGGAGCTGCCCCTGCCGTTCCTCGGCCCCGAGGAGCTGCCCGGCGGTGAGGACTTCGCGGGCGAGCCCGAGATCCTCGACGAGCGGGATCTCGACGAGCTCAAGGAGGCCTTCGCCCGGACCCCGTACGCCCACCGCACCCCGTACCGCGTCGAGGTCCCCGTGCACCTCTCGCTCGCGGGCCGGGTCGTCCGGGGCCGGATCGACGCCGTCTACCGGGACCCGGACTCCGGCGCGTACGAGATCGTCGACTGGAAGACCAGCAGGGTGCGCACCGCGGACCCCCTCCAGCTCGCGATCTACCGGCTCGCCTGGGCCGAGCAGCACGGCCTCCCGCCCGAGGACGTCGCCGCCGCCTTCGTCTACGTCCGTACGGGTGAGGTCGCCCGCCCCGCCCGCCTGCCGGTCCGTGCCGAGCTCGAGGCCATCCTGCTTGGCGGAGCACCCCCGGACGCCGGATAGGCTCGGGGACATGAGCGAGACCCCGGACAGCGCCGTCCACGCCGTACGCGCGTACATCGAGCAGCACCGTGCCGCCTTCCTCGGCGACCTCACCGAGTGGCTGCGCATCCCCTCCGTGTCGGCGCGGCCGGACCGGGCCGGGGACGTACGGCGCAGCGCCGAGTGGCTCGCCGCCAAGCTCACCGAGACGGGTTTCACCACCGTCGAGGTCTGGGAGACCGACGGCGCCCCCGCTGTCTTCGCCGAGTGGCCCTCCGGAGACCCGGACGCCCCGACCGTCCTCGTCTACGGCCATCACGACGTGCAGCCGGCGGCCCGCGAGGACGGCTGGCACACGGACCCCTTCGAGCCGGCGATCGTCGACGGCCGGATGTACGCGCGCGGAGCGGCCGACGACAAGGGCCAGGTGTTCTTCCACACCCTCGGCGTCCGCGCCCACCTCGCCGCCACCGGCCGCACGGCTCCCGCCGTCAACCTCAAGCTGATCGTCGAGGGCGAGGAGGAGTCCGGCTCCCCGCACTTCCGCGAGCTCGTCGAGGCGCACGCCGGACGGCTCGCCGCCGACGCCGTGATCGTCTCCGACACCGGCATGTGGTCCGAGACCACCCCCACCGTCTGCACGGGCATGCGCGGGGTCGCCGACTGCGAGATCGAGCTGTACGGCCCCGACCAGGACATCCACTCCGGCTCCTTCGGCGGCGCCGTCCCGAACCCGGCCACCGTCGCCGGCCGGATCGTCGCCGCCCTCCACGACGAGCACGAGCGCGTCGCGATCCCCGGCTTCTACGAGGGCGTGACGGAGCTCACCGACGCCGAGCGCGCCCTCGTCGCCGAGCTGCCCTTCGACGAGGCGGCCTGGCTGCGCACGGCGAAGTCGCACGGCACCCTCGGCGAGGCGGGCTTCTCCACCCTGGAACGGGTCTGGGCCCGCCCCACCGCCGAGGTCAACGGCATCGGCGGCGGCTACCAGGGCCCCGGCGGCAAGACGATCGTCCCCGCCTCCGCCCAGCTCAAGCTGTCGTTCCGGCTCGTCGCCGGGCAGGACCCGGACAAGATCGAGCTGGCGGTACGGGACTGGCTCGCCGGTCTCGTCCCCGCGGGCATCCGGTACGACATCGTCTTCGGCGCCCCCACCCGCCCCTGCCTCACGCCGCTCGACCACCCCGCCCTCACGGCGGTCGCCGGGGCCATGAGCCGGGCCTTCGACGGCGCCAAGGTCCGCTACACCCGCGAGGGCGGCTCGGGACCGGCCGCCGACCTCCAGGACGTCCTGGGGGCGCCCGTCCTGTTCCTCGGCATCTCGGTCCCGTCCGACGGCTGGCACGCCCCGAACGAGAAGATCGAGCTCGATCTCCTCATGAAGGGCGTCGAGACGACCGCTCATCTCTGGGGCGACCTGCCCGCCGCCCTCGCCGTCGAGCGCTGAACCCACACACCGAACCGGGGGAGTTGGAAGCACCTGTGAGCACCTTGAACAACGTGTCAGCCCTGAAGAACGCGCCGGCGGACCGCCCGATCTCGCTCACCGCCCCGAGCGGCATCGACCGCGCCGCGCACCACCGCCTCGACGAGGCATGGCTGGCGGCGGCCTGGAGCCACCCCACCACCCGCGTGTTCGTGGTCTCCGGGGGACAGGTGCTGATCGACGACCTGCCCGACGGCACCACCGCACTCGTCATGACCCCGGCGTTCGAGGCCCCGGTCACCGAGACCCACCGCTACTTCCTGGGCACGGACGCCGAGGGCGTCTCGTACTTCGCGCTCCAGAAGGACGCCCTGCCGGGCCGCATGGACCAGTCCGCGCGCCCGGCGGGCCTCCGCGAGGCCGGGCTGCTGCTCTCGGACCGGGACGCGGGCCTCATGGTGCACGCGGTGGCCCTGGAGAACTGGCAGCGTCTCCACCGCTTCTGCTCGCGCTGCGGAGAGCGCACGGTCGTCGCAGCGGCCGGACACATCCGCCGCTGTCAGGCCTGCGGCGCCGAGCACTACCCGCGCACCGACCCGGCCGTGATCATGGCCGTCATGGACGCGGAGGACCGCATTCTCCTCGGCCGCCAGGTCCACTGGCCGGAGGGCCGCTTCTCGACGCTCGCCGGCTTCGTCGAGCCCGGCGAGTCCATCGAGCAGTCGGTCGCCCGTGAGGTCTTCGAGGAGGCCGGTGTCACGGTCGGCGAGGTCGAGTACATCGCCAGCCAGCCCTGGCCCTTCCCGTCCAGCCTCATGCTGGGCTTCTTCGCCCGCGCGACCTCCTCGGAGATCACCGTGGACGGCGAGGAGATCCACGAGGCCCGCTGGTTCTCCCGCGAGGACCTGGCCGCCGCCTTCGAGTCGGGCGAGGTGCTGCCCCCGTACGGAATCTCGATCGCCTCCCGCCTGATCGAACGCTGGTACGGCAAGCCGCTGCCGAAGCCGGGCGACGTGGTCTGACGGGGTCCGCCGGAACCCCCGACCCGACGGTCGGGGATTCCGAGGCGTCGCCGTCCGGCCGGGAGGTCAGGCGGGCTGGTCCTTGCCGGACGGGAGCCAGACCGTCATGGTCGCCGGGTCGATCGGGATCGAGACGTGCTCGTGGGTGATCGACCACGTTCCGTTCGACCGCTGGAGGCAGACGCTCTCCCGTACCCATATCGAGGCCTGGATGCCGCCCTTCCGCTCTCCCGAGTCCAGGTGGAGCATGTGCGCGAAGGCGGTGTCCCCGCTGGTCGTGAGGGTGAGGTCGTGCGTCTCCAGGCTGATGGGGCCGACGTAGCCGTCGAACCAGCGCAGGAAGTTGCGCCGGATCTCGTCGGTTCCCGTGAATCGCAGCGGGGGGACGACGTCGAAGTAGACGGCGCCGGCGGCGTAGAACGACATGAGCCGGTCGATGTCCTTGGTCTGCTGGGCGTCGGCGCGGCTCGCCAGAAGCGCCCGGATCTCGGACTCGTGGGTGGTCATCGCGTACTCCTTCGGTGGCGGGGTGCTGCCGCGGGACGGGATCAGGCGGCGCGGCGGGGGCCCGGTGCATCTCCGTCCGCTTCCGTCGCGTTCCGTCCTCGCGTTCGTCGTCGGGTAGGACGAGACGGCCCCGCGGAATGTGAGGCGGGGGCGCCGGTCTCACGTTTCGGGGCGCTGTCTCGTCCTGAAGGTGAGGGAAGATCCGACCGAAGGAGCTCACGACCATGACGCCCCGTTCGACCGCGCCGCAGGACGGCCGACTCGACCCGATGTCGAGCGTGCTCACGGGTGAGCGCCGCCGGCTGATCAACCTCGCCTACCGGATGCTGGGCTCCCTGGCCGAGGCCGAGGACGTCGTGCAGGAGACGTACGCCCGCTGGTACGCGATGTCCCGGCGGCAGCAGGAGGCGGTGGCGTCCCCCCGGGGGTGGCTGACCAAGGTCGCCGGCCGTATCTGCCTCGACGTGCTCCGCTCGGCGAGGGCGCGGCGGGAGCGTTACGTGGGGGAATGGGTCCCCGAGCCGCTGCCCGCGCGCACCGAGTGGCCCGCCGGCGCGACGGACGACGGCACGGCCGATCCGGCCGATCGCGTCACGCTCGACGAGTCGGTGGGGATGGCCTTCCTCGTCGTGCTGGAGGCGATGACCCCGGCGGAGCGCGTGGCGTTCGTCCTCCACGACGTCTTCCGCTACCCCTTCTCCGAAGTGGCCGGCATCGTCGGCCGCACCCCGGCGGCCTGCCGCCAGCTGGCGTCCTCGGCCCGCCGCCGCGTCGAGGCCTCGCGGGCTCCCCTGTCGCCGACGGCCCAGCGGGCCCGTGTCGTCAGGGATTTCAAGCTGGCGTGGCAGGCCAAGGACATCAACGCCCTCATCGGCCTGCTCGACCCCGATGCCACGGCCGTCGGGGACGGCGGCGGACTCGTCTCGGCGCTGCTCCACCCGATCGAGGGCGCGGAGGACATCGCCCGCTTCTTCGCCGACCGGACCCGCCCGGGCCGGCTGGCGGTCCGGGAGTGCACGGTCAACGGTCAGCCCGGTCTCGCGGCCCACCTGGACGGCACCGTCCTGGCGGTGTACGCGTTCGACATCGCGGACGGCAGGATCCGACGGATCTGGGCCGTGCTCAACCCCGAGAAGCTCCGGCCGTGGAAGAGGGAATGACGCCCGCCTCGCCGGTGGGGCGCCCGCCGCTTCCCCCACGCAGCGGAGCCCCCGGCCGTCGTGGCCGGGGGCTCCCTGTCGCGGAGGCGGGGGTTCAGACGCTCAGCGCCTGCTTGACCTGGGCGAGAGAGGGATTGGTCATGACCGACTCGCTTCCCTGGGGGGAGACGATCAGGACGGTCGGAACGGTCTGGTTGCCGCCGTTGGCCTGCTCGACGAACGCCGCCGACGCGGGGTCCTGCTCGATGTTGATCTCGGTGTACGCGATGCCCTCGCGGTCCATCTGGCTCTTCAGCCGACGGCAGTAGCCGCACCACGTGGTGCTGTACATCGTCACAGTGCCCTGCATGGCCAGGCGCTCCTCTTGTTCGCGGACGGGTGCCGAGAAGGAGAACGTACGCCCCGGCCGCCCCATTCCCGGCATTCGTATGACCGGGCGCACGTGCCTGTGGACAAGCCTCGGCACCGATCGCGCGCGACCTGGCAGCATTGGGGGGTGACAGCAGCAACGCACTCCACTCTCTTCCCGCAGGTCCCGGAGACGGCCGACGCGGTGCTCGACGGGCTCGACCCCGAGCAGCGCGAGGTCGCCCTGGCCCTGACCGGCCCGGTGTGCGTGCTGGCGGGAGCCGGCACGGGCAAGACGCGGGCCATCACCCACCGCATCGCGTACGGGGTGCGGGCGGGCATACTCCAGCCCGGCAGTGTGCTGGCCGTCACCTTCACCAACCGTGCCGCGGGCGAGATGCGCGGCCGGCTCCGCCAGCTCGGCGCGGGCGGTGTCCAGGCGCGTACGTTCCACTCCGCGGCCCTCCGCCAGCTCCAGTTCTTCTGGCCGAAAGCCGTCGGTGGTGATCTGCCCCGGCTCCTGGAGCGGAAGGTCCAGCTGGTCGCCGAGGCCGCCGCCCGCTGCCGGGTCCGGCTCGACCGGAACGAGCTGCGGGACGTCACCGGGGAGATCGAGTGGGCCAAGGTCACCCAGACCGTCCCCGCCGACTACCCGGCCGTCGTCGCCAAGTCCCTCAGGGAAGCCCCCCGGGACCCGGCCGAGATTGGCCAGATCTATGCCATGTACGAGCAGCTGAAGCGCGACCGCTCGGTGATCGACTTCGAGGACGTGCTGCTGCTCACCGTCGGCATCCTCCAGGACCGGCACGACATCGCCGACCAGATCCGCCGGCAGTACCAGCACTTCGTCGTGGACGAGTACCAGGACGTCTCCCCGCTCCAGCAGCGGCTGCTCGACCTGTGGCTCGGCGACCGCGACAACCTGTGCGTCGTCGGCGACGCGAGCCAGACCATCTACTCGTTCACCGGCGCCACCCCCGACCACCTGCTGAACTTCCGCACCCGGCACCCGGGCGCCACGGTCGTCAAGCTCGTCCGCGACTACCGCTCCACCCCGCAGGTCGTCCACCTCGCCAACGGGCTGCTCAGCCAGGCCGGCGGCCGGGCCGCGGAGCACCGCCTGGAGCTGATCTCCCAGCGCGACCCCGGCCCCGAGCCCGTCTATACGGAGTACGCCGACGAGCCGACCGAGGCCGAGGGCACCGCCCGCCGCATCCGCGACCTCATCGCCGCCGGAGTACCGGCCGGCGAGATCGCCGTCCTCTACCGGATCAACGCCCAGTCCGAGGTCTACGAGCAGGCTCTCGCCGACGCCGGAGTGCCCTACCAGCTCCGGGGCGCCGAGCGCTTCTTCGAGCGCCAGGAGGTACGGGAGGCCATCGCGGCCCTGCGGGGCGCGGCCCGCTTCGGCGCCAACGACTCGCTGCTCGACGGCGCCGAGGAGCTGCCCGCGCAGACCAGGGCGGTCCTGTCGGGACGCGGCTGGACCGGTCAGCCGCCCGCCGGCTCCGGCGCGGTCCGCGACCGCTGGGAGTCCCTCGCCGCCCTCGTCCGGCTCGCCGAGGACTTCGCCCGCGCCAAGCCCGGTGCCACCCTCTCGGACCTGGTCGGCGAACTCGACGAGCGGGCCGCCGCCCAGCACGCCCCCACCGTGCAGGGCGTCACCCTCGCGTCGCTGCACGCCGCCAAGGGCCTCGAATGGGACGCCGTCTTCCTGGTCGGCCTCACCGAGGGCATGATGCCCATCACCTACGCCAAGACCGACGAGCAGGTCGAGGAGGAGCGGCGCCTGCTGTACGTCGGCGTCACCCGCGCGCGGCTCCACCTCACGCTGTCCTGGGCGCTCTCCCGCTCCCCGGGCGGCCGGGCCTCCCGGCGCCCCAGCCGCTTCCTCAAGGGGCTGCGGCCCGGCTCCGGCGCCCTCGGCCCCACCGTCACCGGCGGTACCGGCTCGGTCGAGCGGGGTGGCGCCGCGGCCGGCCGGCGCAAGCAGCGCGGCCCCGTCCGGTGCCGGGTCTGCGGGACCACCCTCACCGAGGCGGGCGCGATGAAGCTCATGCGCTGCGAGGACTGCCCCTCCGACATGGACGAGGCGCTCTACGAGCGGCTGCGCGACTGGCGCTCGGAACAGGCCAGGGAGCTCGGCCAGCCCGCGTATTGCGTGTTCACCGACAAGACGCTGATGGCCATCGCCGAACGGGTCCCCTCGACCGGCGGGGAGCTCTCCTCGATCTCCGGCGTCGGCGCCCGCAAGCTGGACCGCTTCGGGGACGACGTCCTGGCCATCTGCGCAGGTGGGGGTGGTGGGGCGGGAGACCGTGAGAGCTGATGAAAACTCGTCGGAAAAATAGTTTGCGCCTGCCCCGTCAAGCCCCATAGGTTCTTAACCACGGAAACAGCGGCTTCTTCGAAGCCCTGTGTTCGTGCTGTACTTGTCCAAATAAACATGAGGGCCCGGCTCGCACCCGAGCCCTCCGAGACGCCGAGAGGAGGCGATTCCAGTGATCAGCACCACGATTCAGGCCGGCAACACCGCCCGCTTCGTCAGCACCGTCAGCTTTGCCAGCACCGCCAAAATGACCGATCGCTCGGTCGTCTCCGCCTGCACGCTCGGCCTCTCCGCCTCCGCCTTCATCGGCACCGGTCTGTCCGTCGCCGCCCTGCCCGTCGCTGCCCTGCCCGTCACCGGTCTCTCCGGTCTCGGCGAGGCCGCCATCGAGCGGCGCGACGAGCGACCGACCAAGGCACTGGGAGCAGTAGCAGCAGGCAAGGCCACGGCCTATGGCATTGCGGCGACCGGTGCCGGCAACCAGCAGCAGACGACGAAGCACCACCACATGATGTGGGCCTTCCGTGGGCTCGAACCCTGGAGTGATCCAGTCTGATCCATGATCAGACCGGCGCCTTCAGGGCCGCGGAACCCCACCCGGGATCCGCGGCCCTTCTGTTTGTCCCCGAACGGGGACGACGGCGTGAAGGCGCCTCGGGACAGACACACCCCGGTACCAGCCGAAACCCCGGCCAACAGGCCGGAACGACCAGACGAGGAAAAACCACCGTGCAACTCGAAGCGCACGCCCCGTCCGTACCGCCTTCCGATTCGATCCCCCTGCCCGGCCTCACGGAGGACCCCGCTTTGACCCCCCTCACCGCGCTCACCGCGCTCGACGACGCCATCGAGAACCTCGGCGTACCCGTCCCCTGTCGCGCCTACGACCCGGAGGTCTTCTTCGCGGAGTCCCCGGCCGACGTCGAGTACGCGAAGTCCCTCTGCCGGACGTGCCCGCTCGTGGCGGCCTGCCTGGCCGGTGCCAAGGAGCGCCGCGAGCCCTGGGGCGTCTGGGGTGGCGAGCTCTTCGTCCAGGGCGTGGTCGTGGCCCGCAAGCGGCCCCGTGGCCGTCCGCGCAAGAACCCGGTCGCGGCATGAGCGCCACCGGAACCATCGACCGCCCCCTCACGCACGATCCCCAGAAGCAGGCCCCGATGACCTCTTCCACCAGCGAGCCCGCCGGCTTCGCGACCTCAGTCTTCTCCCCCGCCGCCGCGCCCACCGCGCGTCAGAACAGGACCCGTGAAATGCAACTCATCCCAGAAGCCCTGGCCCGTGCCCATATGCACGAGCGCCGGCGTGAGGTCGACGCGGAACGCCAGGCCGTGCGCCTGGTCGCCGCCCGACGCATGCAGCGCCGCGCCGAGCGCGTCTCGCTGCGCGCCCGCCGCGCGCTGGCCATGGCCGTCATGCACTAGGGCCTGTCTGACAATTCCCGCCGGGTCCGGCCCGCCCGGCACGCACGCTCGCCGCACGGCCGAAGCGCCCAAGTAGCTCCGCTACGAGGGCGTCCCGGCCGCACGCCGATCGCACGCACCGAACGACCCGGCCTGATCCGGCGCGAATTGTCAGACACCCCCTAGGCCCCCAAGGGGCGCTGTCGCGGGGGCCGGTCCTGAGGGACCGGCCCCCGCGGTGCGTTGTCGGGGCCGCGGCGCCCTGTCGGGTTTATCGTCACGAAGATGAACGACGCCCGTACCCCCGAGGGACCCCTCGCCTGCGCGCGCTGCGGCAAGACCGCCGACACCCTGCCGCTGACCTGGACCTGCTCGGTGGAGAACGGCCGGCGCACGTACTTCTGCGAGGACTGCGCCCGCGCCAACATCCGCGCCATCGAGGGCCGTCTCGACTCCTCCTGGTGGTGATGCCGCCGCGGGTGTCCCGGCCGCCGGCCGCGGGTCTGCTCGGCCGCCCGTCTCCGTGTCAGTCGGCGTCGGGTGCCACGAAGCCCGGCAGCCACTCCTCCAGTTCGTCCCGCAGCCGCACCGTCGCGTTGAGCTGGCACAGCACCCCGATGGTGCTCAGCGTCACCCGGTGTATCAGAAGATACGAGGGAGGCAGGTTGAGCTGCTTGCCCAACTGGTGCGCGGGGGAGCGGGGATCGGCGATCCGGGCCGCCTGGGCACGCAACCAGCCGCGGGTGAAGACGAAGGGCTCCGTCTCGGCCGGCTCGATGATCGGCAGCAGATACTCCAGGACCTTCTCCGGGTCGAGCTCGACGGAATCCTTGACGAAGCCGTCCGCGCGCAGCAGTTCGTAGACGGTCTCGGCCTCACCCGCGAGCGCCATCCGCAGACAGGTGCCGATCGTCTCCGGCAGTCCGCCCGGCAGCCGGTCCACGGTGCCGAAGTCGAGCACTCCGAGCCGCCAGGCCTCCGGCCCGTCGTCCTCGCCGGGGCCGGGCAGCAGCCGGAAGTTCCCCGGATGCGGATCGGCGTGCAACAGCCCGGTGCGCGCCGGGCCCGAGAAGAGGAAGCGGGCAAGCAGCTGGCCGGCCCGGTCGCGCTGCTCCTCCGTTCCGTCAGCGATCACCTCGGCGAGCGGGAGCCCGTCCATCCACTCGGTCACGAGGATCTGCTCCGACTGGTGCACCACCGCGGGCACCACCACATGGGGGTCGTCCGCGAACTCCTCCGCGTGCCTCTGCTGGGCCTCCGCCTCCAGGCCGTAGTCCAGTTCCTCGGAGACCCGGTCCCGCATCTCGGCGATCAGCGGCTTGATGTCCATGCCCGGAACGAGCGGACCGAGCAGCCGGGCGAAGCGGCTCAACTGTGTCAGGTCGGAGAGCAACGCCTCCCCGGCGCCCGGATACTGCACCTTGACCGCGACCTCGCGACCGTCGTGCCAGACGGCCCGGTGCACCTGCCCGATCGAGGCCGCCGCCGCGGGCTTGTCCTCGAACTCGAGGAAAAGCTCCCGCCATTCGGGACCGAGCCGCTCCGTGAGGACGGTGTGCACGGTCCGCGTCGGCATCGGTGGCGCAGCTTCCTGAAGCTTCGTCAGCGCCGCCCGGTACGGTCCGGCCACGTCCTCCGGCAGGGCGGACTCGAAGACGGACAGCGCCTGTCCGAGCTTCATGGCACCGCCCTTGAGCTCGCCGAGCACCTTGAACAACTGCTCGGCCGTGCGTTGCTGGAGCTCGCGGGCGACGATCTCCGCCGATCTGCCGCCGATCCGCTTTCCCAGGCCCCAGGTGGCCCGGCCCGCGAAGCCGAGCGGCAACGCGGCCAACTTGGCAGTCCGGGTGACCGCCTTCCGGGGAAGATCAGACATACGCCCCTCCAAAACCCAGATAGTTGTGCTGCGTAGGGCCGTTACCCCGCCATTGTGTCCTGCGCGCTTCCGGCCGCCGAGACGCGCTCCCCCTCTCGCCCGCGCGCGGCCCCGCAGGGACACGCCGGATGCGGTCCCAGCCGCTCGGCACGCCACTCCAGCAACGGCAGCGACACCGACCATCGGGTGCCGGTGCTCGCCGGGAGATCCCCGTCCAGAAAGGCCAGCGCGTGCGCGGCGGCGAGCCCCGCCACCGCCGTCGCGAGACCCAGGTCACAGGCGGGCAGCGGATGGGGGGCGCCGGAGCGCCACTGGGCGAGCAGCCGGGGCCACACGGGCTCCCGGTCGGTCCGCCCTTCCTGGAGACACCGCGCGCAGGCGGTGCCGCCCGGCAGTACGAGCGGACCGACCGTCCCTGTCGCTTCGAGCACCCCGGCGTACAGGTGCGGGGTACCGGTGGCGACCCACCGCTCGGCCGGGAGCGGATCGGGGACGTACGCGCCGAGACCGTCCCTCGGCGTCACCACGACGAGTGACAGCCCGGCCCCACCGGAACCCTCACCCGGTCCGCCGCGTCCCCGGCCCGCCGATCCGCTGCCGCCGGCCGGTGCCGGTGCTCTCCGCCGCGGGGCGGACAGGCCCGGTGCGGGGCGGCGGGTCCGCCAGCGGCCGACCAGGCGTCGGGCCGCCGTCGCCCGGCGCTCGCCGACGGACTCGACCGGCAGTCCGCCGGGGGCCGTCTCCCAGGGTTCGACCCGGCCCGAGTCCCGCACCTCGACCTCGCCCACGCCCGCCGCGGCAAGCAGCGCCGCCACGGTCGCCCCCACCCGTCCGGCGCCCCGGACCTGGACACGCAGGGCCCGCCGGGCCGCCAGGGTCCGTGCCGCCCGCTCCGGCCCGGGGTGCACCACGGAGAGGGAGGCCAGGTCGGCGCGGAGCGGATCGAGCGCCGGGTCCACCGCCCCGGCCGCCGGTCCCGCCCTCCCGGGCCGCCCGGTGCCGGCGTCGGCGAGCAGTCCGGCCGACTCCAGTCGCCCGAGGAGTGCCTCCAGACGTCCGTCCGGCAGGCCGCGCTCCCGCGCCTCGGCCCGCAGCAGTTCCGTCCCGCGGGTGCCGTCGAGCAGTCCGAGCAGGGCTTCCGTGTCCTGGTCGACGGGGTCGAGCACCACCGCGTGGGCGGGGGTGACCCCGAACTGGACACAGCGGAGACCCCGCCAGGTCCGCCGCAGCGCAGGTTTCACCATGGGATGCATTTCCCTCGCCCCCCGCTCTCGTCCCGATCCGCATTCAAGATCGACGACGTCGAGATCGTCGACGGTCCATTCGCCGTCCCGAGGCGAGAATGCCCCGTCGCCGTGAGAGCCGCCGAAAGTTGTCCACAGGCGAGGGGATTAGTCATTCGAATGGTGCGGAGTGGGGGCGGATCGCCCGCGAAACCCCTCCTCGGGTGGGACTTCTCCCGCCGGCAGCGGGTAACGTCGGGGCCGTGCCCGCCGACCCACAGCGCAGCGTGACCGACTCCCCGCACCCCGGTGCGGGGACGAGTGCGGTCGAGGTCCGCAGAAGCCCGCGGCGGAGCAGAACCGTCTCGGCCTACCGCGAGGGCGACCGGACCGTGGTGCTCATTCCGGCACGGATGTCCGAGGCGGAGGAGCGCCGCTGGGTCGGCGTCATGCTGGACAAGCTCGCCGCGAAGGAGAGCCGGAGCGTCCTCGGGGACCGTGAGCTGACCGAGCGGGCGCTGCGTCTGTCGGAGCAGCACCTCGGCGGCCGGGCCCGGCCCGGCTCCGTGCGCTGGGTCACCAACCAGAACACCCGCTGGGGTTCGTGCACCCCCTCCGAGGGCAGCATCCGCCTCTCCCACCGGCTCCAGGGCATGCCCGAGTACGTCGTCGACTACGTCCTCCTGCACGAGCTGGCCCATCTGCTCGTCCCCGGGCACGGGCCCCGGTTCTGGCGGCTCCTCGAGGCGTATCCCCGCACCGAGCGGGCGCGCGGCTACCTGGAGGGCGTGGTCGCGGCCGAGCGTCTGCCGCACCTTCCCGCCGCTCGCGAAGAGTGACGGAGCCGGTACGGGCACGCGCGCGGGTTTCCCGATTCCGTACCGAAAACGACCTGCGCTGTCTCAATGTCGTACTCAGCGGCTAGCCTGGCGCGAGCAATCGCCATTCGGGATGGGGGACGGTCGTAACGCATGGCCAGGGAATTCCAACGCGGCCACAAGGCCAAGATCAGTGATCTCACCGCGGGAACCGATCTGTACGTGGGTGTGCAGATCGCGGCGCCCGGGCTGACCTTCGACATCAGCTGTTTCGGGCTCGACGCGGAAGAGCGGCTCTCCGACGACCGCTACTTCGTCTTCTTCAACCAGCCGAAGACTCCGGAGGAGTCCGTCCAGCTGCTCGGTGCCCAGTCCGGCGACACCGAGTCGTTCCGCGTCACCCTCGATCGCATCCCCGCCAACATCCACAAGCTGTCGTTCACCGCGACGATCGACGGCGCCGGCCAGATGTCCCAGGTCGGCCCCGGTCACCTGCGGATCGTGGCGGGCGGCGAAGAGGTCGCCCGGTACTCCTTCACGGGCGCGGAGTTCAGCACCGAGCGCGCCGTGATGCTCGGCGACTTCTACCTCAAGGACGTGTGGCGGTTCGCCGCCGTCGGCCAGGGCTTCGACGGCGGCCTGGACGCGCTCCTGCGCAACTTCGGCGGCGAGGTCGCCGAGGAGGAGCCCGCGGCGCAGCAGCAGGCCGCGGCTCCCGGGTTCGCCCCGCCGCCGCAGGCGGCGGCGCCTCCGGCCTTCGGCGCGCCCGCGGCCCCGGCGCCCGCCTTCGGCGCGCCTCAGGCACCCGCGCCCGCCCCCGCGTTCGGCGGGCCGCCCGCCCCGCAGGCGCCCACGCCGCCGCCCGCTCCGGCGCAGCCGGTGCACACGGCGCCCACGATGGTGGCGCCGATGGCTCCCGCGCCCGTTCCGCCGCCCGCCCCCGCCCCGACGGCCCCCGGGCCGTACGGTCAGCCGCCCCAGCCGTCCCCGTACGGTCAGGTCCCGGGCCAGCCGCCCGGCCAGTACCCCGGTCAGGTCCCGGGGCAGGGCCAGGTGCCGTACGGTCAGGCCGCCCCGGCTCCGTACGGTCAGCAGCAGCCGTACGGGCAGCAGGCGCCGTACGGTCAGCAGCCCGGCGTCCCGCAGGGTGTGCCCCAGGGCGTGCCGGCGACCGGCCCCGGACTCGCGGCCGCACTCGCGCCGTACAAGGAGACCGCCACCGGCGCCCGCTGGACCCCGCAGAACCAGCAGCTCATGCGGGTCGACCTCGCCATGGGCGGCACGCCCGTCCTCGCCCGGCAGGGCTCCATGGTCATGTACCAGGGCAAGGTCGACTTCTCCCACAAGGGCGCGGGCTTCGCGGGCCGGATCGTCGGCAACGCCACCGGCCAGGAGATGCAGCTGATGCGCTGCACCGGTCGCGGTCAGCTCTTCCTCGCCGAGGAAGGCGCCCACCTCCACCCGATCGAGCTCCAGGGCGACGGCATCTGCGTCTCCGCCGAGAACGTCCTCGCGTTCGACGAGTCCCTCCAGTACGAGGTCCGGCGCATCGAGGGCCACGGCATCCCCGGCGGCGCCCTGTTCACCATGCAGTTCCAGGGCACCGGCACCGTCGTCGTGAAGACCCACGGCATCCCCGTGGTGCTGCCCGTCACGCCGACGACCTTCGCCGACTGCAACGCCGTCGTCGCCTGGTCGTCCGCGTCCCAGGTCATCCTCTCCAGCCAGGTCAGGCTCCGGCGCAACGCCTACCCCGGCCACAGCGGGGAGACCGTGAACCTCCAGTTCCGGGGAGCCCCCGGCAACTTCATCGTCGTCCAGCCCTACGAGGTCTGAGGGAGCCCGAAGTCATGAACAAGCAACTCGCGGGCTACGCCCCGACCCCCGTCGCGGCCCGGATGGAGAACCACGGCCGCACCATGCTCAAGGTGGCCATGGCCTCCGGCCAGGACCTCTACGCCCGGACCGGCTCGATGGTCTCCTACGAGGGATTCATCACCTACGAGCCCAACCCGCCCGCCGCGCGCCAGGTCGCCAAGCAGTGGGCCACCGGCGAGGGCGCGCCGATCATGAAGTGTTCCGGCGACGGGCTGCTCTACCTCGCCGACTACGGCGCCGACGTCGTCGTGATCAACCTCCAGAACGACTCGATCTCCGTCAACGGCACCAATGTGCTCGCCTTCGACGCTCACCTCCAGTGGGGCGTCGAGCAGGTCAAGGGCCTCGCCAAGTTCGCCGGCCAGGGCCTGTTCAACGTGGAGATCGCCGGTACCGGCTGGGTCGCGCTGACCTCGCGCGGCACGCCGATCGTCGTCGACTGCGGCCGCGGCGACGACGAGACCTATGTCGACCCCGACGCGCTCGTCGCCTGGTCGCCGTCGCTCAAGGTCAAGGGCAAGCGCAGCTTCAAGGCGTCCTCCCTCATCGGGCGGGGCAGCGGCGAGGCATATCAGATGGCCTTCTCCGGACAGGGCATCGTCGTCGTACAGCCGAGCGAGGACAGCACCGACCGCCTGCGGATCCGGGGCTGAGGGGAAGCGAGAACACACCATGCAGAGCCCGCTTTTCAACCACGCCGAACAGCAGAGCCAGGAGCGGTACGTCCTCCAGAACCCGCAGCTCCTGCGGGTCAGCCTCACCGGGCAGGACGACATCCTCGCCCGCAAGGGCGCCATGGTGGCGTACCAGGGGCTCGTCGACTTCGACGGCGAGTACAAGACCCCGAGCCAGCGGCGGGCCCAGGCCCGCACCGGTGAGGGCCTCGACCTGATGCGCTGCTCCGGCCAGGGCACGGTCTACTTCGCCAACCTCGCCCAGTACGTCCACGTCGTGGAGGTCGAGCAGGAGGGCCTGACCGTCGACAGCGCCTATGTCCTGGCGCTCGACTCGACCCTCAACACCGAGGTCATCGCCGTCGACAGCCAGTACGGCATCTCCGGCTCCGGCAAGTACCAGCTCAACATCTCCGGCCGTGGCAAGGTCGCCCTGATGACCTCGGGGCAGCCGCTGATGATGCACGTCACGCCCGACAAGTACGTCAACGTCGACGCGGACGCGATCGTCGCCTGGTCCACCGGGCTGCGCGTCCAGATGCAGGCGCAGACGACCAACTCCAGCGTCCGGCGCCGTCGCGGTGACACGGGCGAGGGCTGGGAGCTCAGCTTCCTCGGCCAGGGCTTCGCGCTCGTCCAGCCCAGCGAGGTCATGCCCCCGCAGCACGCGGCCATCGGCCAGGGCATCGCGGCCCAGTTCGGCGCGGGCCAGCACGGCGCCCACGCCCAGAACCAGAACAACGCCTGGAACTGAGCACCGGACACGGATGAGGGGCGGTCGCCCGGGCGACCGCCCCTTCCTCATGTCCCGCTACAGACGGGCGAGCGTGCTCTCCAGGAGACGCACCACCGACGTGTCCGCCACGCCCGCCACCTCCTCGTACGCGAACCAGCGCAGGTCCAGCGACTCCTCGCTGATCGCCGCCACCGCGTCGGCCGGGGCGATCGCCGCGTACTGCACGTCCAGGTGCCAGTGACAGGGCGCCGGGATCGGATGCCGGTCGAGCCGCACCGGGCCACCCGGCAACAGGCTCAGACCCGCGATCCCCGACTCCTCGGTCGCCTCGCGCAGCGCCGCCGCCTCCACCGTCGCGTCGCCCGGTTCGCAGTGGCCGCCCATCTGCAGCCACATGCCCAGCTTCCTGTGCAGAGTGAGGAGCACCCGGGCCCGGGACGGGTCGATCACCAGCGCGCTGCTCGTGAGATGACCGGCCCCGCACGGCTTGTACATGCCGTCGGGATGGGCGTCCAGATGCTCCAGGTAGAGCTGCCGCAGCTCCTCCTGGCTCCCGTACTCCTTCAGTACGAGGACCGCGTCGTCGTGCAGGCTCACTCCTTGCCGTCCCCGTCCTCCGGGGCATCGCCCTTCGCCGCCTCGCCGAGCATCTTGTCCAGCTCGGAGAAGTCGAGGTGCTCGCGGTGCACGAAGCCGTCGGGGTCGTCCAGGTCGGTCGCCGTCGGCAGCATGTCCGGGTGCTCCCACAGGCCGTCCCGGCCGTCCACCCCGCGCGCGTCCGTCAGCGACGCCCACAGGCGTGCCGCGTCCCGCAGCCGGCGCGGACGCAGTTCGAGACCGATCAGGGTCGCGAAGGTCTGCTCGGCGGGACCGCCCGACGCCCGGCGCCGGCGCAGCGTCTCGCGCAGCGCGTCCGCCGAGGTCAGCCGCGACTTGGCGGCCTCGTGGACCACCGCGTCCACCCAGCCCTCGACAAGGGCGAGCGCCGTCTCCAGCCGGGCCAGGGCAGCCTTCTGCTGCGGCGTGTCCTCCGGCTGGAACATGCCCTGCTGGAGCGCCTCCTGAAGCTGCTCGGGGTGCGTCGGGTCGAGCTGGCCCACCGCCTCCTCCAGCTTCGAGGTGTCGACCTTGATCCCGCGCGCGTACCCCTCGACGGCGCCGAAGAGGTGCGCCCGCAGCCACGGCACGTGCGCGAAGAGACGCTGGTGGGCGGCCTCGCGCAGGGCCAGGTAGAGCCGCACCTCGTCGGAGGGCACGCCGAGGTCCTTGCCGAAGGCCTCGATGTTCAGCGGCAGCAGAGCGGCCCGGTTGGGCGGGCCGAGCGGCAGACCGACGTCGGTCGACCCGACGACCTCACCGGCGAGCGCGCCGACGGCCTGCCCGATCTGCTGGCCGAACATGGCGCCGCCCATGGAGCGCATCATGCCGATCAGCGGGCCCGCCATGGCCTGCATCTCCTCCGGCAGGACGTCGCCCATCGCCGCGCCGACGCGCTCCGCGACCGGGTCCACGAGCTGCTGCCACGCGGGCAGCGTCGCCTCGACCCACTCGGCGCGGCTCCACGCCACGGCCGTGTTCGCCCCGGAGGGCAGCGAGGTGACCTGGTCGAGCCACAGGTCGGCGAGGCGCACGGCCTCCTCGACCGCGGACTTCTCGGCCGGGCCCACACTGGCGTCCTTGGTGCCGTCGGCGGTGCCCTGGGCCACCACCTGGCGCGCGATCTGCTTGGCCATGTCCCAGTTCACGGGACCGCCCTCGTAGCTCAGCATCTGGCCGAGCTGCTGGAAGGCCGCACCCAGGTCGTTGGGGTTCAGCGAGCCGAACATCGCCGCGAACGGATTGTCCGCGCCCCCCGGCCCGCCCATGCCGGGCAGCCCGCCGAAACCGAACGGGTTCGCCCCGAACGGGTTGCCGCCCTGGCCACCGGACCCCTGGCCACCTCCGGCGGGGTCCTTCTTCTTGCCCTCGTCGCCGTTCTCCGGCTCCTCCGGCGGAAGGCCGAATCCGAATGGGGTGTCACTCACAGGTTTCCTCGGCTCTTCGGGCCGCCGGCCTCTGCCGACGGCGACTGCCCGTTACACACCACCAGCGTAGGTGGTGTCCCACTGATCGGGCCGGGCCCGATCGGCGGGGCATCACCCGACATCCGGGCCGGAAATGGGCTCGGTGCTCCGCCGGGCCGTGCCCTGCGGCAGGATGGACGCCACCTGGTCCGTACGCGTCATGCGTGTACGTACTGAAGACAACCGCTGGAGACGCCCGGTGAGTTCCCCAGATCCTCAGGTTCGCGGAGCGCGAAACCCCTCAACCCGGTCTGCCGCGCGCGGCCCCGTCGTCGCGGTCACCGGTGCCGCGTCCGGCGTGGGTGACCTGCTGACCAGGCGCCTCGCCGCCTCCGACGAGATCAAGAAGGTCGTCGCCATCGACGAGCGCCGCGGCGAGGTCGCCGAGGCGCAGTGGCACATTCTCGACGTGCGCGACCCGGCCATCGCCGAGAAGCTGCGCGGCGCGGACGTCGTCGTGCACCTCGCCGTCGATCTCGACCTGGAGACCGACCCCGCCGCCCGGACGGCCTACAACGTACGGGGCACGCAGACGGTGCTGACCGCCGCGGCGGCCGCCGGCGTCCACCGGGTGGTGCTGTGCACCTCAGCGATGGTCTACGGCGCCCTGCCGGACAACGACATCCCGCTCTCCGAGGACGCCGAACTCAGGGCCACCGCCGAGGCCACCGGCGTGGGCGACATGCTGGAGATCGAGCGCCTCGGCCGCCGGGCGCCCCGCGCGCACCCCGGCCTCCACGTCACCGTCGTCCGCCCGGCCGTCCTCGTCGGCGGCACGGACACGGCGCTGACCCGCTACTTCGAGTCGCCCCGGCTGCTCGTCGTCGCCGGATCCCGGCCCACCTGGCAGTTCTGCCACGTCGACGACCTGGTCAGCGCCCTGGAGTACGCGGCGCTCGAGAAGGTCGACGGGGAGTTCGCCGTCGGCTGCGAGGGCTGGCTGGAACAGGAGGAGGTCGAGGAGCTCTCCGGCATCCGGCGCATGGAGCTGCCCTCCGCCGTCGCCCTCGGCACGGCGGCCCGCCTCCACCGCATCGGTCTCACCCCGTCCCCGGCGGGCGACCTCGCGTACACCATGCACCCCTGGGTGGTGAGCGTCGGACGGCTGCACGACGCCGGCTGGCGGCCGCGGTGGACGAACGAGGAGGTCCTCGCCGCGCTCCTGGAAGAGGTCGAGGGCCGCCACACGGTCGCCGGCCGCCGCCTGGGCCGCAAGGACGCCACGGCGGCCGGTGCGGCGGGCGCGACGGTGGCGCTGCTCGGCACGGCGGCGCTCGTCCGGCAGATGCGGAAGCGGCGCGGGATCTGACGGGCGGGGGCAGGACCGGCGCGGGATCCGACGGACGGGGGACAGGACCGGCGCGGGATCCGACGGGCGGGGGCAGGACCGGCGCGGACTGTAGGACCCTCCTACGCCGGCCGGCGACCGCCGGTCGAAACCGCTATTCCGGGATCTCGCGCGCGTGCGGCACGATGGGGCCATGGCACCGACGTTTGACCACCCCGGCGAGCAGGCCGCCGCCGACCCCATCAAGCTCCTCGCGATCCGGGAGACCCCGCTCTCCCTCGACGAGGTCTTCCGGGCGGTCGGGGACGACGCCTCCGGCGGCACGACGCTCTTCGTGGGCACCGTGCGCAACCACGACGGCGGCGCGGACGTCGACGCCCTCGGCTACTCCTGCCACCCCACGGCGGAGGCGGAACTGCGCCGGGTCGCGGAGAAGGTCGTCGCCGACTACCCGGTCCGCGCGCTGGCCGCCGTCCACCGTGTGGGCGACCTCCGTGTGGGCGACCTGGCGGTCGTCGTCGCCGTCTCCTGCCCGCACCGCGGAGAGGCCTTCGAGGCCTGCCGCAAGCTCATCGACGACCTCAAGCACGAGGTCCCGATCTGGAAGCACCAGACGTTCTCCGACGGTACGGAGGAGTGGGTGGGCGCCTGCTGAGCGTCCGCCCCGGGCGCAAGGCGACGCGCCGACACCCTGTAGCCGAACGCCCGATTTGCGTAACCGGCCCCCAAGCGCCAGCGTTGACCTCACAGATGGCAGAGTCTGCTGAGCAATTCACTGGGGATGGGAGGTCGGGATGGCAGCGCTGGCCTGGTTGCTGATTCCGCTTTTCGCAGTCGTCGGCGCGGCGATATGGGGAAGCTGGGCGCAGAGGAACAAGACGATAGGTGACGTGGCCGAGCTCGCCGGCTACGCACGCTTCCGGGACGCGATGGAACGCGCCCACACCATGACCGCGCCTTCCGCGCACGCGGACCTCGAACCGGCCGCCGCGGCCGGCGGTGTCACCACCTCGCCGTCGAGCTGACGCCTGCCCGCCTCGTACGGACCCGCCCCACAGGTGCACTCACAGGCGAGTCCCGTACTGTCGTTCCATGCCACGCCGCACCGCGACGATGCTCGCCTCCACCCTGGTCCTGATCTGTCTGCTCATCGCGGGCGTTCTGATCCCGGTGCCGTACGCGGAGATGAGCCCGGGCCCCACGGTGAACACCCTCGGAGACGCCAGGGGAGAGCCCGTCCTGCAGATCTCGGGACGCAAGACCTACCCGACCGACGGGCACCTGAACATGACCACGGTCCGGGTCACCAGCGCGGACTACAAGATGAACGCCGTCGAGGCCGTCTACGGCTGGCTGGCCCACGACAACGTGGTGGTGCCCCACGACACGCTCTACCCGGACGGCAAGACCGAGGAGCAGTCGAGCCAGGAGAACGCCGAGGAGTTCAGCCAGTCCCAGGAGAGCGCCAAGGTGGCCGCCCTGAGGGAGCTGGGGATCCCGGTGGTGTCCCGGGTCGTCGTCGGCACCGTGATCAAGGGCTCGCCCTCCGAGGGCAAGCTGCACGCCGGTGACGTGATCAAGGCCGTCGACGGGGTGCCGATCGCCGCGCAGGGCGATGTCGCCAAGCAGGTCACGAAGCGGAAGCCCGGCCAGGACGTCGAGTTCACGATCGTCCCCGCCAAGGAGGCGGCCGCGGCAGAGAAGGCCCGCAAGGAGCCGACCGTCACCCGCAAGGTGGTCATCACGACCACGACGTCCGAGGAGGGCGACCGGGCCGTCGTCGGCATCCAGGCCGGTACCGACCACGTCTTCCCGTTCACGATCGACATCAACCTGGCGGACGTCGGCGGTCCCAGCGCCGGGCTGATGTTCGCCCTCGGCATCGTCGACAAGCTCACCCCGGGCAGCCTCACCGGCGGCCGGTTCGTCGCCGGCACCGGCACCATCGACGACGCCGGCGCGGTCGGCCCGATCGGCGGCATCCAGATGAAGCTGGTCGGCGCGCGGGACGCCGGAGCGGAGTACTTCCTCACCCCGGCCGACAACTGCGAGACCGCCGCCTCCGACACCCCCGAGGGGCTCACCCTCATCAAGGTCGACACCATCGACGACGCCACGAAGACCCTGGAGAAGCTCCGCGAGGGCGACACCGCGTCCCTGCCGAGCTGCTCGAAGAAGTGAGCCCGAGCTGCTCGGAGAACTGACCCGAGCGGCTCCGAGGACGGGCGCGGTTGCCCGATGAGCTGACAGAGGCGCCGATACGCCGAAGGGGCGCCCGGTCGACACGACCGGGCGCCCCTTCCCGTACGGGGGGCGGATCAGGATTCGAAGGTCGCCGCCAGTGCCTCGGCGAGGCCCGGCACCAGGTCGGGGCCGGTCAGGACCTCGGTCGCGGTGTCCTTCTCGCGCAGCCGGATCGCCGCCTCGCGGGCGCCGCCGCGCAGCACCGCCACGGTCATGCGTACCTCCTGACGGTCGGGGTGGGCGGCCACCCACTTGGCGAGCTGCTTCTCGTTCAGGCCCTGGGGGACCTGGGCCTCCGCCGACGGGGGCAGCATGAGCCGCTCCACCGTCATGGCGCAGCCCGCCACGCCCGCGGGCCAGGCGATCGTGCCGAGGAACTCGTCGAGGGGCTTCCCGCGCGGCAGCTTGTCCTGCTCGATCGGGGTGTAGGCGGTGGCATCGTCACCCAGGCCCAGCTGGGAGGCGAGCGCGGGTTCCTTGGCGCGCAGGCGGGCGGTGTCGACAAGGGCGAAGAGGCGGGCCGGCTGGTCCCAGCCGAGGCCCGCCGCGTACTCGTCGATCTCGAGCACCGCGCGGGTGAGGGGGCTCGCGGCCATCGCCGGGCCGGAGGGGGAAACGTTGGACATGACCAATATCCTGCCTCCTCTTGCCCGGAACACGGGAACTAGGTAAAGCCTCAGTAAGTTGCATCAGTGGGCTCTACGATCGCGGGGCCTGCTTTCAGACGCATCAACATCGAGGGGCGCACGTTGGCTTTCCAGATGCCGGACCGCGGCGGTAGCCCGTCCGGGCCGAGGATGAGAGTCGGCCGGCCGTCCCGGCGGGCCCGGACCTTGCTCATGACTCTCGGGGTGCTGGCCGTTCTGGCCATGGCGTTCGTGATGTTCGCCGGGTTCTGGACGGACTGGCTCTGGTACCGCTCGGTCCAGTACTCGTCCGTGTTCACCACCACCCTGTGGACCAAGATCGGCCTCTTCGCGGTCTTCGGTCTGCTCATGGGCCTCGCCGTCGGCCTGAACATCTGGCTGGCGCACCGGCTGCGGCCGCCGCTCAGCGCGATGTCGCTGGAGCAGCAGAGCCTCGACCGCTACCGGATGGGCCTCGCTCCGTTCAAGAAGTGGGTGCTGCTCGCCGTCACCGCCCTGGTGGCGCTGATCGCCGGCGCCTCCGCGTCCGGCCAGTGGCGCACCTGGCTGATGTGGGTCAACGGCGTGAAGTTCGGCCAGAAGGACCCGCAGTTCGGGCTCGACGTGGCGTTCTACGCCTTCGACCTGCCCTGGTACCGCTTCCTGCTCGCCTTCGGCTTCGCCGCCACCGTCCTGTCGCTGATCGCCGCGGCGCTCACGCACTACCTGTACGGCGGGCTGCGGATCACCAGCCCGGGGGCGCGGGCCACCGCCGCCGCCACCGGGCACCTGTCCGTGCTGCTCGGCGTCTTCGTGTCGCTGAAGGCCGTGGCGTACTGGCTCGACCGGTACGGGCTTGCCGTGAAGTCCAGCGACTTCAAGGCCACCGGGAACTGGACGGGTCTGCGGTACGTCGACGCCAACGCGTACCTGCCGGCGAAGACCATCCTGTTCTGCATCGCGGCGATCTGCGCCGTGCTGTTCTTCGCGACGCTCTGGCGCCGCACCTGGCAGCTGCCGGTGATCGGCTTCGGCCTGATGGTGCTCTCCGCGATCCTGATCGGCGGCCTGTACCCGGCCATCGTGCAGAAGTTCCAGGTCCAGCCGAACGAGCAGGCCAAGGAAGCGCCGTACATCCAGAAGAACATCGACGCGACCCGCAAGGCGTACGCGATCGACGGGACGAAGCCCGAGAACTACTCGGGCAAGTCGACGGTGAAGGCCAAGGACCAGCTGCGCGCGAACGCCGACGGGGCCGCCAGCTACCGCGTCCTCGACCCGAACATCGTTTCGCCGACGTTCCAGCAGCTGGAGCAGAAGCGGAAGTACTACCAGTTCCCGACGACCCTGGACGTGGACCGCTACCAGGGCAAGGACACCGTCGTCGGTCTGCGCGAGCTCAACATCAAGGGCATCCCGAAGCGCAACTGGATCAACGACCACTTCACATACACCCACGGCTTCGGGGCGATCATGGCCTCGGGTACGCAGACGGACGCCAACGGCTCCCCGGTCTTCACCGAGGCCGGCCTGCCGACCAAGGGGACGCTCGGCCCGTACCAGCAGCGGATCTACTACGGCGAGAAGACCGACCAGTACTCGATCGTGGGCGGCCCGCAGAAGGAGCTGGACTACGAGGAGAACGGCGAGAAGACCACCAGCTACAAGGAGAAGAGCGGCGTCAGCCTCTCCAACGCCTTCAACCGCGCCGCGTACGCGGTGGCCTTCAGTGAGCCGCAGATCCTCTACTCGGGGGCCATCGGCGAGGGCTCGCGGATTCTCTACAACCGCACCCCGAAGGAGCGCGTCGAGGCCGTCGCGCCCTGGCTGACCATCGACGGCGACGCCTACCCGGCGGTCGTCGAGGGCCGGATCCAGTGGATCATCGACGCCTACACGACGACCAACGGCTACCCGTACGCCTCGCGCACCACGCTCGGCGACACCACGGCCGACTCGCTGACCGTCGGCAACCAGCAGCGCGCGGTCGTCGCCCAGCAGAACCAGGTCAACTACATCCGGAACTCGGTGAAGGCCACCGTCGACGCCTACGACGGCACGGTGACCCTCTATCAGTGGGACACCGCCGACCCGGTCCTGAAGACCTGGATGAAGGCCTTCCCGGACACCGTCAAGCCGAGGGCCGAGATCAAGGGCGACCTCCTGGAGCACCTGCGGTACCCGCAGGACATGTTCAAGGTCCAGCGCGAGCTCCTGACCCGCTACCACGTGACCGACCCCGCGCAGTTCTACAGCGGTTCGGACGCCTGGCAGGTGCCGGACGACCCGACCAACAAGGAGGGCAACGCGGTCCCGCCGTACTACCTGAGCATGAAGATGCCCGGGGACACGGTGCAGCGCTTCTCGCTGACGACGACGTTCACGCCGAACGGACGCCCCAACCTGGGCGGCTTCATGGCGGTCGACGCCGACGCCACCAGCAAGGAGTACGGCCGGCTGAGGCTGCTGCGAGTCACCGAGGATGTGCCGGGCCCGGCCCAGGTGCAGAGCAAGCTCAACGGTCTGCCCGCGGTCGCCACGTTCGTCCGGGACATGAAGGGCGCCGACTCCGACATCCAGTACGGCAACCTGCTGACCGTCCCGCTCGACGGCGGCTTCCTGTACGTGGAGCCGGTGTACGCCCAGGGGCGCAACGCGCTGTACCCGCTCCTGAAGAAGGTCGCGGTGTCGTACGTGGACGCGGACCAGCCGGACGGTGACACGACCAAGGACACCACGGTGTTCGAGGACACCCTCACCGGGGCGCTCAACGCGGTCTTCGGGGTGGACGCCCCCACGGCCCCGCCCACGTCGCCCACGGACCCGCCGGGCACCCCCGAGCAGCCGGTCACCAACGACGCCGCGCTCAAGAAGGCCATCGCCGACGCCCAGAAGGCGTACGACGCGGGCGAGGCGGCGCTGGCGAAGGGCGACTGGACCGCGTACGGCAAGGCACAGGACGACCTCCAGGCGGCCCTCCAGAAGGCGGCGGAAGCCGGAGCGAAGCTGAAGGCCCCGGGATCAGGCGGCTGACCTGAGGTTTTCCATCCCGCGTCCGTGGTACTGTTGGTTCACCGACGCGGGGTGGAGCAGCTCGGTAGCTCGCTGGGCTCATAACCCAGAGGTCGCAGGTTCAAATCCTGTCCCCGCTACTCAGATGATGAGGGCCCGGATCCATAAGGATCCGGGCCCTCGTCGTGTGTCGGCGTGCACAGGGGGCCCGAAGAGCGGTAGGGAGGGGGCGAGTTGGCGTGAGTCGTGTTTGACTTGTCTCTCTGTGGGCATGTCGACAAAACGCTGAGTGACCTCACTGGCTGCGGTATACCAGGTGTGCTCGGGTTGCGGGTGGTGCGACGATGGTATTCATGGGGGACAGGGCAACTCTGTTGGAGACAGGGCGGTTTGTGCAGCGGCACGCCAGGAACGCCGCGGACGAGATCATCGAGGCAGTGGGGGCCGTCGATGCGGCCGTCGACACCACCGCCGAGACCGATCCCGACACCGAGAACGAGACCGAGAACGAGGCCCGCCACCGACGGGCCGCCGAGCACGGCGACCTCGCCTCGATGAGCGCGCTCGGCGCGCTGCTGCTGCGCCGCGGAGACCTCGACGGCGCCGAGCCCTATCTGCGCGGCGCCACCGCCGAGGGCGACCGGGCCGCCGCCAACAACCTCGGGGTCCTGCTGCATCAGCGCGGATACACCGAGGAGGCCGCCGGCTGGTGGCGGGTCGCCGCCGTCGCCGGCTCCGCGCCCGCCGCCCACGCCCTCGGCCGCCACCACCGCGAGCGCGGCGACGAGCCGGCCGCCGAGTACTGGCTCCGGCAGGCCGCCGAGCAGGGCCACGCCCTCGGCGCGTACGCCCTCGCCGACCTCCTGGAGCACCGCAGCGACGTCGGCGCCGAGCGCTGGCTGCGTGCCGCCGCCGAACAGGGCCACCGCGAGGCCGCGTACCGGCTCGCCCTCGCCCTGGAGCGTCGCGCCACCGAGACGACCCGCGGACCCCACGACACCGGCACCCGGCTCCGGGTGCCCGGCACGGGTGCCCTCGTGCCCACCGGCGCGGGCGCCGCGGGCGCCGTCGCCGGGCCTGCCGCCGGCGAGCCCGGGGGAGAGCCGACCGAGGCCGAGCAGTGGTTCCGGCAGGCGGCCGCGCGCGGCCACCGGCGGGCCGCGCTGCACCTCGGGGCGATCCTGGAGCAGCGGGGCGAGCTCAAGGAGGCCGGCCGCTGGTACCTCAGCTCCGCCAAGGAGGGCGAGGCCAAGGCCGCCTGCGCGCTCGGCTTCCTGCTCCGTGACGCGGGCGACGAGGAGAGCGCCGCCGTGTGGTGGCTGCGCGCCGCCCAGGACGGCGACGGCAACGCCGCCAACGCCCTCGGCGCCCTGCACGCCGCCCGGGGCGAGCAGCAGACCGCCGAGCGCTGGTACCGGGCCGCCATGGACGCGGGCGACGTGAACGGCGCGTACAACCTCGGGCTGCTCTGCGCCGCCCAGGACCGTATCCAGCAGGCCGAGCAGTGGTACCGGCGCGCCGCCTACGCGGGCCACCGCGAGGCCGCCAACGCGCTCGCCGTGCTGCTCCTCCAGGCCGGCGACGCCAACGGCGCGGAGCCCTGGTTCTCCAAGGCGGCCGAGGCGGGCAGCGTGGACGCCGCCTTCAACCTGGGCATCCTCCACGCCGGCCGTGACGACGACCGTACGGCCCTCGTCTGGTACGAGCGGGCCGCCGCCGCGGGGCACACCGAGGCCGCCCTCCAGGTCGGCATCGCCGCCCTCCGCGACGGTGACGAGCGGACCGCCGAGCGGCACCTGCGCTGCGCGGCCGGCGGCGGCAGCGCCGAGGCTGCCTTCCGGCTCGCCTCGGTGCTCGACGCGCGTCGCCCCGACCCGGGCCCCGCCGTCCTCGGCGCGCCCCGGGAGGAGAAGACGGAGTGCGAGGAGTGGTACGAGCGGGCCGCCCAGCAGGGGCACCGGCGCGCCCAGGTGCGGGTCGGCATGCTCGCCGCCGGGCGCGGCGACCTGGCGGAGGCCGACCGCTGGTACCGCGAGGCGGCGGAGGCGGGCAGCCGCAACGGCGCCTTCAACCTGGGGCTGCTCCTCGCCCGCGAGGGCAGCGAGCGGGAGGCCGCCCTCTGGTGGACCCGGGCCGCCCGGGCCGGGCACGGCCGCGCCGCCCTCCGGCTGGCGCTGCTCGCGGCGCGCCGCGGGGAGCTCACCGAGGGGCGCCGCTGGTGTGCCCGCGCGGTGGAGCTCGGGCCGGCGGAGGTCGCCGAGCGGGCGGCCCGGCTGAGCGAGGCGCTGCACCAGGAGCTGACGGCGTAGCGCTGTCCTCCGCGCCCTCCCGTACCCCGTGTGCTCTTCGTTAACGGATTTGCGCTGGTGACGGGGGTCCCGTAGAGTCGTGTTTACCGACGCGGGGTGGAGCAGCTCGGTAGCTCGCTGGGCTCATAACCCAGAGGTCGCAGGTTCAAATCCTGTCCCCGCTACTCAGTAGCAACGAAGGCCCGGATCCGATGTCGATCGGATCCGGGCCTTCGTCGTGTTCCCCGGGCGCGGTCTTCCCTGACGCAACGCCGCAACCACGCGACACGCCAACACCCCCACCACGCAAAAAGCCCCCGCACCGGCGGGGGCTTTCGTCGTCTGTCGCTCAGGCGGTCGTCGCGCAGCTCGGGCAGACGCCCCGGTACGTGACCTCCACGTTCGAGATCGTGAAACCGAAGCGCTCGGTGTCCGGCAGGTCCGCCAGCGGGTCGCCGCCCGGGTGGACGTCGCGGATGGCGCCGCAGCGCCCGCAGACGAGGTGCTGGTGCGGCCGGTGGGCATTGGGGTCGTACCGCTTGGCGCGTCCGTCGGTCGCGACCTCCATGACCTCGCCGAGGGTGACCATCTCGCCCAGCGTGTTGTAGACGGTGGCGCGCGAGATCTCGGGCAGCCGCGTCACGGCGCGCGCGTGGACCTCGTCGGCGGTCAGGTGCACATGGTCGCCGTCGAGGACCTCGGCCACGACGCGCCGCTGCGCGGTCATCCGCCAGCCGCGTCCGCGCAGTCGTTCCAACAGGTCACTCATGAGGGCCAGCCTAACAGTCGCGGGACCGCGATCCCGAACGGGTGTGACTTTGGAAGTTCACTTGACTTAGACAATGTCTATCGTAGGATCTGAACCGGCATCGGCCAAGAGGCCCACCGGGCTCGGCCGAAGGACAGGACTCGCAGGAATGACGCAGGAGGCGCACGTGACGCAGGGACCGCTCACCACGGAGGCCGGCGCGCCGGTCGCCGACAACCAGAACAGCGAGACGGCGGGCGTCGGCGGTCCGGTCCTCGTGCAGGACCAGCTCCTCCTGGAGAAGCTCGCCCACTTCAACCGTGAGCGCATCCCGGAGCGTGTGGTCCACGCGCGCGGTGCGGGCGCCTACGGCACCTTCACGCTCACCCGTGACGTCTCGCAGTGGACGCGTGCCGCGTTCCTCTCCGAGGTCGGCAAGGAGACCGAGACCTTCCTGCGCTTCTCCACCGTCGCGGGCAACCTCGGCGCGGCGGACGCGGTGCGCGACCCCCGCGGCTGGGCGCTGAAGTTCTACACCGAAGAGGGCAACTACGACCTCGTCGGCAACAACACCCCGGTGTTCTTCATCAAGGACGCCATCAAGTTCCCCGACTTCATCCACACCCAGAAGCGCGACCCGTACACGGGCTCGCAGGAGGCGGACAACGTCTGGGACTTCTGGGGCCTGTCCCCGGAGTCGACCCACCAGGTGACCTGGCTCTTCGGTGACCGCGGCATCCCCGCCTCGTACCGCCACATGAACGGCTACGGCTCGCACACGTTCCAGTGGAACAACGAGGCCGGCGAGGTCTTCTGGGTCAAGTACCACTTCAAGACCGACCAGGGCATCAAGAACCTCACCCAGGACGAGGCCAACCGCCTCGCCGGTGAGGACCCGGACTCGCACCAGCGCGACCTGCGCGAGGCCATCGAGCGCGGCGACTTCCCGACCTGGACCGTGCAGGTCCAGATCATGCCCGCGGCCGACGCGGCGAACTACCGCTTCAACCCGTTCGACCTCACCAAGGTGTGGCCGCACGAGGACTACCCGCCGATCGAGATCGGCAAGCTGGAGCTCAACCGCAACCCGGAGAACGTCTTCGCCGAGGTCGAGCAGTCCATCTTCAGCCCGGCGCACTTCGTGCCCGGCATCGGCCCGTCCCCGGACAAGATGCTCCAGGGCCGCCTCTTCGCCTACGGCGACGCCCACCGCTACCGCGTCGGCATCAACGCCGACCACCTGCCGGTGAACCGCCCGCACGCCACCGAGGCGCGCACCAACTCCCGTGACGGCTTCCTCTACGACGGCCGCCACAAGGGCGCGAAGAACTACGAGCCCAACAGCTTCGGCGGCCCGTTCCAGACGGACCGTCCGCTGTGGCAGCCGGTCCCGGTCAGCGGCGTCACCGGCGACCAGGCGGCGCCCGTGCACTCCGAGGACAACGACTTCGTGCAGGCGGGCAACCTCTACCGCCTGATGTCCGAGGACGAGAAGGGCCGTCTCGTCGAGAACCTGGCGGGCTTCATCGCCAAGGTCTCGCGCGACGACATCGCCGAGCGGGCCATCAACAACTTCCGCCAGGCGGACGGTGACTTCGGCAAGCGGCTGGAGGCCGCGGTCCAGGCCCTGCGCGGCTGAGGACGCTTGTCGTAGGGGGAGCGGGCCGGATTTCCGTACGGGATCCGGCCCGCTCTCGCGTGTCCGGGCGAGTGGGCTCAGCCGGCGACGCTGTGCGCCGGGATCCAGCAGCGGATGATGTCGCGTACGGAGACGATGCCGACGGGCCCCAGGTCGTCGAGGACGACGAGGTGGCGGAAGCCGCCGCGCGTCATGGCCTCGGCCGCCTCCGAGAGGGTCCAGGTGGGCGCGGCGAAGACGACGTCGCGGGTGGTGTGGGAGCCCGCCGTCTCGACGTCGGGATCCTGGTCGACGGCGAGGGAGTTGAGGATGTCGCGCTCGGTGAGGATGCCGAGCCCGCCGGCGTCGGTGTCGAGGACGACGGCGGCGCCGACGCGGCGCGCCGACATCAGCCGGGCCGCCTGCCGGAGGGTGTGGGCCGGACCGATGGTGAGGACGACCGAACTCATGGCGTCACGAACGAGCATGGACGGAGCCACCTCCTTGGTGAACCGCCCCTTGGGAATCGGTTCACAAGTTCACAAGGGGAATGATGCTGAGCGTGGCACCGCGCACGGGGTCTGACAAGGGGGCGCGCGAGGCGCGCCCCGGTGGTGTCGGCGGCGCTCAGTCCTCCGCGTTCTCCTGGTTGAGGTAGCTCAGCAGCTCACCGTGGAGCAGCCCGTTCGACGCGGCCGCGTTGCCGCTGTGCGGACCGTGCCGCCCGTCGAGGCCCGTGTACGTACCGCCCGCCTCCTGCACCACGACCGCCACCGCCGCCATGTCCCACAGCGAGAGCTCCGGCTCCGCGCAGATGTCCACGGAACCCTCCGCGACCATCATGTACGGCCAGAAGTCGCCGTACGCCCGGGTCCGCCAGCACGCGCGCGTGAGGTCCAGGAAACCGTCGAGGCGGCCCTGCTCCTCCCAGCCGCTCAGCGAGGAGTACGCGAACGAGGCGTCCTCCAGGGAGGCGACCTTCGAGACCCCGATCCGGGTCGCCGAGGCCAGACTGCGCCCGGTGTACGCCCCCAGGCCCTTCGCCGCCCACCAGCGCCGGCCGAGCGCCGGGGCCGACACCACGCCGACCACCGGCTGGAACCCGGTCTCCCCGGCCTCCATCAGAGCGATCAGGGTCGCCCAGACCGGCACCCCGCGGACGTAGTTCTTCGTACCGTCGATCGGGTCGATCACCCAGCGGCGCGGGCCCGAGCCCTCCACGCCGTACTCCTCGCCCAGGATCGCGTCACGCGGCCTGGCCCGCTGGAGCTGACCCCGGATCAGCTCCTCGGCCGCCTTGTCGGCCTCGCTCACCGGAGTCATGTCCGGCTTCGTCTCGACCTTGAGGTCGAGCGCCTGGAATCGGTCCATGGTGGCCGCGTCGGCGGCATCCGCGAGGACGTGGGCGAGACGCAGATCATCGTGGTAATCGGCCATGGTCGGCACTCTATCCCCGCGCGTCACCCGACCGGAGAACCGTCCACGGGCGCCCTTGACAGGGCGTGGACGGCTGCCGACGCTGGGCGGAGAACCGTTCCCTCCCGGAGGTGCCGATGGCGACCGCCCGCGAGGCCCTGCTCGACGCCGCCCTCGCCGCGCTCGCGCACCGGCCCTGGTCCGCCGTGCGGATGGCCGACCTCGCCGCGGCCGCCCGGGTCTCCCGGCAGACCCTCTACAACGAGTTCGGCAGCAAGGAGGGGCTCGCCCGCGCCCTGGTACGGCGGGAGGCCGACGCCTACCTCCAGGGCGTCCGGCAGCTGCTCGCCGCCCCCGGCCCGCCCGAGCGGAACCTGATCACCGTCGCCGAGTGGATCGTCACCCGGACCGCCACCCGCCCCGTCCTCCGGGCCCTGCTCACCGGCGCCTGGGACGCACGGCTGCCCGCGCCCCGGCCCGCCAGGCCCGGCGCCCGTCCGGCGGCCGTACCGGCCCAGCGCCGTGCCGACGAGGGTCCGCCCGCGCCCGGCGAGCTGGTGGCGGCGACCGCGGCCTGCGCCGGCGAACGGTGGGCGGCGGGCTGCGAACTCGCCGTCCGGCTCGCCCTCAGCCATGTCGTGGCCCCCGCCGTCCCGTACGGCCCGCGGGCGGGGACCGACGGTCAGTGCGAGGAGCCGGACAGCTGGAGCCCGATGACCCCGAGGATGACCAGCGTGATCGAGACGATCTTGAGCGTGGAGACCAGGTCGCCGAGGAAGAGCATGCCGTAGATCGCCGTCCCGGCCGCGCCGATCCCCGTCCACACCGCGTACGCGGGCCCCACGTCGAGCTTCCGCAGGGCCAGCGTGAGGAGACCGAAACTTCCCATGGCGAAGATCGCGAACGCGATCGTCGGCCACAGCCGGGTAAATCCGTGCGAGAGCTTCAGACAGACCGCGAAACCGGTCTCGAGGAAGCCCGCGACCACCACCAGCAGCCACGCCATCGTCAGTGCCTCCCACGCCGTCGGTGACTGCTTCGCCGCACTTGGTGCGATTATGCCCTTACCGGTCGCTGTCGGCCCTGAAGACGGACGGCTCAGTCGCCCTCGCGTCGCTCCCGGGTCGCGAGGAGCCGCCGCAGCGATTCGAGGCGCGCCGGATCGGCGTGCCCCTCCGCCGCCCACGCGTCGAGCGCGCAGTCCGGCTCGTCGTGGCTGCACGCGCGCGGGCAGCCCTCCGTCCCCGGCACGAGATCGGGGAAGGCCAGGATCACCCGGGACGGATCGACGTGGTGCAGACCGAAGGAGCGCACACCGGGGGTGTCGATGACCCAGCCGCCCTCCTTGTCGTTCAGCGGCAGAGCGAGCGCCGAGGTGGTCGTGTGGCGGCCGCGGCCCGTGACCGCGTTGACCACACCCGTGGTCCGCCGCCGGTCCGCCGGGACCAGGGCGTTGACCAGCGTCGTCTTGCCGACTCCGGAGTGCCCGACGAACGCGGTCGTCCGCCCCTTCAGGTGCTCGTGCACCCGCTCGGCCGCGACCCCGTCCACGAACTCGTCGCGGGTCGTCACCACGTACGGCACACCCAGCGCGCCGTACATCTCCAGGAGCTCGTCCGGCGGCGCCAGGTCCGACTTGGTGAGGACGAGCAGCGGGGTGAGACCGCCGTCGTACGCGGCGACCAGACAGCGGTCGATCAGCCGGGGGCGCGGCTCCGGATCGGCGAGCGCGGTGACGATCGCCAGCTGGTCCGCGTTGGCCACGACCACCCGCTCGTACGGGTCGTCGTCATCGGCCGTTCGGCGCAGCACCGAGCTGCGCGGGCTGATCCGCACGATCCGGGCCAGCGTGTCCTTCTCGCCCGACAGATCGCCCACGATCGAGACCCGGTCGCCGACCACGGCCGCTTTGCGGCCCAGCTCGCGCGCCTTCATCGCCGTCACGAACCGGTCGCCGACCAGACAGGTCAGCCGGCCGCGGTCCACGGTGAGGACCATGCCCTCGACGGCGTCCTCGTGCTTCGGGCGGAGAGTCGTACGGGGACGGGTGCCCTTGCGGTTGGGCCGCTGGCGGATGTCGTCCTCGTCGGTGTGCTTGCCGTAACGCCGCATGGTTCAGACCCCGAGCATTTCGGTCCACATCGTCGGGAAGTCGGGCAAGGTCTTCGCCGTCGTCGCCACGTCCTCGATCTCCACGCCCTCGACCGCGAGGCCGATGATCGCGCCGGCCGTCGCCATGCGGTGGTCGTGGTACGTGCGGAAGACGCCGCCGTGCAGCGGGCGCGGGCGGATGCGCAGACCGTCCTCGGTCTCGGTGACGTCACCGCCGAGCTCGTTGATCTCCTTGGTGAGCGCCGCGAGCCGGTCCGTCTCGTGCAGCCGCAGATGAGCGACCCCGCGCAGGGTGGAGGGGGAGTCGGCGAGCGCCGCGACCGCCGCGATACCCGGCGTCAGCTCACCGACCTCGCCCAGGTCCACGTCGATGCCGTGGATCCGGCCCGTGCCGGTGAACGTCAGACCCGCGTCGGTCAGCTCGCAGGAACCACCCATCTCGGTGAAGATCTCCCGCAGCGCGTCACCGGGCTGGGTGGTCCGCTCGGGCCAGTCCGGGACGGTCACCCGGCCGCCGGTCACCAGGGCGGCCGCCAGGAACGGCTGCGCGTTCGACAGGTCGGGCTCCACGACCAGGTCCCGGCCGCGCAGCGCCGACGGGCTGACCCGCCACACGTCCGGCGCGCCGCCGTGCTCCGGCTCGTCGACCTGGGCGCCGACCGCGCGCAGCATGTCGACGGTCATCCGGATGTGCGGCAGCGAGGGAAGCCGCGCCCCCGCGTGCCGCACCTCGACGCCCTGGTTGAAGCGGGCACCGGACAGCAGCAGGGCGCTGACGAACTGGGAGGACGAGGAGGCGTCGATCTCGACCGTGCCGCCGTCCAGGCCACCGGCGCCGTGCACGGTCAGGGGCAGCGCGCCCCGGCCGTCGTCGTCGATGCGGGCACCGAGCGCGCGCAGCGCGTCGATCACGCCGTGCAGCGGGCGCTCGTGGGAGCGGGGGTCGCCGTCGAAGCGCACCGGGCCGTCGGCGAGCGCCGCGACCGGCGGCAGGAAGCGCATGACCGTGCCGGCGTTGCCGACGTCGACGGTCGCGGGGCCGCGCAGCGGCGCCGGGATGATCCGCCAGGCCTCGCCCGAACCGTCGGGGCCCACGCCCTCCTCGATCTTCACGCCGAGGGTACGGAGCGCCTCGGCCATCAGGAGGGTGTCCCGGGAGCGCAGCGGGCGACGCACCCAGCCGGGCTCGGAGGCCAGCGCGGCGAGGACGAGGGCCCGGTTGGTGACCGACTTCGAGCCGGGCACGGTGACGGTCGCGTCGACGGCGCCGCGGGCGTACGGAGCGGGCCAGAGGTCGGTGGACGGGTCGGTGTGCGCGGAAGCAGCTGCGGTCATGGAACTCACTGTACGGGGGAGTCAGTAGCCCAGGAGCCAGCGGCCGCCGCCGATCAGGGCCGAGATCGACACCGCGTGGAAGAAGAACAGCCACACGCCCGCGGGCACATGGGTGAGCCGCGACAGCTGGTCCGCGTCCGAGTCGGGGGCGCCGCCGCGGCGCCGTTTCGACTGGAGCTCGAAGACCGGCCGGACGCCGCCGAGGAGCAGGAACCACACCACCGCGTAGGCGAAGACGGACTGGACCTCGGGAGCGGTCAGCCAGGAGACGAGGAGGAAGGTCGCTCCCGTCAGGACGACGGTGAGGATCCCGTACGCGTTGCGGACCATCACCAGCATCGCGAGGAGCAGGGCCGTCGCGATCCACAGCAGCAGGGTGACCCGGTGGGTGCCGAGCAGGGCGGCGCCGCCGAGACCGAGCAGCGGGCCCGCGGGGTAGCCGGCGGCCAGGGTGAGGACCACTCCGAGCCCGGTCGGACGGCCCCGGCTCACGGTCAGCCCGCTGGTGTCCGAGTGCAGCCGGATCGCTTCGAGGCGCCGCCCGGTGGCGAGGGCGAGGAGCCCGTGGCCGCCCTCGTGGGCGATGGTGATCGCGTTGCGGGCGAGCAGCCAGACGCGGCGGGGCACGGTGACGGCGAGGGCGGCGACGCCGGTGGCGATCACCAGCCACTCGGCCGGGGCGTCCTGCGGGCTGAAGAGGTCCAGCGAGAGGTCCATCGTTCGGGCCGCTCCTCGGGGGTCGGGGATCGTGGCAGTCTGGCACGTATGTGCGGACGGTATGCAGCGAGTCGGCGGCCCGAGGACCTCGTCGACATCTTCGGCATCGAGATGGGGGTCCCTCCTGCCCGAGCGGAGCCGGGGAGGGAGCCGGAGGAGACCCTGGCCCCCGACTGGAACGTGGCCCCCACCAAAGAGGTCTGGGCCGTTCTGGAGCGTCCTCTGAAAGACGCCGAGTCACGCCGTCCGGTTCGCCAGCTGCGCGTACTCAAGTGGGGCCTCGTACCGTCCTGGGCGAAGTCGCCGGAGGGCGCCGCCCGCATGATCAACGCGCGCGCGGAGACCCTGGACGAGAAGCCCTCCTTCAAGCGGGCCTTCGCCTCCCGCCGGTGCATCCTGCCCGCCGACGGCTACTACGAATGGGTCACCGGGGCGGGGGAGCGCGACCTGGAGGTCGAGGGGAAGAAGAAGCGTCCCAGGAAGCAGCCGTACTTCGTGACCCCGGCGGACGGCTCCGTCTTCGCGATGGCCGGGCTCTACGAGTTCTGGCGCGACCGGACCCTCCCCGACGCCCACCCCTCGGCGTGGTGGGTGACCTGCTCGGTGATCACCACCGAGGCGGAGACCGGGCCGCTCGGGGTGGCCCCGGCCGAGGGCCCGCGCTCGCTCGCCGACATCCACCCCCGGATGCCGCTGATGCTCACCGAGGACCGCTGGGACGCCTGGCTCGACCCGGCGCGCACGGACCCGGAGGAGCTGCGCGGACTGCTCGCCCCGCCGCCGGGGGGACTGATGCGGGCCTACCCGGTGGCGACCGCCGTCAGCAACGTCCGCAACAACGGGCCCGAGCTGCTCGAGGAACTGGAGGGCCCGGAGATCGCCACGTTGTTCTGACCGCGCGGCGCGCCGTCGCGAAACGGGTCGGGAGGAACGGGTCCCCTGGTTCGTGGGCCCCGGTGCGACGGACGGCCGGGACCGCCGGTTCCGGCCGTCCCGGCCCGATGGACGGCAGGATGGGGCCGTGACCGACGTGACACAGTACGAGACCGTTTCCACCGACGCCGGCGAGGCCCGCGTCACCTGGTGCGAGGGGACGAAGCCCTGGGCCGTCCTCGCCCTCGGCCACGGTGCCGGCGGCGGCGTCGAGGCCCGCGACCTCCAGGCCCTGGCCGGCGCGCTGCCCGCGCGGGGCGTGACCGTCGCCCTCGTCGAGCAGCCCTGGCGGGTCGCCGGCAAGAAGGTCGCGCCCGCGCCGAAGACCCTGGACACCGGCTGGCGCGGCCTCTGGCCCGCCCTCGCGCGGCCCGGCCTCCCCGTGATCGCCGGCGGCCGCAGCGCCGGCGCCCGCGTGGCCTGCCGTACCGGCCGGGAGCTCGGTGCCCTCGCCGTCCTCGCCCTGAGCTTCCCGCTGCACCCCCCGGGCAAGCCGGAGAAGTCCCGCGCCGACGAGCTCCTCGGCACCGGAGTGCCCACACTCGTCGTCCAGGGCGGCAACGACACCTTCGGGCGGCCGGAGGAGTTCCCGGACGGCCCGTACGAGCTCGTCGAGATCCCGGGCGGCGACCACGGCTTCGCCGTGCCCAAGCGTGCCGCCCTCGGCCAGGACGAGGCCCTCGCCGCCCTCGTGGACGGCGTCACCGCGTGGATCACCGGCCTGCGCTGAACCAGCCGCCGGACCGGGAATGCCGAACCCGTGACCACTGTTGTCACAGAGCGTCGGTGTGAGAGCAAAGGAAGAGGTGTCCGTCGTATGGGTTCGACCATCTGCCCGGAGCGTGTGCAGGCCGCTGACCTCGACTGGACAGTGCTGCCCGCGCCCAAGGGTGCCCAGATTCGGGCGGCGGGCGGAGCGGTTCCTCGTCTATCCTCCGAAACGAGCGGGTCCGCCCTCGGGCTCGCCGCCGCGCTGGAGGAGGTGGGTCCGGTCACTGGGACCGACACAGGGACCGACGACGGCCCCGAGGAGACGACCGAGGAGCGCAACGCGCGCTTCGAGCGGGACGCCCTCGGCTACCTCGACCAGATGTACTCGGCCGCGCTGCGCATGACGCGCAACCCCGCGGACGCGGAGGACCTGGTGCAGGAGACCTACGCCAAGGCGTACGGATCCTTCCACCAGTTCCGCGAGGGCACGAACCTCAAGGCGTGGCTGTACCGCATCCTCACGAACACCTTCATCAACTCGTACCGCAAGAAGCAGCGCGAGCCCCAGCGCAGCGCCGCCGAGGAGATCGAGGACTGGCAGCTCGCCCGCGCCGAGTCGCACATGTCGACCGGACTGCGCTCCGCGGAGTCACAGGCCCTCGACCACCTTCCGGACTCCGACGTGAAGGAAGCGCTCCAGGCGATTCCCGAGGAGTTCCGCATCGCCGTCTATCTCGCCGATGTCGAGGGCTTTGCGTACAAGGAGATCGCGGACATCATGGGGACACCCATCGGTACGGTGATGTCCCGACTGCACCGGGGCCGCCGCCAGCTGCGCGGCATGCTCGAGGACTACGCCCGCGACCGCGGGCTGGTACCCGCGGGCGCCGGAGAGTCGTCGAACGATCTGAAAGGCTCGGGCTCATGAGCTGCGGAGAGCCGCACGAGACGGATTGCTCAGAGGTCCTGGATCATCTCTACGAGTTCCTCGACCATGAGATGCCCGACAGCGACTGCAACAAGTTCGAGGTGCACTTCGAGGAGTGCTCCCCGTGCCTGGAGAAGTACGGACTCGAGCAGGCGGTGAAGAAGCTCGTCAAGCGCTGCTGCGGCAGCGACGACGTCCCCACCGACCTGCGCGCCAAGGTCATGGGCCGGATCGACCTCATCCGCTCCGGGCACGCGGTGCCCGAGCAGGACATCACGGCGACCGTCCAGCCGACGCCGGCATCGGCTCAGGCGCAGACTCCGGCTCCCCAGGAGTAGACCCCTCCGGCAGAGGGAATCGAGGCCGTCGCGGCACGAACGCGGCGGCCTCGGCCGTAAGTCAGCTTGTATCACCCGATGGTGCGAATCAGCGCCACAGCGCCGCCCCCGGACGCCCCACTCGCTAGCGTGGCGGGCGTGATGGGCGTGAAGGTCATTCCGCGAGCGGCCCGCGTGTACATCGGCTGCGCCCTGCTCGGCGCCGGGGCCTGCGTGCTGCCCGCGCTGCACCCCGGCTCGTCCACCCCCTGGGTCACGGTCGCCCTCCTCGCCGCCCTGTACGCGCTCTGCGAACTGCCCGCCCGCTGCCCGCTCCTGAGGCGCGCCCTCGGCAGCTCCGTCTCCATGGGCACCGGCTCCTTCTTCCCCGTGCTCCTCGCCGCCGCCCTGCTCCTGCCGCCCTCCGCCGCCGCGCTCACCGCCCTGCCCGGCAGCCTCCTCGCCCGCGTCGACGAACCCCCGGCCGCACCCCGCCGCGCCTGGCGGGCCGCCGCCACCGCCCTCGCCCTCTGGGCGGCCGCCCACGCCGCCACCGCCCTGAACTCCGCCGACGCCCTCGGAGACGGCCCCGACGCCCCCGACTTCCCCCACGCCCTGCTCCCCGCGGGCGCCGCCGCGCTCACCTTCTGCCTGGCCCTGACCGCTCTCGACGGCGGCATCCGGGCCACCGCCGACGGACTCCCGCCACGCGCCGCCTGGCGCGGCCTCCTCGGCCGGGCACTCGCCCCGCACACTGTCCACGGGCTCGCCGGACTGATGATGGCCGTCCTCTGGCGCAGCACCTACGGACCGGTCTCGGCGCTCTTCGTGCTCCTCCCCATGTACATCTCGTGCTGGGTCTTCGCCCAGTACCACCGCGAACGGGCCGCCCACCAGGCCACCATCCGCGCCCTCGTCCAGGCCGTCGACATCAAGGACCGGTACACCCGCGGCCACAGCGAACGCGTCGGCCACGCCTCCGTCCTGATCGCCCGTGAGCTCGGCATGGCCGATGACAGGCTCGACGTCGTACGGTTCGCCGGCATCCTCCACGACGTCGGCAAACTGGGCGTGCCCACCCGGGTCCTCCGCAAGGACGGCCCACTCACCCCGGAGGAACGCCGGATCATCGAACTCCACCCGGAGTACGGCCACGAGATGGTCCGGGGCATCGGCTTCCTCGGCGAGGCGCGGGACGCGATCCTCCACCACCACGAACGCATGGACGGCAGCGGCTACCCGTACGGGCTGCACGGCGAGGACATCCCCGAGTTCGCCCGGGTCGTCGCCGTCGCCGACGCCTTCGACGCCATGACCTCCACCCGCTCCTACAGCCGCGCCCGGCCCGTGCCGACCGCCGTCGCCGAACTGGAACGGTGCGCCGGCACCCACTTCGACCCCCGGATGGTCGGCGCGCTCGTCCGCGCCCTCGAACGGCACGGCTGGCAGCCCGCCGTCACCGCCGACGAGACCGCCGGGACGGCCCCACGGCCGGACCAGCTCCCCCCGCCGCGCGAAGCGGACCCGGCCGCCCCGCCCGCCCGGTCGAAGGAGCGCGCATGAGGCCCGGGGCCGTCACCATCGGCGCCGCCCACGGAGCCGCACTGCTGCTCAGCCTCGCCGGCTTCGGCTCCACCCTCTGGTACGGCGTCGCCGAACCCGGCAACGCCCTCGCCTTCGGCACCCTCGTCCTCCTCGGCGAGCTCGCCCGCTGGGGCGCCGCCCCCGACGAGAGGGAACCCGCCCCGCTCGGCGCCGCCGGTGCCCTCTCCTACGCCCTCCTCGGGGCCAGCGCCGGCACCGCCACCACCCACGGCGTCCTCCAGATCGTCGCCGTCGTCGTCGCCGCCGGACTCGCCGGCATCGTCCCCCACATCGCCAGGGGTCGCGGCCCCGGCCTCGACCACCTCGCCCGCCGCGTCCTCACCGTCGGCTTCGCCGCGCTCTGCTTCCAGCCCCTCTACAACGCGGGGGCCGTCGTCGACCACCTCGGCCACGGCCCGCCGTACGCCCTCTTCCTGGTGCTCCTGATCATCCTGACCGCCCTCTGCGACGCCGTCCTCGCCGCGCTCCTGCTCCGCGCCCGCACCGGATTCCCGTACGGCCCCCTCCTCCGCGACGCACTGCGGGCCCTCCTCGGCATCGGCTCCGCCGTCTGCGCCACCGGCGCCGTCATGGCGCTCGGCGTGGCCGCCGCCGGGCTCTGGGCGCTGCCCGTGCTCGCCGTCCCGCTGCTGCTCACCCAGGTCTCCTTCCGGCGGTACGCGGCCGTCCGCACCGTCAACCGGCAGACCATCGCCTCCCTCGCCCGCGCCACCGAGATCGCCGGCTGCACCCCGCCCGGCCACGCCCGCCGGGTCGCGGCCCTCAGCGGCGCCGTCGGCCGCGAGCTGGGCCTCTCCGGGGCCGAGCTGACCGTCCTCGAACACGCGGCGCTCATGCACGACATCGGACAGCTCTCCCTCGTCGACCCGGTCGAGGGCGGCGCCACCGCCCTCCTCCCGGCGGACGAGCAGCGCCGGATCGCCCTGCTCGGCGGCGAGGTCGTACGCAGGACCGGCGTCCCCGCCGCCGTCGCCGTGATCGTGGAACGGCAGGCCGACCCGTACCGCGAGCAGCCGCTGCCCGCCCGCATCGTCCGGGCCGTGAACGCCTACGACGACCTCGCGGGCGGTGAGAGCGCGGGCGCCGCCCTCGACGCCCTGGAGCGGCTCCGGCTCGGCACCGCCCGCGACTATCACCCGGATGTCGTCGAATGCCTGGCCAGAGTCCTGGCACGGGGCGGAGCAGCTGGGGTGACCTCCGTCGCCACTGGGTAACCCATGGGTAATGAGCGCGCGTCCGACCGGGCATGGTTGGATGCGAACAAGAGGGTGAAGCGACCGGCAGGCGGGAATCGTGAAGATCTTCGGGAAGGTACGGCATCGGCCCTCCGCCTCGTGGCGGCAGGCCACCGACCGCGCGTTCACGCTGATCGGCGACGGCCGGTACGAGGACGCGGGGACGCTGCTGACACGCGCGGCGGATCTGGAGCCCTGGCTCTCCGAGTCCTGGTTCAACCTGGCGCTGCTGCACAAGTTCCGGCACGACTGGGAACAGGCGCGGGCCGCCGGGCTCCGCGCGGTCGCGCTGCTCGACAAGGAGACCGGCGCCCCCGACTGGTGGAACGTCGGGATCGCCGCCACCGCGCTCCAGGACTGGCCGCTGGCCCGCCGCGCCTGGCAGGCGTACGGCCTCAAGGTGCCCGGCGCCGCCTCCGGCACCGGTGAGCCCGCCGGGATGGAGCTGGGCAGCGCCGCCGTCCGGCTCTCGCCCGAGGGCGAGGCCGAGGTGGTGTGGGGCCGCAGGCTCGACCCCGCCCGCATCGAGGTCCTCTCCATCCCCCTGCCGTCCTCCGGACGCCGCTGGGGCGAGGTCGTCCTCCACGACGGCGTGCCGAACGGCGAGCGGACCACCACCGCGGGCCCCTCCTACCCGGTCTTCGACGAGATCGAGCTCTGGGCGCCCTCACCCGTTCCCACCTGGGTGGTCCTCCTGGAAGCGGCCACCGAGGCCGACCGGGACGCCCTGGAGCAGCTCGCCGCGGAGGCGGGCTTCGCCGCCGAGGACTGGTCGTCCTCCGTGCGGCTGCTCTGCCGCGCCTGCTCCGAGTCGACCATGCCCAGCGCCGAGGGCGAGGGCGAGCACTCCGACCCCCACGACCACAGCGAACCGGGACACCCCGGGCCGCTCGGCCACCGCTCGCCCGGCGAGCTGTGGGTGCCCGAGCGCGAGTGCGGCATCGCGGCCCCGCCGGGGCTGGTGCGCGGCCTCCTCGACGGCTGGGTGGCGGACAGTCCCGACAGCCGCGAGTGGCGCGATCTCGAAGAGGTCTGCTGAGGCTCCTGTCACGGGCCCGTAGGCTGTCCTCCGACGGAATCGGGTTTTCAGAAGGGCGCGGCCGGACATGGCGCAGCAGGAGACGGACGAGCAGACGCAGATCAACGACGGCTTCGTCGTGGACACGGAGGACTGCGAGGCGCGTGAGCTCGCGTACCGCGAGCGCGGCACGGCGCGCCCCATCACCGTCGTCGGCAACCCGGTGCTCCACAAGGAGTGCAAGGACGTCACGGAGTTCGACGACGAGCTCGCGTCCCTCATCGACGACATGTTCGCCAGCCAGAAGGCCGCGGAGGGCGTGGGCCTCGCCGCCAACCAGATCGGCGTGGACCTCAAGGTCTTCGTCTACGACTGCCCCGACGACGAGGGCGTCCGGCACACCGGCGTCGTCGTCAACCCGGTCCTCCAGGAGCTCCCGGCCGAGCTCCGCGTCCTGGACGAGTCCAACGAGGGCTGCCTCTCGGTGCCGACCGCCTACGCCGAGCTGGCCCGCCCCGACTACGCGGAGGTCCACGGCCAGGACGCCCGGGGCAACCCGATCAAGGTGCGCGGCACGGGCTACTTCGCCCGCTGCCTCCAGCACGAGACGGACCACCTGTACGGCTACCTGTACATCGACCGCCTCTCCAAGCGCGACCGCAAGGACGCCCTGCGCCAGATGGAAGAGGGCACCCCGCGCTACGAGACGGTGCCGAACGCCTGATCGCCCATGTGACGAAGGGCCCCGCACTCGGTGAGTGCGGGGCCCTTCCTCGTATCCGTACGGACTAGAAGTCCTCGTCCAGGTCCACCGAGCCCTCGACCGCCACCTGGTAGGCGGACGGGCGGCGCTCGAAGAAGTTGGTGAGCTCCTGGACGCCCTGGAGCTCCATGAACGCGAAGGGGTTCGCCGAGCCGTACACCGGGGCGAAGCCCAGGCGCTGGAGGCGCTGGTCGGCGACGCACTGGAGGTACTCGCGCATCGACTCGGTGTTCATGCCCGGCAGTCCGTCGCCGCACAGGTCGCGGCCGAACTGCAGCTCCGCCTCGACGGCCTCCCTCAGCATGTCCGTGACCTGCTGCTGAAGCGCGTCGTCGAAGAGCTCCGGCTCCTCCTTGCGGACGGTGTCCACGACCTCGAAGGCGAAGTTCATGTGCATCGTCTCGTCCCGGAACACCCAGTTGGTGCCGGTCGCCAGGCCGTGCAGCAGGCCGCGGGAGCGGAACCAGTACACGTACGCGAAGGCGCCGTAGAAGAACAGGCCCTCGATGCACGCGGCGAAGCAGATGAGGTTCAGCAGGAAGCGGCGGCGGTCGGCGGCCGTCTCCAGCTTCTCGATCTTCTCGACCGAGTCCATCCACTTGAAGCAGAACTGCGCCTTCTCGCGGATCGAGGGGATCTCCTCGACCGCGTCGAACGCGGCCGCGCGGTCGTCCGGGTCGGGCAGGTACGTGTCGAGCAGCGTCAGATAGAACTGGACGTGCACGGCCTCCTCGAAGAGCTGGCGCGACAGGTACAGGCGCGCCTCCGGGGAGTTGATGTGCTTGTAGAGCGTCAGGACCAGGTTGTTCGAGACGATCGAGTCGCCCGTCGCGAAGAACGCGACAAGACGGCCGATCATGTGCTGCTCGCCGGGGGTCAGCTTGGCGAGGTCGGCGACGTCCGAGTGGAGGTCGACCTCCTCCACCGTCCACGTGTTCTTGATGGCGTCCCGGTAGCGCTCGTAGAAGTCCGGGTAGCGCATCGGACGGAGGGTCAGCTCGAAGCCCGGGTCGAGGAGGTTCTTCTGTTCGGTGGAGCTCATTACTGGCAGGCCTCGCAGGACTCGGGGTTTTCGAGGGAGCAGGCGAGGGCGTCCGCGTCGGGGGTCGCCTGCTGTACGGGGATGGTGGCGGCGGCCGTCGACGCCTGCGCGGCGCGGGCGATCCGGGTCGCCGGGCGGGAGCGCAGGTAGTACGTCGTCTTCAGGCCCTGCTTCCAGGCGTACGCGTACATCGACGACAGCTTGCCGATGGTGGGTGTCTCCAGGAACAGGTTCAGCGACTGCGACTGGTCCAGGAACGGCGTACGGGCGGCGGCCATGTCGATCAGACCGCGCTGCGGGATCTCCCACGCCGTCCGGTACAGCTCGCGGACCTCGGCCGGGACCCAGGTGAAGCCGGCCACCGAGCCGTTGGCGTCGCGCAGCGCCTCGCGGGTCTGGGCGTCCCACACGCCGAGCCTCTTCAGCTCGTCGACCAGGTACGAGTTGACCTGGAGGAACTCGCCGGAGAGCGTCTCGCGCTTGAACAGGTTGGAGACCTGCGGCTCGATGCACTCGTAGACGCCGGCGATCGAGGCGATCGTCGCGGTCGGGGCGATGGCGAGGAGGAGGCTGTTGCGCATGCCGGTCGTCGCGATCCGCTCGCGCAGCGCCGCCCAGCGCTCCGGCCAGGTCAGCTCGACGTCGTAGTGGTCGGGGTGCAGGACACCGCGGGCCGTGCGGGTCTTGTCCCAGGCGGGCAGCGGGCCGTTGCGCTCGGCGAGGTCGGCCGAGGCCTCGTAGGCCGCCAGCATGATGCGCTCGGCGATCCTCGTCGACAGGGCGCGGGCCTCCGCCGAGTCGAACGGCAGCTTCAGCTGGAAGAAGACGTCCTGGAGCCCCATCGCGCCCAGGCCCACCGGCCGCCAGCGGGCGTTGGAGCGGCCCGCCTGCTCGGTCGGGTAGAAGTTGATGTCGACGACCCGGTCGAGGAAGGTGACGGCCGTGCGGACGGTCGCGTCGAGGCGCTCCCAGTCGATGTCCTGGGTCGCGGCGTCCACGAACGAGCCGAGGTTGACCGAGCCCAGGTTGCAGACGGCCGTCTCGCCGTCGTTGGTGACCTCGATGATCTCGGTGCAGAGGTTCGAGGAGTGGACGACGGTGCCGGGCTCGGCGGTCTGGTTGGCCGTCCGGTTCGAGGCGTCCTTGAAGGTCATCCAGCCGTTGCCGGTCTGGGCCAGGGTCCGCATCATGCGGCCGTACAGGTCGCGGGCCGGCATCGTCTTGCGGGCCAGGCCCCGGGATTCGGCGGCGCGGTAGGCGGCGTCGAACTCCTCGCCCCACAGGTCGACGAGCTCGGGCACGTCCGCGGGGGAGAACAGCGACCAGTCGGCGTCGGCGTTCACCCGGCGCATGAACTCGTCCGGGATCCAGTGCGCCAGGTTCAGGTTGTGCGTACGGCGCTGGTCCTCGCCGGTGTTGTCGCGGAGCTCCAGGAACTCCTCGATGTCCGCGTGCCAGGTCTCCAGGTAGACGGCGGCGGCGCCCTTGCGGCGGCCGCCCTGGTTCACGGCGGCGACGGAGGCGTCGAGGGTCTTCAGGAACGGCACGATGCCGTTGGAGTGCCCGTTGGTGCCGCGGATCAGCGAACCGCGGGCCCGGATGCGGGAGTACGAGAGGCCGATGCCGCCCGCGTGCTTGGAGAGGCGCGCCACCTGGTGGTAGCGGTCGTAGATGGAGTCCAGCTCGTCCTGCGGGGAGTCCAGGAGGTAGCAGGAGGACATCTGCGGGTGGCGGGTGCCGGAGTTGAAGAGCGTGGGGGAGGACGGGAGGTAGTCCAGGCGGCTCATCAGGCCGTACAGCGCGGTCACTTCGTCGAGCGCGCGGGCCGAGTCGTCCTCGGCCAGACCGCAGGCGACGCGCAGCATGAAGTGCTGCGGGGTCTCGATGACCTTGCGGGTGATCGGGTGGCGCAGCAGGTAGCGGGAGTAGAGGGTGCGCAGGCCGAAGTAGCCGAAGCGGTCGTCGGCGGCCGTGTCCACGGTCGCGTCGAGCCGGTTCGCGTGCAGTGCGACGAACTCGGCGGTGCGGTCGGCGATCAGACCCTCACGGTGACCGACGGCGACGGAGGCGGAGAAGGAGAACGCGCCCTGGCCGGCCGCCTCGTCGGCGATGGTGATCGTCAGGAGCCGGGCCGCGAGCCGGGAGTAGGCCGGGTCCTCCGCGATCAGGCCCGCGGCCGCCTCGGTGGCCAGCTCGCGCAGCTCCGCCTCGTCCGACGCGGCGCTGCGGCCGCGGAGCGCGGCGGCGGCGACCTTGCCGGGGTCGGTGTCGGGGAGATCGGCGGTGAGGTCGGTCAGGGTCCGCAGCAGTACGGTCCCGGGTCCGTCGCTCTCGACCGCGGAAACCTCGGCGGAAGCCGGATCGGCGGGCGCGATGGTCACGTGGGGGCTCTCCCTCGCTCGGCTCGGGGCCGCGGCGGGGGAAGGCGGGCATGCGTGCGTCCGTAACGTCGGACGCGACGCTTCCACCGGCCCACTCCGCGAGGCCCGGACGTCAGTGGCACCCGGAACGGTCGGACCGGGTGCGCTGCGGCAGGTGCTCGGACTCACCTCGTACGGACGGGTCGTATCCGTAGGAAGCACACCGTTGCGGGACAGTTCCGGATTCGCGCCGGATTCCCCTGCGTCGACAGCGAGCATGAGCATACATGTGGGGGGCACCGCTCGCGGCACCCCCCACATGTTGTGTGTCGCCCTCGGCTCAGAACTCCAGGGCGTAGGTGCGCAGCGAGTGGCCGGGGATCGGTTCCCAGTCCCGGTGGGGGGTGCGGACGAAGCCGAGGCGGTCGTACATCCGGTGCGCGGCGACCATCGTCGCGTCCGTGGAGAGCACGAGCCGCTCGCACCCGGGGAGGGCCCGCGCGCGGTCGATACAGGCCCGTACGAGGGCCTCTCCGACGCCCCGGCCGCGGGCCTCGCGGGTGACGGCGAGCATCCGGAACTCGGCCTCGCCGTCGACCGCGATGTCCGCCCAGGTGGTGTTGCCGGTGGCGAAGGTCACCCCGCCGAGGAGTCGTCCCTCGGCGTCCTCGGCGATGAGCACCTCGCTCTCGCGGGCCCGGCGCGCGGTGTCCCGGAGCACCTCCAGGTAGGAGTCCTGGGCCCCGTACTTCAGCAGCCCGTCGTTCAGATAGGTGCCCGCGGTGAGTTCGCCGAGGGCCTCGTACTCCTCGGGCCGTACCGCCCTGATCGTGAAGTCCATGAGGAAAGTGTGCCCGGCGGGGGACGCGAAGGGGCCCGGGGTCTCCTGGTGGAGAGCCCGGGCCCGTGTGTTGGGGGCCGGCCGCGTGCGGCCGTACCGTCGGGTCAGTGCGTCTGGGCGCCGACCTTCGGGAGTTCGGTCTGCACGCCGGCGTCACCGGCGTCCGCCGTGTAGTCGGACGGGGAGGTCTCGTCGACGCCCTCGGGGGCCTTGACGGCCTTGAGGACGAAGGTGAGGACGACCGTGACGACGAGGTTCAGGACGAAGGCGGTGAGGCCGATGTAGCCGATCTCGCCGATGCCCGGGATCTCGGCGGAGGAGCCGCCGAAGTGCTTCTGGGTCGGGCTGGCGACACCGTAGGCGGCGACCGTGCCGTAGACCATGCCGACGGCCCAGCCGGCGAGCAGCGCCCAGCGGTGGAACCAGCGGGTGAAGAGACCGCCGACGAGGGCCGGGAAGGTCTGCAGGATCCAGATGCCGCCGAGCAGCTGGAAGTTGATCGCGACCGTCTTGTCCATGGTGAGGACGAAGGCGAGCGCGCCGACCTTCACCAGGAGCGAGACGATCTTGGAGACCTTGGTCTCCTGCGCCGGGGTCGCGTCCTTCTTGATGAAGTCCTTGTAGATGTTGCGGGTGAAGAGGTTGGCCGCGGCGATCGACATGATCGCGGCCGGGACGAGCGCGCCGATGCCGATCGCGGCGAACGCGACGCCCGCGAACCAGTCCGGGAACATCGTCTCGAAGAGCTGCGGGATGGCGAGCTGGCCGTTCTTCACCTGGATGCCGGCGGCGATCGCCATGAAACCGAGCAGCGCGAGCAGGCCCAGCATCAGGGAGTACAGCGGCAGGATCGTGGTGTTGCGGCGGATGACCTCGCGGCTCCGGGACGACAGGGTCGCCGTGATGGAGTGCGGGTACATGAAGAGCGCGAGCGCCGAGCCGAGGGCGAGGGTCGCGTACGTCCACTGGCCGGCCTCACCGGGGACGAGCGAGCCGCGCGGCTTGTCGGTGGCCGGGTTGGTCTGCGCGTACGCCTCGCCCGCCTTGGCGAAGATCTCGTCGAAGCCGCCCAGCTTGATCGGGATGTAGATGATCGCCACCGCGATGACGATGTAGATCAGGGTGTCCTTGACGAAGGCGATGAGCGCGGGGGCGCGGAGGCCCGAGGAGTACGTGTACGCCGCGAGGACGCCGAAGGCGATGAGCAGCGGCAGGTCCTTGATGAACCAGTGGGTGGTCTCGCCGCCGCCGACGCCCATCACGTCCAGGACGGCCTGGATGCCGACGAGCTGGAGCGCGATGTACGGCATGGTGGCGAGGATGCCGGTGACCGCCACCGCGAGCGAGAGGCCCTTGGAGCCGAAGCGGCCGCGCACGAAGTCCGAGGTGGTGACGTATCCGTGCTTGTGCGAGACCGACCAGAGGCGCGGCAGGAAGGTGAAGATCAGCGGGTAGACCAGGATCGTGTACGGCACGGCGAAGAAGCCGGCCGCGCCCGCCGCGTAGATGGCCGCCGGGACGGCGACGAAGGTGTACGCGGTGTAGAGGTCGCCGCCGAGCAGGAACCAGGTCACCCAGGTGCCGAACGACCGGCCGCCGAGGCCCCATTCGTCGAGGCTGTTCTCGTTCTCGGCCTTGCGCCAGCGCGAGGCGAGGAAGCCCATGACCGTGACGGCCAGGAAGAAGAAGATGAAGACGGCGAGTGCGACGCCGTTGACTCCGGTCACGTCCTTCATCGCGCGTCACCTCCCTTGCGGGCGCGCTGGTCGCTCTTCCACAGCTGGTAGGCGACCATGGTGAGCACGGTGGAGATCAGCACCCAGAGCATCTGGTACCAGTAGAAGAACGGGATGCCGGCGAAGAACGGTTCGGTCTTCGCGTAGGAGCTCACCCAGAGCATCGCCACGAACGGGGCGAACAGACAGAGTCCGATCACCACCCGCATGGGTGTGATGGTGGGGTGTTTCCTTTGTGTCGAATCCGGCGTGTCTGTCGCATCTGGCATGGCGATTCCCGTCCCCTCGCTGATCACCTTGTAATGGTGGGGAAATCTAGGGGACGGCTCCGCTCCATGGAACCCCTGTCCGTATAACGGAAGTGACTCGTGGGAACGCTCCCCCTCGCGGGGTCAGAGCCAGCCCTCCTTGGTGGCCCGTACGCCCGCCTCGAAACGGCTGCGCGCCCCGAGCCGGTTCATCAGCTCCGAGCTCATCCGGCGCACGGTCCGCAGGGAGATCCCGAGCCGACGGGCGGCGATGTCGTCCGTGCAGCCGATGCCGAGCAGCATGAGCAACTCCCGCTCCTGCGGGGAGAGGTCGTGCTCGTCGCGGCGGGGGGTCTCGCCGAACGGGGTTCCGGTGTCCCACAGGCGGTCGAAGAGCACCATGAGCGCGTGGACGAGGCCGGGGCTGCGGACTTCGAGAGCGCCCGCGCGCCCGTCCTCCGGGTCGACGGGGACGAGCGCGGCCTCACGGTCGACGATCACCATGAGCATGGGCACGACGGGCACGGTCCGTGCCTCGCCGCCGAGTTCGCAGTACCAGCGGACGTACTCGACGGTCGGCGGGTCGTTGCGGAAGCTCTCCTGGTAGATCGACCTGATCCGCACGCCGCGTTCCAGGGCGAGCTGGTCGAGCGGCTGGCTCGCGTCCATCGTGTCGGGGAGCTGAGCGCCGCCCGGCAGGAGCGAGAGGCATTCGGTGCGGGCGTTCGCGGCCAGGTCCTCCAGGCGTTCACGGACGTTGTCGAGGCCCACCACCCGGTGCACCACGTCGTGCCGCGCCGCGCCGTCGCTCCGGTCGGTGTACGTGGCGAGGATGTCGGCCACCGCCCGCTCGGCTCGCTCGACCTGGCGCCGGCGACGGCTCAGCTCGGCCTCGGCCCGGGAGAGGAGGAAGGAGAAGCCGACCTCGGGATCGAACGGGAGCGCCTCCCCCGATCCGTCCTCCATGGAGACGAGCCGCGCCTCCGTGAGCCTGCTCAGGGCTTCGCGGACCTGTTGCTCCGACCAATCGAGCCGGCGGGCCATCTCCGCCACCCCGTAGTCGGGGCGTTCGAGCATGAGCCGGTACACGGTCTCCGCGGACTTCTCTATCCCCAGCGCCTCGAGCAAGGCGTCTTCCCCCCGAATAGTCCCGTCGTGCCGTTCACTGTGCGTGCCTGACCGTGAGGTCTCTGCGATGGTAGGCCGCGACCGCCTTCAGGACTAGACCAATCGAACCTCCTTGGGGATCCCCGGAGTTCGGCCAGTCCTTGTCCGGTCGATCCCCTGCGCGACGGAGGTTCTTGATCCAAGATGGTCTAGTCCAAGCACCTCCGGGAAGGACTGTATCCATGGCGATCCCCCAGCGCACCCTCGCACTCGGCGCCCTGCCGTTCGGTACGTCGGTCGACGAGGCCACCTCGTTCGCCGTGCTCGACCGCTTCACCGAACTCGGCGGCACCGTGATCGACACCGCCAACAACTACGCGTACTGGGTCGAGGACGGTACGGGCGACGAGAGCGAGGCGACCCTCGGCCGCTGGCTCGCCGCGCGCGGCAACCGCGACGGCCTCGTCCTCTCCACCAAGTGCGGTGCCCGGCCCACCGCCCCCGGAGCCGCCGAGGTCGAGGGGCTCTCCGAGAAGGCCGTCAGGAGCGCCCTGGACGACAGCCTGCGCCGGCTCGGCGTGGACCGGATCGACGTCTTCTGGGCCCACGTGGAGGACCGTGCGGTGCCGCTCGCCGAGACCGTCGAGACCCTCGCCGACCTCGTCGACGAGGGCAAGGCCGGTGAACTCGGCGTCAGCAACCACGCCGTCTGGCGGGTCGAGCGCGCCCGCGCCCTCGCAGGCGACCGCCCGCGCTACACCCACCTCCAGTACCGCCACTCCTACCTCCAGCCGCGCTTCGACAAGGCCCTCCCCTCCACGGCGCACGTCCATGTCACCCGGGAGCTCCTCGACTACACGCGCAGCGAGGGCGATCTGACGATCTGGGCCTACAGCGCGCTGCTCTCCGGCGGCTACACCCGCCCCGAGGTCGGACTCCCCGACGCCTACGACCACCCCGGCACCGCTCCGCGGCTCGCGGCGCTGCGCGAGGTCGCCGGAGAACTCGGCGCGACCGTCAACCAGGTGGTGCTCGCCTGGCTCCTCGACGGCGAACCGTCCGTCCTGCCCGTCGTCGGGGCGAGCCGGGTCGAGCAGGTGGAAGAGGCCATGGGCGCGCTCGCCCTGACCCTCGACCCCGACCAGCGGCGACGTCTGGACGAGGCGGGCGCCTGACGGAGCCGCGCGTCCGGCCGTAGGCGGGACCGGGGGTCGGTCCGGGGCGGTTCGGGGTCGGCCCGGGAGCCGGCCCAGGGGCCCGTCCGGGGGTCGGTCCTCCGGCCGGGCCCCTCGCTCGGTCCTCCGGCCCGGCCCCTCGTTCACTCCTCCGGCCCCGGCCCCTCGCTCAGTCCTTCGGGGAGACCAGCAGCTCCTGGCCCTTGTGGTCGGAGAGGCCCGCGGCGGAGACCAGCGCGTAGCGGTGCACGCGCAGGCCCTCGTCCGTGAACGTCCAGTCCAGCCGCCACAGCGGAAGGCCCCCGACGCCCCAGGTGCCCGGCAGGAAGGACGACGAGGCCGGCAGCGCGTCACGGAACGCCTCCCGCAGCCCCTTCAGATCGCCCATCGCCGGGGTCGTGTTGAAGTCCCCCGAGATCAGGAGCGGGTGGGGATTCGCGCGGGCGTCGCTCAGCAGGGCCGCGTAGTGCTCCTTGCGTACGGGATCGGTGTCGCGGACCACTCCGTAGAAGCCGGGGCTCAGCCAGCTGCGCTCGATGTCCAGCTGCACCGGGACGTGCACGTTGTAGAACGACACCACCGTGCCCGCCACGTCCACGTCGGTGCGCAGCACCTTGTTCCACTCGAACCGCTCCCGCCAGGACGCGGAACTCGCCGGCGCCCGGCCGGGACCGACCGGGGGAGCCGCCACGACCGGATGGCGCGAGAGGGTGACCAGCTCCCCCCGCGCCACGAGGTGGTAGCCGGGAAACTCCGCCCGCAGCCGGTCGAGCCGGTCGATCTCCCTGTGCGTGCCGTCCCAGCCCAGATGTTCCTGGAGCAGGTAGACATCGGCGTCCTTGGACCGCAGGAAGCGGTGGAACGCGTCCGGGTCGTCGGTCGTGTCCCAGTAGAGCGTGTTCCACGAGAACACCTTGAGCGCGTGCGCGGGGGCCGGGCCCGGCCCGCCGCCGGGGACCAGCGCGCCCCAGTGGAGCCCCGCCCTCCCGACCCCCGCCACCAGGAGCACCGCGAGGACCGGGAGCAGCCACCGCCGGGTGCGCCCGCGGGTGACGGCGCACGCCAGGACGGACAGGGCGACGGGCACCGCGACGAAGGCCGGCGGCGGCACCAGATCCGGCAGCAGCCACAGCCACCACCGCCCGCTCAGCAGCTGCCCGAGTGCGACGAAGAGCGCCCAGGCCACCGCCGCGCCGACCAGGAACCGGGTGGCCCGTGGCCTCCAGGGCGGCGGCCGGTCCGGGGCGCGTACGGGCTCCGCCGGGGCGGCCCCTGGGGTGTGCTCGGTGGTCTCGGCAGGGACGCCGGGGCTCAGGGGAAGGTTCACGACCGGGGACGCTAGCAGCCCTCAACTCCCTTTTTTCTCATGAGTGTTGGCCGTCTCGCTCTCCGAGAAGTCGCGATACGTGATCGATATCCGATCCATACGCGGACCCGGTGTGCTCCTCCCATGACGCAAACCGTGTCGGTCGTCATACCGGCCTACAACTCCGCACGCACGCTCGACGCCTGTCTGAGATCCGTCCTCGCCCAGACCCACCCCGTCCACGAGGTCATCGTCGTCGACGACGGCAGCACCGACCGGACCGCCGAGATCGCCCGGACCCATCCGTGCGTCCTGATCGGCGGCGAGGGCAACCGCGGTGTCTCCGCCGCCCGGAACGCGGGCATCGCCGCCGCCACCGGTGACGTCCTGTTCTTCCTCGACTCCGACGAGGCGCTCACCCCGGACTCGGTGGCCAACGCGCTCGAGATCCTGCGCGACGACCCCTCCTGCGGCTGTGTGCACGGTGTCATCGCGCCCGAGCCGCTCTTCGACGACGGACCCGTCGAGTGGTACAAGACGCTGCACGCCTACTGGTGGCGCGCCCGGGGTGCCGGAGTGGTGGAGACCGCGTTCTTCGCCCAGGCCGCGGTGCCGCGCACGGTCTTCGACCGCCTCGGCGGCTTCGACGAGCGGCTCCGCGACTCGGAGGACCTGGAGTTCAGCGACCGGCTCGCCCCGCACTACCGGATCGTCCTCACGGAACGGGTGATGGCGCGCCACGACGAGGAGCACCGCCTCGTCCCGCTGCTCTCGGAGACGTACCGCCGGGCCCTCCTGCTCGTACCCGCCCTGCTCTCCGCCCGCGCCGGCGGGCGTGGCAACCTGACGGCCAACAGTCCCGCGTCCGTCCTCGCCGCGGCCCTCTGCCTCGGCTCCCTGCCCCTGCCCTTCCTGGCGCTCCTCCTGTCCGCCCCGCCCCCGGCCGCACCGCTCCTCGCGGCCCTGCCGGTGGCCGGGCTGCTCGCCTTCTGCCTGGCCAACCTCGGTCTGCTCGGCTTCGCGGCCCGCCGCAAGGGTGCCTCGTTCGTCCCCTTCTTCGTCGCAGTCCATCTCGCCTGTCACGCGGCGCTCCTCGCCGGTGCCGCGCGGGGCGCGCTCCGGGCGCTCACCTCCGCCCGGCCCCGCACCGGTGACCGGCGCACCACCGAACGGGCGGCGGCGCGATGACCGTGTGGCTGCGCAGAATCCTCACGCCGGTCGTCGTGGCCGCCGCCCTGATCGGGGTCTACCTCCTCCTGCGGGGCGAAGGGCCCAAGGTCGTGGAGGCGTTCGCCCACGCCGACGCCGTCCCCCTGATCGCCGCCTCTGTCCTCGCCAACATCGCAGGCCTGGTCCTCGCCGTGCACGCCTGGCGGGTGCTCATCCCCGGCGACCACCCCATCCGCGGCCTGCGCGCGGCGAAGATCTACTTCCTCGGCCAGCTCAGCAAGTACGTGCCCGGCCGGGTCTGGGGGGTCATCACCCATGTGGCGCACGGCCGGGAGGCCGGTGTTCCCGGCGCCCAGATGACCTCCGCCTATGTGCTGAGCCTCGCCCTGACCCTGCTCACCGGCGCCGCCGTCGGCCTCGTCGCCGCGCCCGCCGCGCTGCCCGGCCACTGGATGTGGCTGTGCCCGCCCGCGCTGCTCTTCCTCGCCGGCGTCGTCCGGCCCGCGCTGATCACCCGACCCGTCACGGCCCTCGCGCGGCTGGTGAAGCGGCCGGTCGTCCCCCCGCCGGACCGCGCGGTCCGCACGGCCGTGCTGCTCGCCATCGCCTCCTGGACCGCCTCGGGACTCCACCTGTGGTTCCTGCTCCTGGCCGTCGGAGCCCCGCCCTGGGCGGGGCTCGGCGCGGCGGTCGGCGGTTTCGCCCTGGCCACCGCGATCAGCAGCCTCGCGCTGGTCGTCCCCGACGGCTGGGGTGTGCGCGAGCTGACCCTGACCGCCGCTCTCTCCACCGTCCTGCCCGGTGGCCTGGCAGCCGCCGCCGCGATCGCCAGCCGGCTGGTGTGCGTCGTCGCCGAGCTCGCCAGTTCGGCGGTCGTCCTGGCCTGGTCGCGGACCAGGTCGGCCCGGCAGGCCGCTTCCGCGGAAGCGAGTACCGCCTCCGCCTCCCGCCGCGCCGCGCCCGCGCTCCTCGCCGCCCCGATCACCCACACCACCGCCCCGATGGGAGACCAAGCCCGTGTACACCCTTGACGACGCCGAGAAGTTCCAGGTCGACGAGGTCCACGACCTCTACCGCCGTTACGTGAACAAGAGCCAGGTCTCCCTCATGACCTCGTTCGGCTTCGGCCGCGAGCTCGTCCGCAGCGCCGAGGGCGCCTACCTCACCCTCGACGACGGCCGGCGGATCCTCGACCTGACCGGAGGCGTCGGCGTCCTCAACCACGGCCACAACCACCCCCGCATCCTCGCCGCCCGGGAGCGCTTCGCCCGCGACCGGCGCATGGAGGTGCACAAGACCTACTTCTCGCCCTACCTCGCCGCCCTCGGCCACAACCTGGCCGAAGTCCTGCCCGGCGACCTGAACATGGCGTTCCTGCCGAACTCGGGCGCCGAGGCGGTCGAGGGCGCGGTGAAACTCGCGTACAAGTACCACAACGGCAAGCGGAACACGGTGCTGCGCGCGGACTGCGCCTTCCACGGCAAGCTCCTCGGCTCGGGCGGCCTGACCGGCCAGGCCCAGTTCGGCTTCCCCACCATCCCCGGCGTGGACACCTTCCGTTACGGGGACCTCGACTCCGTCCGCAAGGTCGTCGCCGCCCACCGGGGCGACGTCTACGCCCTTCTCATCGAGCCCTTCAGCGCCTCCACCATCCAGGAGTGCTCGGAGGAGTTCCTGCGCGGCCTGCGCGAGATCTGCGACCGCGAGAAGATCATCCTGATCTTCGACGAGATCTACACCGGCTGGGGCAAGACCGGCAGCCTCTTCCACTTCATGCGCTACCCGGGCCTGATTCCGGACGTGCTCACCACCTCCAAGTCCTTCGGCGGCGGCAAGTCGTCCATCTCCGCATTCGTCGCCCGCGAGCCGATCTTCCGCAAGGCGTACGACAACCTCGGCGACTCCCTGATCAACTCCACCTCCACCACCTACTACGGCTTCGGCGAGGAGTGCGCCACCGCCCTCGAAGCCGTCAACATCGCGGTGGAGGACGACTACCCGGCGCGGGCCCGCGCCCTCGGAGCCGTACTCGAACCCGGTCTCCAACGGCTCGCCAAGCGGTACCCCGACGAGATCGGCCGGGTGGCGGGCGCCGGAGCCCTCTGGGGTGTCTTCATCGAGGGCGGCCCCCGCATCCTCGACCTGGTCGCCAAGCTCGCGCCCGGCGGCATGGCCCGCGACCCCCGCTTCAAGACCAAGCTCGTGACCTGCGCCGTGATCAACGCGCTCTACCAGGACCACGGCATCTTCACGTACTACACGCTCAACGGCGCCAACCCCCTGATCATCGGCCCCTCCCTGGTCACCGAACCCGAGGAGGCCGAGCGCGCGATCGACGCCCTCGACGACGTCCTCGGCCGCGGTCTGACCGGTCTCGTGGCCCGTTTCATCAAGCAGAAGGTGAGCTCCCAGTGGTGATCACGATCACCGGCGCGGCCGGCATGCTCGGCTCCCGCCTGGCCGAACGGCTCCTCTCCGAGGGCCACGAAGTACGCGGCGTCGACCTCAGGCCCGGCCCCGGCGTCCTGCTGACCGGCGACATCCGCGACCGCGAGCTCATGGACCGGGCCCTCGACGGCGCCGACGTCCTCGTCCACGCGGCGGCCGCCCTGCCCAGCTACCCCGACGAGCAGATCCGCTCCATCATCATCGGCGGGACGCGGAACGTCTTCGCGGCGGCCAAGGCCGCCGGCACCCCCCGCGTCGTGCACATCTCCTCGACCGCCGTCTACGGTCTGCCGACGATCGTGCCCACCCCCGAGGAGTACCCCCGCGAGCCGGTCGACACCTACAGCCGCGCCAAGGCGTCCGCCGAGGAGATCGCCGAGCGGTACCGCGCCGAGGGCATGTGCGTCCCCATCCTCCGCCCCAAGACCTTCGTCGGCCCCGGCCGCATGGGCCTGTTCTCGATGCTGTTCGAATGGGCCGAGGAGGGCCGGAACTTCCCCGTTCTCGGCAAGGGTGACGTACGGATCCAGATGTTCGCCGTCGACGACCTCGTCGACGCCGTCGTCACCGTCCTCACCGCACCCGACGACGTGGCCAACGACACCTACAACCTCGCGGCGGCCGAGTTCGGCACCATCCGGGAGGACTTCCAGGCGGTCCTCGACGCCGCAGGACACGGCAAGCGGGTCATCGGACTGCCCGCCCGCCCCGCCCTGACCCTGCTCAACCTCCTCCAGCGGGCCAAGCTCTCCCCGGTCTACGGCCGACTGCTGCACAAGCTGATGGACGACTCCTACGTCAGCATCGACAAGGCGAAGGCCCAACTCGGCTTCACCCCGCGCCTGTCCAACGCCGACGCCGTCCTACGCACCTACGAGTGGTGGCGCACCGCCCGTCACACCGCCCCGAAGGCGGGGGCCACCGGCCGTACGAGCCGTGACCCGTGGAGCCAGGGCCTGCTGTCCACCGCGAAGATCTTCTTCTGAGAGGCCGTGCCATGACCCAGCTCACCGGACACACCAGTGCGCCGGCACCGGTACGGCCAGGACGGCTGCCCGCGCCGATCGCCCTGCTCAGACCCGGCCAGTGGCCCAAGAACCTGCTCGTGGTGCCCCTGGCGCTGCTCGGCGGCGGCGTCGACACCACGACCCTGGTCCGGGTCGCCCTCGCTCTGGGCGCCTTCGTCCTCGCCTCGTCCCTCGTCTACGTCCTGAACGACATCGCCGACGTGGAGCGGGACAAACGGCACCCGGTCAAGCGCCACCGTCCCCTTGCCTCGGGACGCATGAGCATGGCCTCCGCCGCGACCACGGCCCTCGTGCTCGGCGCCCTGCTCGCCCCCGCCCTGTTCGCCCTGGGAGCCGGCTCCACCCTGATCGTCCTGCTGTACCTGGCCGTGAACGGCGCGTACAGCTGGAAGCTCAAGCACCTTCCGCTCCTGGACGTCTTCGTCGTCGCCACCGGCTTCGTGCTCCGCCTCCTCGGCGGTTACGAGGCCGCCCACCGCCCGGCCGAGATGTGGCTGGTGCTCACGGTGCTCGCGTCCTGCCTGGTCCTGATCCTCGGCAAGCGGCGCCATGAGCTGAGCGTCTCCGGCACCGGGCACCGGCCGGCGCTCGTCGGCTACTCGGCCCACTTCCTCGACCTGGTCCTGGTGCTCTGCTCGGCCCTGACCCTGTTCGGGTACCTGCTCTATCTGCGCACCGAATCGGGCTTCGGGCAGTACGCCCTGCTCACCGTGGTCTGCGCGCTCTTCGCCCTCTTCCGCTACCTCCAGATCGTGATCGTCGACGGCGGCGGGGGAGAGCCCGTCAAGACCCTGATGCGCGACCGGGTGATGGTCGTCAACTCCGCCGTCTGGGGCGCGCTCCTCGTCCCGCACCTCGCCACCTGAACCGCCCCTCCACCCCCACCGAGGAATCCCATGTCCGATCCCCTCGTGTCGGTCGTCGTCCCGATGTACAACGACCGGCCCACCATCGACCTCTGCCTGCGGTCCGTACGCGAGCAGACGTACCCCCGCATCGAAGTGATCGTCGTCGACGACGCCAGCACCGACGGCTGCGCGGAGATCGCCGCCGGCCATCCCGTCGAGCTCGTCCGCGTCCGGGAGAACGGAGGACCCGGTGCCTCCCGCAACGAGGGCGTCCGCCGCTCCAGGGGAGAGATCGTCTTCTTCCTCGACGCCGACCTGACCATGCACCCGGAGGCGGTCGCCCAGGCCGTCGCACTCTTCGAGGAGAACCCCACGTACGGCGCGGTGTTCGGCATACCCGACAAGGAGCCGCTGTTCGAGGAGGGCCCGGTCGGCCAGTACCGCATCCTTCAGTACCACTACTGGCGCAAGAGCGCCGAAGGCCTGGTCAGCGGCGGCTTCTACGCCCTGGGCGCGGTCCGCAGGTCCGCCTTCATGGAAGCCGGCTGGTTCAACACGGCGCTGCGGCAGACCGAGGAGATCGACCACGCGGAACGCCTGGCCGCCCGGTGGCCCATGCTCCTGACATCCCGGATCAGGGGCCGGCTCTCCGACGAGAACCGGATGCGGCCCCTGCTGCGCAAGGCCTTCGTCCGCAGCCGCCTCCGGGTGCCCTTCTACTTCGACCGGGGCCGGGCCATGCAGGGCATGGAGACCGGAGGCCGGGCCGTCGCCTCCGCCCTCGGCGGCCTCGCCGTGGCAGCCCTGCCGTTCGGCCCGCTGCACCCGGCCGCGTTCGCGGTGTCGCTGGCCGCACTCACCGGATCGGTTCTCGCGGACCTCGGGCAGTACCGCTTCGTGCTCCGTGAACGGGGGCTGCTCTTCGGGGCCTTCTTCACCGGCGCCCAGGCACTCGTCAACACCGCCGTCGTGGCCGGTCTCGCGGCCGGGCTCGCCCAGTACGCGGCGAGTGCGCGCTTCCGGCGGATGTACGAGCCGCGCGGGAGCCTCGCATGACCCCCTCGCAGGCCCCGGAGACCTCGCAGGCCCCGGAGACCTCGCAGGCCCCGGACACCGTGCAGGCCCCGGACACCGCGCGGCCGGAGATCGTGCGGGCCGTGAGCTCCGCGCGGTCCCCGGTCGGGGAGGGGCCGACCGGCCGCGGCCGCCGGGCCGCTCGCCGTGTCCGCTTGTGGTACGGCCGGACCGTCCTCGGCCTCGCCTTCCTCTGGCTGCTGTTCGCCGTGGTCCGGTGGCTGGTGAGCGGCCGGTGGCACTGGTCCCTCATTCTGGACGTCGCGCCGCCCCTGTTCCTGACCGGCATCCCGCTGGTCCTCCTGGTGGCCGGCGCCGCCGCCTGCGGACGCCGCCGACGGCTCGCCGCCGGCGTCTCGGGCCTGGCACTCGCGCTCGCCCTGACCACCGGCTCCGGATTCAACTGGCCCGCGCTCTGGCGCGATCCGGGTCCCGTGCCGGCGGACGCCCTGCGGGTGGTGTCGCTCAACACCCAGTACTGGGCCATGGCGACCAGCACCGACCGGCTGTTCGCCCTCCTCCACGCCCGCGACGCCGACGTCTACCTCCTCCAGGAACACGTGGGCTGGACCCCCGGTCTCGGCGAGGACGGCTACTGGAGGCTCGACGACGACGCCGAGCTGCGCCGCCAGTTCCCCGGCTACCACATCGCCCGCCGCAGCGAGCTGCTCACGATCTCCCGCTTCCCGATCCTGTCCCAGACGCCCGTGGGGGCCGGACCACGGCTCACGTACGGCAGGAAGCCCGCGTTTGGACAGGAGTTCGCTCGGGAGAAGGTGCTCCGCACCGACCTCGCGGTACGCGGCCGGGTGCTGAGCGCGTACAACGTGCACATCACCGTGCCGCTGGCGCTCGACAACCTGAACCTCTTCTCGGACTTCGACCACGACCCGTACCTGCGCCGCAAGCACGCCTGGCGGCAGGAGGAGTTCCGCGGCCTTGAGCGCGACGTGGCCGCCAACCCCCATCCCGTGCTGATCGCCGGCGACTTCAACGCCACCGACTCCATGCGCTCCCTCGACGGCGTACGCGCGGTGGCCGAGGACGCCACCCCCGCGAACCCGGACTTCCTGCCGCTGAGCTGGAAGTTCGCGGCCCTGGGGGAGTTCGGGGACAACCTCTTCAACCAGGACCTGCCGTTCTTCCGGATGGACTGGGCCTTCACCAAGGACGTCACCCGCGTGCACCGCTACCGGTTCCTGCCGACCGACGGGGTGTCCGAGCACCGGCTCCAGGAGCTGCGGATCACCGTATGAGCGGCGGCGCGGCGACCGTTCAGGCGGAGAGGCACTCGCCGAGCAGGATCGACCGCTCCAGGGCGCCGAGCTTCGGGCCGGGCTCGATCCCCAGCTCCTCGACGAGGGTCAGCCGCACGCGCCGGTACGCCGCCAGGGCCTCGGCCGTCCGGCCGGCACGGTGCAGGGCCAGCATCAGCTGGGCGTGCAACTGCTCCCGGAAGGGGTACGTCGCCGTCAGGGCCATCAGCTCGCCGATGACGTCCTCGTGCCGGCCGAGGTCCAGTTCGAGGCCGAGCCGTTCCTCGGTCGCCCGGATCCGCAGTTCCTCAAGGCGCCGGATCCCGGGATCAAGGGCCCGGCTGGACTGCCCGGCGAGCGCGGGGCCGTTCCACAGGGCGAGCGCGTTGCGCAGCTCCAGTACGGCCTCGGCCCGGCGACCGCCCCCGGCCAGGGCGCGTGCGCGCTCCACGCCGGTCTCGAACACCGCGGCGTCCAGGTCGTGGGGCCCGAGACGCAGCCGGTAGCCGTACGAATGGGTCTCGATGAGCTCGGGGGCACCGGCGGCGGCGAAGGCGCGGCGCAGTGTGGAGACACAGATGCGGATCTGGGTGCGGGCACTGGCGGGGGGATGAGGGCCCCAGACGGTTTCGACGAGGCCGTCGACGGAGACGGCCCAGTCGACCTCCAGCGCGAGGGCGGCCAGGACGGTCTGGGTCCGTCGGCCGCCGAGCGGCACCGGGCGGTCGTCGACGGTGGCGCGGAGGGGGCCCAGGATATGGACGAACACGGCTGAATTCCCCGTTCGGGAGGGTTCACAGGAGTCTGCAGTCGGCGATGCCGTAGCCGTCGAGTTCGGGGGTGCGCCCCAGCATGCGCCGGCAGATGCCCAGCGCGCGTCCGACCGCCTCGAGTTCGTCGGGGCAGTCGAGGCACAGCGCGATCCGGACGGAGTGGTCCGTGACCAGCGCACGAGCGGTCTCGACGGGGTCCGTCGGCTCGGCGGACCGGTACAGCGCCGCGAGGACGCCGCTGGGGGTGGGGTGCCCGCTGTCCGTCGCGGCGGACGCGGACATCGAGATGCCGATGAGGAAGATGGCGGGTCCCGCGGGAGAGAGGGGCGGTCTCGTGGGGTGCGGAGCGGGGCGGTCAGCCCCACGAGAAGCCGTCGGTGGAGGCGGCGGACGGGGTGGGCGCCACCGTCGGCGCGGCGGTCGGGCCGGCCGCCGGGTCGGCGGCGAGGACCCGCGCCGGCGGCGTGGCGTCCGCCCCCGTGGCGGCACCGGCGGACGGTCCGGCGGTGACGAGGATCGCGCCGAGGACGGCGAGCGGGGCGGCGGAGAGGACGAGACGGCGGGCGGAAGAGCGCATGACGGAGACACCTCTGGCGAGTTCGGGATTCGGTGGAATGTGCCGATTGCCCTTGGCGGGGCCCTTTCGACACGTTCAAGCATGCTCGAACGAGGAGGTGCTGTCAGCGGCCGGCCACTGGCAGCAACCGCCCGGTCGTTAGGCGCCACCCCTTGGGCCACCGTCGGGGGCCGGGCTCACCAGCGGGTTCGCGGGTGCTGTCACGTTGCTGCCGTGCAGAAGGTGCCGAGGTCCGTGGACCCGTACAGCGTGGTGCCGGGGCGCGTGGACCCGGTAGAGCGTGGTGCCGCGGCGCGCGGACCGTTGAACACGGAACGAGGGGGGCCGTGAACACGGAAGGAGGGGGGCCGTGAATACGGAACGAGGAGGGCCGCCGATCCTTCGGCGACCCCCCTCGTTCCGCTGCGGTCCGGTGCTCGCGGGCCGTCCGCTCAGCCGTTGGGGCGCTTGAGGCGCGCCACGAACTTGTACCGGTCGCCGCGGTAGACGGACCGTACCCACTCGACCGGCTCGCCCTTGGCGTCGACGGAGTGGCGGGAGAGCATCAGCATCGGCAGGCCGACGTCCGTGCCGAGCAGGCCGGCCTCGCGCGGGGTGGCGAGGGAGGTCTCGATGGTCTCCTCGGCCTCGGCGAGGTGCACGTCGTAGACCTCGGCGAGCGCGGTGTACAGCGAGGTGTACTTCACCAGCGAGCGGCGCAGCGCGGGGAAGCGCTTCGCCGACAGGTGGGTGGTCTCGATCGCCATCGGCTCACCGCTCGCGAGCCGCAGGCGCTCGATGCGCAGCACCCGGCCGCCGGCCGAGATGTCGAGCAGCCCGGCGAGGGTGTCGTCGGCGGTGACGTACCCGATGTCGAGGAGCTGCGAGGTGGGTTCCAGACCCTGGGCGCGCATGTCCTCCGTGTAGGAGGTGAGCTGCAGGGCCTGGGAGACCTTGGGCTTGGCCACGAACGTGCCCTTGCCCTGGATGCGCTCCAGCCGGCCCTCGACGACCAGCTCCTGGAGGGCCTGGCGCACGGTGGTGCGCGAGGTGTCGAACTCGGCGGCGAGCGTCCGCTCCGGCGGGACCGGTGTGCCGGGCGGCAGGGTCTCCGTCATATCGAGCAAATGCCGCTTCAGTCGGTAGTACTTGGGCACGCGCGCGGTGCGGGTGGGCGCCCCGCCCTCTGTCTCCGTGCTGCCCGCGTCCGTGGCCATGGCCTGCCTTCCCGACTCCTGTGCTGCTGCCGTCACCGGCTCCTCCGTCTGTAGCGGCTCACATGGTGGCACGGACCGGTCACGGGTCGTCGCCCTCCCTCAGGTGTCGGTCCGATAACGGACGCGACTGCCCTTCTTATACACCCTTGACACCCCTAAAGGTCTAGGCCAAGCTCCGGGTACTGGTCTAAACCATTAAAGACCAGGTCCCAGCCCCACGAGCACTACCTGACGTATGTCTTCGCGCGGTGGGCAGGGGTTGCAGGCATCCCTGAGGAGGGTGGCGTGAAGCGCAAGCTCATCGCGGCGATCGGCGTCGCAGGCATGATGGTCTCTATCGCCGCGTGCGGTTCCGAGAGCGACAAGGGCAAGGACGGCGCCAAGGCGTCGGCCGGGGGCGACAAGACCCTGACCGTCTGGGTCATGGACGGTTCCGCCCCGGACCCGTGGATGGCCGAGGTGAACAAGGCGTTCGAGGCCAAGCACCCCGGCGTCAAGGTCAAGGTCGAGAAGCAGATCTGGAACGGCATCCAGGAGAAGGTCACCACCGCCCTCTCCGAGGACACCCCGCCGGACGTCCTCGAGCTCGGCAACACCCAGACCGCCGGCTACGCGGTCACCGGCGGCCTCGCCGACCTGACGGGTGACAAGGCCAAGCTCGGCTACGACGGCTGGAACAAGGGGATGGTCGCCTCCAGCGAGCTGGACGGCAAGCTCTACTCCGCCCCGTGGTACGCCGCCAACCGCGTCGTCATCTACGACAAGGCCGCCTACAAGAAGGCCGGTGTCACCCCGCCGAAGACCCGCGCCGAGTGGATCGAGGGCCTGAAGAAGCTCAAGGCCTCCGACCCCAAGTCGCAGGCGATCTACCTGCCGGGTCAGTCCTGGTACGTCCTCGCCGGCCTCATCTGGGACGAGGGCAGCGACCTCGCGGTCAAGGACGGCGAGAAGTGGAAGGGCAACCTGTCCTCTCCCGAGGCCGCGGCCGCCATGAACTTCTACAAGGAGCTGGCGTCCTACTCCACCGCTCCGAAGGACAAGGACGAGGCGACCCCGCAGCAGTCCACCGACATCGTCCCCAAGGGCGGCGTGGCGTCCTGGATCGGCCTCGGCTGGGAGGCCGGCGGCGCGATCGACGCCATGAAGAAGGCCGGCAAGACCGCCGACTTCGGCTACTTCCCGATCCCGGGCAAGACCGCCGACAAGCCGGGCTCCGTCTTCCTCGGCGGCTCCAACCTCGCCATCGCCGAGCGCTCCCCGAACAAGGACCTCGCGAAGGAGTGGCTGGCCCTCGCCGCCGGCAAGGAGTTCATGACGAAGTACGCCGCCGCCACCGAGGGCGCGCTGCTTCCCAACTCCGACGCCGCGCAGTTCAAGCCGGCCGCGGGCTCCTTCGCCGAGGCCATGGCCATCTCCTCCGCCTCCGGCAAGGTCACCCCGGTGACCCCGGGCTGGGCGAACGTCGAGACCGTGCCGAACCCGATCAAGGACTACATGACCAAGGTCCTCAAGGGTGAGGACGCCAAGGCGGCCGGCGAGGCGGCCGACAAGGTCATCAACGAGCGCGTCAACCAGCAGTAATCCGTAGCCCGGTGGTGGGGGGGGGGGGGGGCGGGCGCCCACGCACCGCCCGGGGGGGGGAGGGTCGTGTTCGG
>NZ_JBHVZO010000013.1:0-257321 GCF_042879855.1 Streptomyces sp. NPDC058326 | reverse complement strand
GGCGGGGGGGGCGGAGCCCGTCGTCGTGACCAGGAAGACCGGGTGCTTGGGGGCGACGGCGCGCAGCTCCTCGTCGGAGGAGTCGGGCCCGACGCCGTCGAAGAAGACACCGACCTCGGCCTTCCAGCGCTTGAGGTAGGCACGCAGCAGCGCGGGCTTGTCGTCGTCCGCCACCTCGACGGCGGTGAACTCCTGCACGTGCCGGCCGAGGAGCAGCTGCCCGCCGCCGGCGGCCCGCATGTTGTGGGTCCACTGGACGTGACCCCGGGGGGCCACGAGGTAGCGGACGCCGTCGACCGTGAGGAGGTTGACGGGGGTACGGCGCCACTCGCCGCTCTTGCGGCCGCGGACGGCGAGCACCCGGGAGCCCCAGACGCTGATGCCGCGCCGGGTCATCCAGGCGACGGTGCGGTTGAGGACCTTCACCGTGAACCAGCCGGGCTTCATGACATGGGCGGTGGGGCCGACGGGCTGAGCGGTCATGGTGTTCCTCCTGGGGAATCAGGGGCGGCCCGCGGAGCAAACTGTGAGCACTGCTCTCGCTTGAGATCAGTGTGCATGAATCACTGCTCCCAATCAAGAGCAGTGCTCTCGTTTCGTATCGGTGCTCCGGAAGTGTCACACTGCTCTCCATGACGACCGTCCGAGGGGCTCGCGCCCGCGCCCGTATCGAGATCACCGCTGCCATCAAGGACGAGGCCCGCGCCCAGCTCGCCGCCGAAGGCGCCGCGAAACTGTCCCTGCGGGCCGTCGCCCGGGAGCTCGGCATGGTGTCCTCCGCGCTCTACCGCTACTTCCCGAGCCGCGACGACCTGCTCACCGCCCTCATCGTCGACGCGTACGACGCCGTCGGCGCCGAGGCGGAGGCGGCCGCCGCCGAGACCGCGGGGCTGCGCCCCCTGGACCGCTGGACCGCCGTCTGCCGGGCGGTCCGCGGCTGGGCCGTCGCCCACCCGCACGAGTACGCCCTGATCTACGGCTCCCCGGTGCCCGGCTACACCGCGCCCCAGGACACCGTCGCCCCCGCCGCCCGCGTCGGCCTTGTCCTCATCGAGATCGCCCGCCGCGCGCACACCGGGGAGGGCGTCGCCCTCCCCCCGCTGCCGGAGACCCTGCGGCCCGAGGCCACCCGCATCGCCGCCGACATCGCACCGGACCTCCCCCCGGCCCTCGCCGTCGCGCTGGTCTCCGCCTGGTCGCAGCTCTTCGGCCTGGTCTCCTTCGAGGTCTTCGGCCAGTTCCACCGCGTCGTGGAGGACCGCGACACCTTCTTCGCGACGGCCGCCCGCCGCCTGGGCCAGGACGTCGGCCTGCTGCCCCGGGGCTGAGCCGGCGGGGGGCAGGGGCAGGACGGCTCCACGGTGGGGCGCCTCTACTCCGGCGGGAGTACGGGTGACCACCCCGCCGGGCTGACGCCGCCGCGGGCCCGGCGCGGCTGGCATGGCGGGCATGGACCAGGAGCGGCGGAGGAAAAGGACCAGCGGAACCAGCAGGACCGGTGGAGCCCGTGGGGCCGGTGGCAGCGGGGGGACGGCGACGGGGGGCTGCCCTGGCGGTCCACGGTGGTGATCGCGCTCTTCGTCATCGCGGGAAGCGGATTCGCCTCGCGCAACCAGCCCGATAGGGAAGCGCTCGACGCCTTCGGGCGCGCGCTGCTCCTGCTCGGAGCGGCTGCCCTGCTGTTCCGTCACCGTCGGTCGGTGCCCGTGGTGTTCGGCGCCGCGGCCGTCACCCTCGGCCACCTCGCGGCCGGATACCCCCTCGGCCCCGTCTTCGTCCTGGTCGCCGTCGCCTGCTTCGCCGCGGTCGTACACGGACACCGTGCCGCCGCCGCGTGGGCCCTCGGCCTGCTGTGGGCGGGCCATCTGCTGCTGTCGCACTGGCTCTACCAGTGGCTGCCCCCGACGGGCGACGGCCCCGCCCCCTGGGGGCAGGAGCTCCCCGCGGCCGCCTTCGCCCTCGCCGTGCTCGCGGCCTCCGAGACGGTCCGGGTACGGCGCGAGCAGGGGGCGCAGCAGCGTGCCGAGCGGGTGATGGCCCTGGTGGGGATGGGTCTGTCGAACGAGGAGATCGCCCGCAGGCTGGTCGTCAGCCCGCTCACCGCCAAGACGCACGTGAGCCGCGCGATGGTGAAGTTCGGCGCCCGCGACCGCGCGCAACTCGTCGTCCAGGCCTACGAGTCGGGCCTCGTACGACCGGGCTGGCTGGGCTGACCGGCCGCCCCCACCGGCCGGCCTCCAGCCCCCGGCGGGCCCACGCCCCCCCTCAGGACCAGGTGATCCCCGAGGTCTCCCGCCACAGCCGGGCGAGCTCCGCGTCCCCGGTGAGCGTCACGGCACCGTCCGGCAGCCTGTTCCACAGGTGCAGGTACAACCGTCCGACGGGACCGCTCAGTTCCGTGTCCGCCACCGCCCCGTCGCCGCGTTCCGTCCGGGGCGGCTCCTCCGCCGACAGATGTACGGTCCAGATGTCACCGGTGTCCGTGGCCCGTACGCGCAGCGTCCGGGGCTCCGGCGTCCGCACCCGGCTTCGGTCCCTGCTGTGGAACGCGCGCAACAGCTCGTCGATGCCGTCGACGGCGACGGTCGGGTCCACCGGCCCGGGACCGGCCGGGAGCGCCGACTCGGCGTCCGCGCGGTGGACGGTCGTCTCGTGTGTCTGCCGCCGCGCCCAGAAGGCGAGCGGCGAAGCCGAGGGGAGGAAGGTCCAGCACTCCAGGTCCTCGGGCGCGGCGCGCAGGGCGGCGACGAGGCCGGCGTGTCCCTCGCGGTAGTGCGCGAGCAGTTCGTCGCCGTCGAGCGCCGGTTCGCCGTCGCCCGGCTGGTACGTGGTGTGCCGTTCGGCCACGAGGGTCGTGGCCCAGCGGTGGACCATCGTCGTGTGCCGCAGGAGGTCCCTGACCCGCCAGCCGGGACAGGTCGGCACCTCCGCGTCCGGCCCGGCCTCGGCCGCCGCGTCGGCGAGGGCGCGGCCGGCCGTGTCCAGTGCCTCGATGTGTTCCGTGATCTTCATGGTTCCCCCGGTGTCAGCGTCGCTGGCCGGATTCTCGCAGCTCCGTGGGCGATGGCGGCGGAATTTCCGGCCGACGGGGCAAGCGATCAACTGGCGGGGTTCGTCCCCGCGTTCCGTGCCCAGTAGCCCATCGCCGCGGCGCCGGCGGCGAGTACGGCGACCGTGGTGAGCGCTGTCGGCAGGGAGAACCAGTCGGCGAGGAACCCGATCGACGGCGGGCCGAGCAGCATGCCGCCGTACCCGAGGGTGGACGCGGTCGCCACGCCGCCGGGGCCTGCGACGGCGCCCGCGCGGGCCACGGCGACGGGGAAGATGTTGGCGAGGCCGAGGCCGGTCACGGCGAAGCCGAGGAGCGTGGCCCAGACGGTGGGCGCGAGCGCGCCGAGCAGCATTCCGGCGGCGGCCGTGGTGCCGCCCGCGACCAGGGTGCGGGTCTGGCCGAGGCGTTCGAGCAGGGCGGTGCCGGAGAGGCGTCCGACGGTCATGGTCAGGGCGAAGACGGAGTACCCGGCGGCGGCCACCCCGGGGTGCGCGCCCAGGTCCTGTTCGAGGTGGAGGGCGCCCCAGTCGGCGAGTGCCCCCTCGCCGTACGCCGTGCAGAGGGCGATCACGCCGAAGACGAGCACGGTACGGCGGGCCCCGCCCCGCGGCGCGCCGTCGGGGGCGGCCGCGGCGGTGAGGGACTCGGGCGGTGGGGCGGGGGAGGGGTGACGCAGGAGTACGGGCCCGGCGAGGGCCGTCAGGACCAGCCCGACGCCTGTGAGGCCGAGCAGGTGGGCGGTGGGGGAGAGGCCCCCGGCGAGCAGCCCGCCGAGGCCCGCGCCGATCATCCCGCCGAGGCTGAACGCGGCGTGGAAGCTCGGCATCACCGGGCGCCTGAGCGCGGTGACGAGATCGACGGCGGCGCTGTTCATGGCGACGTTGATGCCGCCGTACGCGGCGCCGAAGACCAGCAGGACGAGGCCGAGGGCGAGCGGGGAGCGGGTGAGCGCCGGGAGTGCGACCGAGAGGGAGAGGAGCACGGCGGTGGCGACGGTGACCGCGTGGGAACCGTAGCGGCGGCAGAGCCGGCCGGTCAGCGTCATGGTGATCACGGCGCCCGCGGACACTCCGAGGAGGGCGAGGCCGAGGTCACCGGCCGAGGCGCCGGTCTGCTGCTTGACGGCGGGGATCCGGACGACCCAGCCGGCGAACAGGAAGCCGTCGAGTGCGAAGAAGAGGGTCAGGGCGAGGCGGAGGCGGGACAGGGAGTGGGTGGCGGTGTCTCCGCCGTGGCCCCCCGAGGCGGCCGTCCGTACTTTGTTTAGTAGCGGCACAAACTCAGAATAGGGGGCGACCGGGGAAGCGGGCAAGCGGGCGGCGCCCCTCCGCGTCCTCACGGCGCCAGGGGTACGGGGCGTCCCACCGTCCGATCATGGGAGACTCCCACCCATGAACGGCAAGGCGACGACGGCCCGGACACGGCTGGACAGGGGGCGCAACGCGCTCGGCCCCGCACTGGAGCTGGTGCACACCGGCAGGGCGCCGACCCGGGCCGTCCTCACCGCCGAACTCGGCGTCACCCGGGCCACCGCCGGCGCCGTGGCCGCCGAGCTGGAGGCCCTGGGCCTCATCCGCGTCGACTCCAACCCGGGCGCCGCCGCCGGCTCCCAGGGGCGGCCCTCGCACCGCCTCGCCGTCGACGAGAAGGGCCCCGTCGCCCTCGCCGCCCAGGTGCACGCCGACGGCTTCCGCGCCGCCCTCGTCGGGCTCGGCGGCACCATCGTCGCCACCGCCCCCGGCTGCGTCACCGTCTCCGCCGACCCCGCCCAGGTCCTCGGCGCCGTCGTCGACGCCGGCGCCGCCCTGCTCGAGGAGAGCGGCCGCCGGTGCGTGGGCGCCGGGCTCGCCGCCCCCTCCGCCGTGGCCGAGCCCGAGGGCACCGCGCTCAACCCGCTCCACCTCGCCTGGCCCGCCGGGGCGCCGGTCCGTGAGATCTTCGCCGAGCGGGTACGGGCCGCCGGCATCGAAGGCCCCGCCTTCACCGGCAACGACGTGAACCTCGCCGCCCTCGCCGAGCACCGCCACGGCGCGGGCCGCGGAGCCCGTGACCTGCTCTGCGTGGCCACCGGCCACCGGGGCGTCGGTGGCGCGCTCGTCCTCGACGGGCGCCTCCACACGGGCAGCGCCGGCCTCGCCCTGGAGGTCGGCCACCTCACCGTGAACCCGGAGGGCCGCCCCTGCCACTGCGGCAGCCGCGGCTGCCTGGACGTCGAGACCGACCCGCTCGCCTTCCTCACGGTCGCGGGCCGCGCCCCCGGCCCCGAGGTGTCCCTCCTTCAGCAGTCCCGCGACCTGCTGCGCGCCCACCCCGACGACCCGGGCGTCCGCGTGGCCGTCGGGGAGCTGATCGACCGTCTCGGACTCGGCCTCGCCGGGCTCGTGAACATCCTCAACCCGGACCGGATCATCCTCGGCGGCCTCCACCGGGAGCTCCTCGACGCCGACCCCGAGCGCCTTCGCGCGGTCGTCGCCGACCGCAGCCTGTGGGGCCGCAGCGGGGGCGTGCCGATCCTCCCCTGCACCCTGGATCACAACAGCCTCGTCGGCGCCGCCGAACTGGCCTGGCAGCCGGTACTCGACGACCCGCTGGCAGCCCTGGGGCGCGAGCCGGCCTGACCCCGGCCCCGCGCCCGTAGCGAGAGCCGGCCTGCGCAAGACCGGCCCGCCCGCGAACGACCCGTACGAAACCGCCCCGCGCGCCACCGGCCTACGCGCCACGGCTTCGCACGCCACCGCCCCACCCGCGCCACTACCCCCCACGGCGCCGATCGTCTGCGCCCGTCCTACCCCTCGGGCCGGCCCTCGACCAGCTCGGCCAGCCGGTCCAGGGCCATCCGCGTGCCCGTCTCGTTGTCGGCGGCGGGCACGGCGTCGGGGATCCCCTCGTGGACGACGAGCACGTCCGTGCCGCCCTCCATCGCGAGCAGCGTCGTCGTGAGGGTCATGGCGCCGTGCAACCGCGGGTCGGGGGCCTCGAACTCGATGACCTCGACCACGCGTTCGTCCGCGAGCAGCTCCACGAAGCGCCCGTGGTACGTGTCCGTGCGCGCCCCCGACTTCCCGGCGCCGTCCTCCATGTCGTAGCGCAGCGAGACTCGGAAGGTGCCCCCTTCGCGCGCGTCGAAATCGTGCACCTCGCAGGTCATCCCGTACGGCACCCGCCAGCGCGCGACGGCCTCCGGGTCGAGCAGGGCCCGGTAGACGGCCGAGGGCGGGGCCTCGATGTGGCGGGACACACGCGTCGTGTACATCCGTACCAGGCTAGGACGCTTCCGGCGGAATCGCTCCCCCGACTTCGTACCTCAAGGCCCGGGACGCTCCCTCCTCCGGAAATGGGGTGTGCCACGGGCGCCGGGCGACGTACTGTTCCCCCTCATGATCACTTCTGAATCCGACCTTCCTCCGCGCCTCGGCAGCCTCACCTTCCACGGCCCGCTCTCCGAGTCCCGCGCCACCCGCATGATCGAGCGGCTCGGCGCCACCGAGCCCGCCGATGTGCTCGACATCGGCTGCGGCTGGGGCGAGTTGCTCCTCCGTGTCCTGGAGGCCGCCCCGGCGGCCAAGGGCGTCGGGATCGACATCAACGCCGAGGATCTGGCCCGTGGCCGGGCCCTCGCCGAGACGCGGGGGCTCACCGACCGCGTCGAGTTCGTCGAGGAGTCGGCGCTCGGCACCGACCGCGGTCCCGTCGACGCGATCCTCTGCCTCGGTTCGAGCCACGCGCTCTGCGACCCCGAGCAGCCGCACGACCCCGCCGCCGCCCTGCGCGAACTGCGCCGGCTCGTCCGGCCGGGGGGACGGGTCGTCCTGGGGGAGGGCTTCTGGCAGCGCACTCCCACCGAGGCGGAGCTGGCCGCCATGTGGCCCGGCGCGCACGCCGGTGACCACCTCTCCCTCGGGGCCCTCGTCGATCTCGCGATCGAGGCGGGGTTCCGGCCGGCGTGGATCGAGACGGCGAGCGTCGAGGAGTGGGAGGAGTTCGAGTCGGGCTACCGGTACGAGACCGAGGTCTGGCTCGCCGCCCACCCGGACCATCCGCTCGCCGCCGAGACCCGTGAGCGGGTCGACCGGCAGCGCTCGACGTGGCTGAACGGCTACCGGCGCGTCCTCGGCATCGCCTACCTCACCCTCGTCGCCGTGGCCTGAGAAGACACGTAACGGCCGGGCGTACGAGGGGCCGACGGCCGCCGGCTCACCACTGCCGGCCCGTGCCCAGCCCGGCACGCCCCGGTGCCGAGAGATGCAGGACCTGGAAGCGCTCGCCGTCGTCGGCGGGCGCTTCCGCGTCGGCCCACAGGGTGAAGGCGAGCAGCTCCCAGTGGCGCGGATCCACCGCGAGCGCGGAGGCGACCACTCCCTTCCTGCTCGCCTCGCGCGCGTGCCGGTCCACGGCGTCCGCCACGGCCTCGCCCGGCGGGACCGCCTCCCCGAGCGGGGTCCTGCGCCGCGTGGCCGTGACCGGCACCGACGCGCCCGCGGGCCCCTCCGCGTACGCCAGGCCGGTCCAGTGCTGCACCACGGGCCGGCCGAAGTCGTTCACGATGCCCTGGAACCCGGGGCCCCACAGGAAGGAGTTCATGCCTTCCGGAGTGCCCCACAGATAGAACGGGGCGTACTGGTTCACCGGTGATCCGGCCGTCCGCTCACGTATCAGATACGCCTTCAGGCCGAGCCCCGGGAAGGTGTCCAGGAGATGGCCCCTCGTCGCCACCCGCTCGCGGACGATCCCCATGTCGTAGTCGGCGGGCAGGGTGATCTCGTACTGCATCGCGTGCAAGGGAGGCACTCCGTCTCTCCGGGGAACGGGAAGGGGATCAGGCCGAGGCGGTGGTGGTGGCGCGGGGGGCGAGCAGGGCGAGCAGACCGCGCACCGCGCTGTCGAACGGCGTCGGCGAACCCGTCGCGCGCGCCAGCACATAGCCGCCCTGCACGGTCGCCACGACCGTCGCCGCGATCTCCTCCGGATCGAGGGGGCCGCTCAACTCGCCCCTGTCCAGGCCCGCCCGGATCACCTCGGCGAGCCGGCCGCGCACCCGGTCGAGCACCTCCTCGACCGGTGCGCGGAGCTCCGGGTCCGCGATGACCTCCGGGTCCATCGTCAGCCGCCCCACCGGGCAGCCGCGCAGGACGTCCCGCTCGCGCAGCAGATACGCCTCGATCCGGTCGTACGCCGGGCCCTCGCCGCCCAGGACCGCTTCGGCCGCGGCTCCCAGCTCCTCGGCCGAACGCCGGATCGCGGCGAGGGCCAGGTCCCGCTTGCCGGCGAAGTGGTGGTACATGCTGCCCTGGCCCGCTCCCGCCGCCCGCAGAACGGCCTTGGGGCTGGTGCCGACGTATCCCCGCTCCCACAGCAGCGCGCGGGTCGCCTCGACCAGCCGCTCAGAGGTGTCCGTGTTCATGATCGCACTGTACATACCAGTAGGTACAGAGGGGAAGGCCTCCGGTGGGGCTCGCCGTACTCCCCGTGGCGTACCCGCGAAGCAGCCGCCTGTACGACGCCCCGGGCCCCTGTCCGGGGCGAGGCTCGCATCACGGAAACACACCCCGGCGCACCGAGGAGCTGAACTCTCATGAACACACTCGCCCACACGGGTCCCGGACCCTGGGTCCTCTTCTTCCCTCTTGTCTGGGCGGTCGTGATCGTCGGCGTCGTCACCGTCGCCCGCCGCGCGGGATGGCGTCGCGGACGGGTCGGGGGCTTCGGCGGCGACAGCCGCCCCGGCCGCGACGGCGGGCCGGACGAGAGCTCGCCGATCGCCCTGCTCGGCCACCGGTTCGCCGCGGGCGAGATCGACGAGGACGAGTACTGGCGCCGGCTCACCGTCCTTGAGGAGCGGTTCGGCCGCGCCGCGGACTCGAAGGGGCGCCGGGCGTGACCGCCGTCCGGCGGGCCGTGACCACGGCAGGGGCGGGCGTCAGGACCGGTTCCGGCGCCAGGGCCGGGTCGGGGGCCGGCGCCGGGTCGGCCGGGGCGCTGAGCGGAACGCCGGAGTGGCGTCCGTACCCGAGGAAGGGGCCGTCGGTCTCGGAGCCGTACACGATGTGCGGACGCGCCATGACGGGGACGGGGCGCGGCGGCGCCGAGAGGGTGAACCACACCACCTTCCCGTCGGCCCCGCACGGGCGGACGCCCCAACTCTCGCTGACCGCGCCGACGATGGCGAGGCCGCGGCCGGAGGTGGCCAGCTCGTCGTACGCGTCGAGCGGATCCGGGCAGTCGGCCTCCGGTATGCGGGGGTCGTGGTCCCGGACGGAGACCGTGAGACGGTCGAGCAGCAGCTCGATCTCGACGGTGCACCGCTTGTCCGGCTGCGCGTGCCGGTGGACATTGGTCAGAAGCTCGGTGACTCCGAGCACGGCGTGGTCGACCAGAGTGTCGACGTGCCAGTGCCGAAGATGCGCGGAAACGATTCTGCGGACCTGTCCGATCCGCGACGGCAGGGCCTGGAGCTCCACCGCGTAATATCTGCTCGGCTCGCTGATCACGGCTGCGACTCCCCGAAGTAGTCCGGAAGAAGACGAAGATTCGTGTCTCTCATGCGGTACGGCGGAGTGGTGACCAGAACGTAACGTCACCACCGTTGAACCCTCTGTGAGGTTGTTCCAGCGTGGCCCAGCCGTGACCGTCCCGCAACTCACGGCGACTCACCGGCCCGCGTCGCGGCCCGGCGCCGAGCGCCGGTGACGTCCTCGGAACCCGCCCTCCGTCGCCGTCAGTGCCCGCGCCGCCCGGCGGCCCGCTTCAGGGCCGCGAGGAAGCGGCCGGATCCCGCCGCCTCGCCGCTGTCGTCGTCGCCGTCCCGGTGCAGGGTCAGCCGGTAGCGGGTGCCGTTCACCGTCGCCACCGTCTCGTCGGCCTTCGCGAACCACGGCCGCCCCGCCCGGACCTTCTCCACGGGCGCGCTGTCGATCTCGCTGCCGTAACTCGTGAGGAGGGCGAGCCTGCCGTCCTCGATCCGTACCTCGCCCGCGCGCGTCAGTGAGCGCGGCCAGCGGTCGATCCGTACGCCCCTCGCGCTGAACTCGGGTTCCGACATGCCGATCCGCCCCTCTCGCCCGGTCGTTGTTCCCAGTGTGCCGGGCCGCCGCGGCCCGCACCAGTGGCCCTCCCTCAAGTCATCCCTATGGAGAGTCAAAGGAAACGTTTGCCCAGGTGGGAGGGGTATCGTCGGCAGTGGGCACCCAGTGGAAGCGACCGAGGAGAGGCACGCATGAGCACCCTGGAGAACAGCGTGGGGAACCGGTCGGCCGCCGCGGCGGTGACCGTCGACGTCGACCGCAGCGACCCGGCGTACCGGGCCTGGCTCAAGGAGGCCGTCCGCAAGGTCCAGGCCGACGCCAACCGCTCCGCCGACACCCATCTGCTGCGCTTCCCGCTCCCCGAGAAGTGGGGCATCGACCTCTACCTCAAGGACGAGTCCACCCACCCCACCGGCAGCCTCAAGCACCGCCTCGCCCGCTCCCTCTTCCTGTACGGACTCTGCAACGGCTGGGTGCGGCCCGGGAAGCCCGTCATCGAGGCGTCCAGCGGCTCGACCGCCGTCTCCGAGGCGTACTTCGCGAAGCTCGTCGGCGTGCCCTTCATCGCCGTCATGCCCCGCACCACCAGCCACGAGAAGTGCCGGCTCATCGAGTTCCACGGCGGGCAGTGCCACTTCGTCGACGACTCGCGCACGATGTACGAGGAGGCCGCCGCCCTCGCCGAGCGCACCGGCGGCCATTACATGGACCAGTTCACGTACGCGGAGCGGGCCACCGACTGGCGAGGGAACAACAACATCGCCGAATCGATGTACCAGCAGCTGAGGCTGGAGCGGTACCCGGAGCCCGCGTGGATCGTGGCAACCGCGGGCACCGGCGGCACCTCGGCGACCATCGCCCGCTATGTCCACTACATGCAGCACGACACCAGGATCTGTGTCGCCGACCCCGAGAACTCCTGTTTCTTCGACGGCTGGACGCACAACGACCCGGACGCCACCGCGGACTGCGGTTCCCGCATCGAGGGCATCGGACGGCCCCGGATGGAGCCCAGCTTCGTGCCGGGGGCCGTCGACCGCATGATGAAGGTGCCCGACGCGGCGAGCGTCGCCGCCGTCCGCGCCCTGGAGGCCGTGATCGGCCGCAAGGCGGGCGGCTCCACCGGCACCGGCCTGTGGAGCGCGTTCAAGATCGTGGCCGAGATGGTCGCCCACGAGCGGACCGGCAGTGTCGTCACCCTGATCTGCGACCCCGGCGAGCGCTACCTCGACAAGTACTACTCCGACGAGTGGCTGGCCGCCCAGGGTCTGGACATCACCCCGTACAGCGCCGCTATCGAACGGTTCCTGGAGTCCGGGGCCTGGCCGGAGTGAGCCGCCGGTCGAGCCGGCGCGCCGCGTCGCGGAAGGACAGGCCCACGCCGGGCCCGGCGAGGCGCAGCCCGAGGCGGAACGGGGCCGCGCCGTCTGCCGCCATGGTCCACCGCACCCGGGTGCCCTTCCCCACGGGGGAGAGGGACCATTCCTCCGCGAGCGCGGAGACGCCCGGGGCGTTGGTGGCGTCCACGCGGTAGGCGTACCTGACGTCGGGCTCGGAGGCCAGGATCGTCTCCTCGAAGGCGATCCCGCCCCGCAGCCGGACGGTCCTGCCCGCTCCGTCGCCCGTCGGGACGGCGGAGGTGACCGCCGTGAACCAGGAGGGCAGGCTCCCCACCTCCACGGCCAGCGACCGGTAGACGGCCGGGGGCGGCGCGGCCAGGGTCGCGGTGAAGACCAGACGGACGGGCGCGGACGCGGTGAAGTCGAGCTCCACCGGCCTCAGTCGACGTGTCATGGCCGGACCTCCCCAGGACGAAGCGAAAGAGCACCCTAGCTGACGGGACGTCACCGGCACAGGGGGGCGGCCGACGTCTGGCCGAGACCAGGCGCACGTGCCTGGGCTCACGCGCTTGGGCCCGTACGCCTGGGCCCGAGCGCTTGGGTTTGTACGCCTGGGCCCCCGCTCCTGGGCCCGCGCCGCCCCGGCCCCCGCGCCTGGGCCCGCGCCGCCCCGGGCTCCTCGCCCGTCCGAGACGAGGGACCCTCTCACCCCCGCCGCAACAGCCCGTCCACCGCCCGCCCGAACAGCAGCCGTCCCGCCCGCGCGAGCAACGCATCGAAGGCCCGTGGCACCCCGCGCAGGGACAGCTCCTCCGTCCACACCACCCGGCTGCCGCCGTCCGGCATCTCTGTCACCTCGACCAGCGCCCAACCCCGCACCACCCGCCCGTACTTCTCCAGACGGCAGGTCCCCAGGCGCCCCGCGGCCGGGGGCTCCCAGCGCACGACCTCCATCGGATCGTCGAAGGACAGCCGCCCGACGCCCGTGCGCGCGGTGAACCGGGTTCCCATCCGGTTCGGGCCCGGAGTCAGCACCCTCGTCCGGGTCAGCGGCACCTGGCGGCCGTGCGCCGGCCAGTCCGTCAGCCGCCGCCACACCTCTCCGGCCGCCAGGGCCACGGTCCGCTCGACCCGGAAGCGGCTCACGCCTGTTCCTCGCCCGCCACCACGAGACCCGGCAGGTGCTCCGTCACCTCGGCCCGTACGGCCTCGGGCAGGCCGCGGTCCGTCACCCAGGTGTCCACCTCGTCGAGCTCGGCGAAGGAACTCAGGCCCACCGTGCCCCACTTGGTGTGGTCGGCGACCACCACCACCCGGCGCGCCGACCGCATCAGACAGCCGTTGGTCTCCGCCTCCGCCAGGTTCGGCGTCGACAGACCGGCCTCCACCGAGATGCCGTGCACGCCGAGGAACAGCAGGTCGAAGTGGAGCGAGCGGACCGCCCGGTCCGCCACAGGGCCCACCAGGGCGTCGGACGGCGTGCGCATCCCGCCCGTCAGGACGACCGTCGCCGCCCCGCGCCGTGCTTCGCCCGCGCCGGAGGCGAGCTGGGCCTCGTGGAACACGTCCGCGACCCGGACCGAGTTCGTCACCACCGTCAGGTCCGGCACGTCGAGCAGATGCCGGGCCAGGGCGAAGGTCGTCGTCCCGCCGGACAGGGCGATCGCCGTGCCCGGCCCGACCAGGGCGGCGGCAGCCCGCGCGATCTCGTCCTTGGCACTCGGCTCGAGCGCCGACTTGGCCTCGAAGCCCGGCTCGTGGGTACTCGCCTCGACCACCGGAACGGCTCCGCCGTGCACCTTCTCCAGCATCCCCTGCCGGGCCAGCGCGTCGAGGTCGCGACGGATCGTCATGTCCGAGACGCTGAGGCGCCGGGTCAGCTCGTTGACCCGTACACCGCCGCGTCGCCGTACCTCGTCGAGGATCAGGGTGCGCCGCTGCTCCGCTAGCAGGTTCTGGTTGTCAGTCACCGCCGGGGCCGGTCCTTCCGCAGGAGACAAGGGGATGGCTGTCGGATTCGGTGAGGAACGGTGCGCAGGCGCACCACCGTCCGCGATCCTGTTGCCGACGTCGCATCTTCCCACCCTGAGAGGAAGTCCCCTCCGTGTCCCCTGCCACACCCGCTCCGGAGACCGGGGGCGCGGCGCTCGAACTCCTCGTCCACGGAGTCGGCGGAGCCACCCCCCAGGACATGCTCGACGACCCCAGGACCGTACGGATCACCGGCGACCGGACCGCCGCCGTGTACCGGCGCACGGAGGACCTCGACGCCGAGGAGCACCCGGAGCGATACGCGAACCGCCCTGTCCCGGAGGCGTACTGCTGGTCCAACCTCACCTCCGGCGACGGAGCCCGCGCCCTGTGGTTACTGCTCCTGCCCTTCATGGTCGTCAATCTGGCGCACTGGATGCGCCCGCCCTCCCAGGGCCGCCCGGGGCTCGTCCGGGTGTACGGGCTCCTCGTCCGGCTTGTGGCCCTCACCCTCACCGTGCTCCTGACCGCCGCGGCCTGCGAGGTGGCGCTCGACCTGACGGCCTGGCAGTGCGCGGGGACCGCCGTCTGCGCCGACGCGTACTCCTGGCTCGGCTTCCTCTCCGAGGGACGCGACGGCTGGTGGTCGCAGCCCGGCCGCCGCCTCGCGCTCGCCGCCCTGGTGCCGGCCGCGCTCGTCGGCCTCCTGTGGTTCCTGTCGACCAGGACCTGGAGCGCGTACGAGGCCCAACGCCCGCCGACCGGTTACGACGCCCCCACGGCCGAACCACCACAAGGACCCGAGACCACGGGCCCGGAGGCTCCGGGGACGGCACGCCCACAGCAGGCGGGCCCACACCAGGCGGCCCCGGAGCCCCCGGGCCCCGACGCCGCCGCCCCCGGCCCCGCGGAGAGCCGGTCCGGTCGCTCCGGGCCGCGGGCCGCTCTCGGCCGCCCCGGCTTCTGGTACGGGCGCCGCCTCGTCGCCCGTCTCAGGGCCGCGCACACCGCCGCCGGCTTCCTCACCGTCGCCGCGGCGCTCACCACGGCCACCGCACGGCACGACGCCACGGACCCCGGTGCCGGCGCCGTCCTCGGCCGGATCCTCCAGGCCGCCCTCGTCGCCCTGGCCGTGTCCGTCGTGTGGGTCGTCTGCCGTCGAGGCCGCAGCGAGCGCCGGCTCGACCTGCGTGTCGAGCGCGCCCTCGTCTCCTGGCTGCCCGGCATCTCCCTCGGGCTCCTCGCGCTCAGCGCCCTGTACGCCGGCTGGTCCCGCCCCCGCTGGACGTCCGGCGGGACCCTCCCCGGCGACGCCGCCTTCGGCGGCCTCACCCTCGTCCAGGGCGCCCTCGTCGTCGCCCTCGGCGTGGTCGCGCTGCTGCTCCAGCGGCCCGGCCGGGACCCCCGCACGGCGCTGCGCGGACTCGGCGGCCCCGCCGTCGCCATGCTCGCCTGCGCCCTCGCCGGGGTCATGTCCGGGGGAGTGGCCCAATGGGTCGCCGACGGCCTCGACGGCCCCGGCGCGGCCCACGGCGGCCCCCGGATCGGCCCGCCCGTACTGCTCAGCTGGCAGGCCTCCGTCATCCCCGTCCTGCTCCTGCTGCTCCTCGCGCCCGCCCTCCTCCTCGCCGTACGGACCGTGCTCGCCGCCCGGCGGCTGCGCGCCACGGTCGAGGCCGACTACGCGGCCGCCGACGAACGCGACCCCGTCCGTACGGGACAGATCGCCTCAGGCCGGGCGCGCGCGGCGCTCACCGACTCCGCGCCCGTCCTCGTCGGCGTCGTCTCAGGCGCCACCCTGCTCCTCGGGGCCGTCTCCGTCGCCGGAGCCTGGGCCAGCGGAAACGTTCCCGGCCGGGCCTTCGACGGCGCCCACCCCGCCGTCGCGTCGCTCGCCTCCGCCACGCAGGCCGTCGGCTCCTGGATGATCGGCTTCGGCTTCCTGCTCTTCGTCACCTGGGGCCGCCGCGCCTACCGGGACGCCTCCGCCCGCCGCACCATCGGCATCCTGTGGGACGTCGGCACCTTCTGGCCCCGCGCCGCCCACCCCTTCGCCCCGCCCTGCTATGCCGAACGGGCGGTCCCCGACCTGACCTGGCGGATGAGCTCCTGGACCCGGAGCACCGGTGGCCGGCTCGTCATCTCCGGGCACTCCCAGGGCAGCGTCCTCGCCGCGGCCGCCGTCTGGCAGCTGCCGCCCGCCACCCGGGGCCGGGTCGCCCTCCTCACGTACGGATCGCCCCTGGAGCGGCTCTACGGCCGCTGGTTCCCCGCGTACTTCGGGCCCGACGCGCTGCGCGCCCTGAACCGCACCGTGCGCTGCTGGCACAACCTGTACCGTGCCACCGACCCCATCGGCGGACCCGTCCGGGTGCCGGCGGAGGACGAACGCCCGGCCGTGGACGCGGCGGAGCTGCGGGACCCGGTCGCCTACGGCCGCACCCGCGAACACCCGCTGCCCGAGCCGATCCTGGGCCACTCCGACTACCGGTCGGACCCGGAGTTCGCCGTGCGGCGCTCCGCCCTCCTCGACCAGCTGCTGCCCGCGCTGCCCCGGCAGCGCGACGCGAACGACACGGCCGATCAGGGGAGTTCGGGCAGGTCCTCCGGATAGAGCAGCGTGAGGTCGTCCGTGCTCGCGTCGGCGAGCGCGGCGACCCGCCCCGCGTGCCGCTCCACCATCGACTCGAACGTCTGCCGCGCCGTACGGCCGTTGCCGAACGCCGGGCCCTTCGGCAGCTTCGTGAAGTACACGAGCAGCGCCTCGTCCGTGCCCGGGGCGAGCCGGTACTCGTGCTCGTCCGCCTGCTGCCCCACGATCCGCAGCAGTTCGTCCGGCTCGTAGTCGCCGAAGGTGATGGTCCGGGAGAAACGGGAGGCCACACCGGGGTTGACGGTGAGGAAGCGCTCCATCTCCGCCGTGTAGCCCGCGACGATGACGACGACCGCGTCCCGGTGGTCCTCCATCAGCTTCACCAGCGTGTCGATCGCCTCACGGCCGAAGTCACGGCCCGAGTCCTCCGGCGACAGGGCGTACGCCTCGTCGACGAACAGCACGCCGCCCCGCGCCCGGTCGAAGGCCTCCTGGGTACGGATCGCCGTCGAGCCGATGTGCTCACCGACCAGGTCGACCCGGGAGACCTCCACCAGGTGCCCCCGCTCCAGGACGCCGAGCGAGGCCAGGATCTCGCCGTACAGCCGGGCCACCGTCGTCTTTCCCGTACCCGGATTGCCCGTGAAGACCAGATGGCGGCGGACCGAGGCCGCCTTGAGACCGGCCTCCTGACGCCGGCGCCCCACCTCGATCATGTTGGTGAGGGTGCGCACCTCCAGCTTGACGCTCTCCAGGCCCACCAGGGCGTCCAGCTCCCCGAGCACCTCCTGGGAGGAACGGGAGGCGGGCACGGGCTCAGGAGAGGCCTGCGGCGCGGCCGCCGTGGCGCGCGGCGCCGGCACCGTCCCGAGGAGTCCCGCCGACCGCGTGGCCGTCAGGACGGTCCCCCCGTCGGGTACGGAGGAGCGGACCGCGCTCTCGTCGCTGGTGCAGTCCTCCGCGCTGGTCCCCTCCTCGGGGAACTCGTAGCCGCCGCGCGCGCACCGCTCCGTACGGCACGTGCGCAGCGTCGTCCGGCAGCCGTCCGTGACGTGGAAGCCGTACCCGCCGCTGCCGGTGACCCGGCAGCCGTGGAAGGAGCCGCGTCCCTCCGCCGAGACGTAGAAGCCGGCCTCGGCGGGCGAGGTGACCGTGCACCGGTCGATCGTGGGGTCGGCGCCCTTGGTGACGATGACCCCGGTCTGCACGGAGTCGATGGTGCAGCCGGCGAGGGTGCCGCCGCTGCCGTGGTCCCGGAACCAGGCGCCCGTGGAGGCCTCCCGGATGCGGCAGTCGTCGAGCTGCGCCGTCGCCCCGTCGCTCACCGAGACCGCCGTGTTCCGCACCTGCGACAGATCGCTGTCGACGACGTCGACCCGGGAGCCCCTGTCGAGGACGAACAGCGCGTCCGGCACGTCGTGCACCCGGCAGGCGTCGAGGACGGCGGTCGCCCCGTCGCTCACCCACACCGCCGGGTAGTCGCCCGTACTGTCGTGGATCTCGCACTGGTTGGCGTCCACCCGGGTCCCCGGGTCCCACACCGAGAGCCCGTTGCGGCCGAAGCGGCGGACGGTCGACCGGGTCAGCGTCAGGACCGAGCGCGACCGCAGGTCGACGGCGTTCTCCGGGACGTCGTGGATGTCGCAGTCCGAGAGCGTGAGCACCGCGTCGGTGTCGAGGGTGATGCCGTCCCCCGACGTGCGGTGCACGGAGGAGTCCGTGAGGTGGGCGGTGGCACGGGCCGCGATCTGGAGACCGGCGCCCTTGATCTCGTACACCTCGCAGCCGATGCCCTCCAGACCGCTGCCCTCGCCGGTCACGGCGATCCCGGCGCCGGTGGCGTGGTGCACCCGGCAGCGCTCCAGGCGCGGATGCGCCCCGCCCCGCACCGAGACGCCCGCCTGCCCGGCGGAGACCACCTCGCACTCCTCGAACACCCCGCCGGCTCCGTCGAGTACGGCGATGCCGACGCCGGCGGGATTGTCGACCGTGCAGCGGCGGACCGTCGGCCGGGCCGCGCCCCGCACCTCGATCCCGGCGGCGGAGCGCGTCATGATCCGCAGGTCGAGCAGCTCGGGGGTGCCGTCCTCGACGAGCAGCGCCGGAGCGGCGACGTCCTGCCCCTCGATGTGGAGGTCCTGCAGGGTGACGGAGGCGCGGATCGTCAGCGGCACCCCGTCCGGCGGCGCGATCCGCACCGAGCCGACGCCGCCCTCGGGGCCGCGCAGGGTGACGGCCCGCCGCACCACCAGGTTCTCCCGGTAGGTTCCGGGCGCGACCGTGAGCACGTCCCCGTCACCCGCGGCCTCCAGGGCGGCGGCAAGCGAGGGATACTCACCCGTGCGGCGCCGCCACCGCGATGTGCCGGTGTGCGTCACCTGGACCGTGCCCTGTGCCATGGGTGTGTCCTGCCCCCGCCTCATGCCTCGCCGCTGATCCGATGCCCCACCGTAGCGCGCGCGGGGCCACGCGGTTGACGGGTCGCCGGCCCCGTCCGTACGGGCGCCGGACTCGCGTCACAGACGGTCGGGCGCGGTCGCGGTCGGTCGCGCCCGGTCGCACTCGGGACGGTCCGCGTCCGGGCTCAGCTGCCGGTGCCGGTGCGGCCCCAGTCGGGGCCGGCCGCCGCCCAAGCCCGGTCCAGGCGCGCGTACCGCAGCAGCACCAGCCGGCGTACGGCGAGGCGCCGGACGGTCTCCACCAGGAGGGCCGTGAGCAGCGCGGCCGTCAGACCGGCGACGACGGCGTGCGCGCGGGCGGTGTCCGAGCGCAGCGGCGGTGCCACCGGGCGCCCCTCCCGGTCCGTCCAGAGCGTGAAGGCGGCGCCGGGCGCGGCGGTCCGCAGGGCCGTCGTCACCGTGCCCGTACGCTCCGAGCCGTCCGGCGCGGTCCACCGGGCCACCACGGAGCGCCGCGGCTGCTCCTCCGGGGCCTCGTCCGCGGTCTCCGCTCCGCTCGCGGCCCGGACCACCCGGGCCGTCGTCGGCACGCGCTGCTCCTGCTGGGCGTGGACGGCCCGCTGGAGGGAGGCGTCGGCGGCGGAGCCGGCCGCCCAGCCGGTCAGGGGGGCCACGACACAGAGCAGCACGACCGCCGTGAGGGCGACCCAGGCCTCGACGAGATCCGTGGTCCGGCGCAGGGGATTGTGCCGCCAGCGCCAGAGACCGATGGCCGCGCGCACGTCGGGACCCCCTCGTCGTTGACCGCTCCTCCAACGAGTGTGCCCCGGGGGAGGGTTCCCCGCCCGTCGGCCCGCTGAGGTGTGACGGGGCCGTCGTCCGGGATGCTGCCCGCTCGCCGGGCCCGCGGAGGGGACCCCGCTCAGTCCAGGATCTTCACCTCGTCCCCGACCCTGACCGTGCCGGTGTGCTCGGGGACGAGGTTCTGGCCGAAGATGACCCGGCCGTCGTTCTTGCGGTGCCGGGCGAGGGTCCACAGCGGCTCCTTGCCCCGCGCGGCGGAGAGCTGGTCCGTCGTGGTGACGACACAGCGCCCGCAGGGCCTGGCGACCCGGAAAGTCACCTCTCCGACGGCGAGCCGCGTCCAGCCGTCCTCCGCCCACGGGGACGTGCCCGCGATCACCAGGTTCGGCCGGAACCGGTTCATCGGAAGGGGACCCTCGTGGGCGTGGTCCCCCTGGGCGATGAGGGAGTTGAGGGCGTCGAGGGAGGAGGCGGCGGCGACGAGCAGCGGATAGCCGTCCGCGAAGCTCACCGTCTCGCCGGGCAGCGCGTACTCCGGGTCCACGGGGCGCCGGTGTTCGGGCGCGTCCATGTGGACGAGCCGGAAATCGCCCTCCAGGTACGCCGAGAGCCAGCCGGCCGCCGCTTCGCCGGCCGGCACGGCCTCCACGGGCTTGTCGAAGATCTCCACGGTGACGGTGGACGAGGGGTGCGGCACCTCGACCGTCAGCGGGGGGTGGCCGGGCGCGGACAGGATGATCCCGCCACCCGGCAGCGGCTCCGCCGTGGTCAACGCCATCCGGGGGTGACGGCGTTGGGTCACGACCTTCCACGTCGCGTCGACGACGGCCCAGCGGCGGTCCCCGGCCAGCCCCCAGGGCTGGACCTCGGCCTCCGTGGGAGCCAGCGCGCGCATGGCCTTCACCGGGTGGACGTGGACGGAACGGAGTACAGGAGTCGGCATGCTGTCATCCTGCCAGCCGCTCCGGGCCCGACGTCCCCCGGTGCGCCGAGCCGGTCAGTAACCCCCGCCCTGGTAGGGACGGTTGTACGGGTCGTCGTAGGGCGCGGGGGCGGGGACCGGCGCGGGGGCCGGCCGGGGTGCCGCCGGACGCATCGCCTCGTACCCCGCGGGCGCGGGGCGGGGCGGCTGACCGTACGGGCCGCCCTGATAGCCGCGCGGGGCCGCCTGCTGCTGCGGGATGTACGGCGCGGGGGCGTGCTGCAGGGGCACGGGGGCCATCTGCTGCGCGGGCTGCGGGTATCCGTAGCCGCCGCCGTAGGAGGGCTGCGGGGTGGGCGCCGCCGGGAGGGCGGGCAGTGCCGCGGGGAGCGCCGGCAGGTAGGAGCCGCTCGCGGTGAAGCTGCTGCCGGTGTCGTAGGCGGCTGGCACTCGGATCGGGGCGATCTGAGGCGTGCCCCGCTCCGCGACCAGGGAGTCGTAGATCGGGGTGTCCGGGAAGGACGGCGCGGTGTGGTAACCGCCTCCATAGGTGGAGCGGGGGGAGGTCATGGAACATAAGTTAAGCCCACGATGTGCCGGTTGGGGAGCCCCCATCTTCGGGTCATCCGATTTACGCTGTTTTTGTCGGCCTGACCTGCCGAAACAACGTTAAAGTCTGCGTTAACAGCGGGGGCTTTTCCGGCGGAGGAGGCACCCTCGACGTTCGATCTTGAACGTCTGAAACGCAGAATTATCAATGAATTACCAACAGTAATCGAGGGCCGCCCCGGAGCCACGGACCGATACGCGGAAGGACGCCCGCCGAAACGGGTCACGGCATCAGCCGAGTTGACGCCGGACGAGCTCGTGGAAGAGCCCGTCCGTGTCGGCGAGGAGTTCCGCGGGGGTGCCTTCCTGGACGACGCGTCCGTCCGCCAGGGCGATCACCCGGTCCGCGTCCATGATCGTGGACAGCCGGTGGGCGATCACGACACGGGTCGCGTTCAGGGCGCGGGTCGACTCGATGACGATCCGCTGCGCCTCGTTGTCCAGGGCGCTGGTCGCCTCGTCGAAGAAGAGGACGCGGGGCCGGCGGATGAGGGCCTGGGCGATCATCAGCCGCTGGCGCTGGCCACCCGAGACGCTGCCCCCGCCGTCGGACAGCATCGTGTGCATGCCCATGGGCATGGCCTTGATGTCCTCGGCCAGGCCCGCCATCGCGGCGGCGGCCCACGCGTCCTCCAGCGGGTACGACCCGGCGCCGCGGATGCAGTCGAGGACGGAGCCGGAGAACGGCTGGGCGTTCTGCAGCACGACGCCGCACTGGCGGCGCACGGCCGCCTGGTCGAGGGCGGCGAGGTCCTGCCCGTCGTACCGCACGGTGCCGGAGGACGGCCGGTCGAAGCCGATGAGCAGCCGCAGGAGCGTGGACTTGCCGCAGCCGCTGGCCCCGACGATCGCGACGAACTCGCCGGGCCGCACCCGGAGGTCGACCCCGTCGAGGACCAGCGGACCGTCCTCCGTGTAGCGGTAGGACAGGTTCTCGGCCTCGATGGCCCCGGTCAGCTCGCCGGGCCTCGCACTGGAGCCACGGACCTCGGGCGTCTCCCGGAGCAGCGGCCTGATCTGCTCGAACATGGGCTGCACGGCGGCGGCCGAGAGGAGCGCCCCGGTCAGTTGCGTGACCGAGGACAGCATCATCGTGACGGCGGTGCTGAAGGTGAGGAACTCGCTCGCGGACAGGGTGCCCCGCGCCGGGCCCGCCAGGAGCGCGAACATGACGAGCGTGCACAGCGGCAGGCAGACCGCGCCGAGGACCGTGAGGACGTTCTTGATGCGCCCCACGCGGCGGTGCAGCTCGCGGGTGCGGGCGAACTCCCCGGCCCAGGCCGCGTACGCGAAGCTCTCGGCCGCCGCGACCCGCAGTTTCGGCAGACCCCGCAGGGTCTGGAAGGCCTGGTTGTCGAGCTTGTTGCCGATCCGGACCAGCCGGCGCTGGTACCGCAGTTGCCAGAGCCCGAGCCCCAGGAAGACCGCGGCCGTCCCGAGCAGCAGGGCGAGCGCGACGAGAGCCAGGGGCACGCTGTAGACGAGCAGCAGCACGAGGTTGACCGTGCCGACGGTGCCCGCCTGCACGACCACGGGACCGATACCGGACAGGACACGGCGGATGGCGCTGATGCCCATGGCGGCGCCCGCCAGTTCGCCGGTGGAGCGGCCGGCGAAGAACGTCGTCGGCAGACGGAGGAGACGGTCCCAGACGGCCGGCTGCAGAGTGGCCTCGATACGGCCCTCCATACGGAGGATCGCGGTGTTCTGCAGCAGCATGAACGCGGCCGACACGAGGCTGGTCGCGATGATCGCGACACCGGTCTGGACGATGAGACCGGTCTCGGCGGCCGGGACGTACGTGCCGAGCACCTTGCCGGTGGCGATGGGCACCAGGGCCCCGAGGACGACCGCGACGAGCCCGCCGAGGAGGAGGGCGCGGAGCTCCGCCCGGGTGCCCCGCACGCTGAACCGGAGCAGCGGCAGCAGGCCGAGCGGCCGGTCGGGCAGCGGGCGGTAGAACATGACGGCGCGCGGTGCGAACTCCGCGGCGCGGGCCCGGTCGACGCGCTCCCGCTCGCCGGTGGCGGGGTCGAACGCCACGTACCGGCCGCGCCGCCACAGCAGAGCGACCGGTGTCCCGTCCGTCCGGTGGCCCACGAGGGGCCCGCTGTCCTCACGCCACCACCGCTCGCCGAGCCGGACGCCGCGGGTGCGGATCCGGGAGGCGAGCGCGACGCGTTCGACGGGGTCGGAATGTCCGGGGTCGGCGCCCATGGTGTCGGCCGGATCCGCGAGGGTGATGCGGGCCTCCTCGGCGACGGCCCGGCACACGGCGTAGGTCGCGTCGTCGTCGGCCCTGCCCCGCGCGGGGCCGCCGCCCGTACGGCCGATGGACGCGAGGAGGGTGTGGTCCGCACGGGTGCGGGCGGCCCTCCCCGCCTCGATCCCGGCCGCCGCGCGGTCCTCGTGTTCGCGTTCGAGCTGCTCGATCCAGCCGTCCAGGGCGTGGAGGAGCCGGTACTGCTGGTCGACCATGCCCTGCCAGGTGACGGGGTCGACCAGCAGGGTGCCGGCCCCGGGGCCGTGATGCGTCTCGTACGCCGCTCCGTACGCGATGCTGCCGGGCGCGATCCGCATCCAGAGGACGTCGTCGTCGGCCGCGCCGGGTGCCTCGCCGGGGCCGCCGTCCGAGGCCGCCTGGTACAGGACACGCAGCCCGCGCCCGACGCCGAGCGCGAAGGCGTGCTCCAGGGGGCTGAGCGGAGGCTCGGCACCCGTTCCGTACGCGCTCCGGTCCTCGTACCACTGGCCCTCGTACCACCGGCCGCCGTACCCCTGCTCGGCGTACGACTGCGCTGCCGGGTACGACAGTTCGCGGAGCTCGACCCGGCGCAGCAGACAGCCCTGGGTGGGCCGGCCGATCAGGGTGTGCGCGGGTCCTTCGACCGGACCGAGGAGCAGCGTGCCCGTCTCCAGGCGGCCCAGGAAGTGCCAGGGCCCGAGCCGCGCCGCGTCGACGGCGAAGAGGTCCAGGGCGCCGTCGACGACGAGCCAGAGGACGTGCGGACCTTCGAGGGCGACGCTGCTCAGGCCCGCGCAGTCGACCACGGTGCCGAGGGCGCCGAGGGCCGCGACGACCGGGTCCTGCGCGCCGCCGCCGTGCCGTGCGCCGCTGACGTCGGCGGGCAGGTGGGGAAAGGTCACCTCAGTGCTCCTCGACCAGGCCGGCGTACGCGCCCCGCGCCGCGACGAGCTGCTCGTGGCGCCCGCGTTCCACGACCGTCCCCCGGTCGAGCACGACGATCTCGTCGCTGTCGCGGACGGTGCTCAGCCGGTGGGCGATGACCACGCAGGCGCAGCCGCGCCGCCGCAGGTTGTCGATGACGATCTCCTCGGTCGCCGCGTCCAGGGCGCTGGTCACCTCGTCGAGGATCAGGACGCTGGGGCGGCGCACCAGCGCGCGGGCGATCTCGAGCCGCTGGCGCTGGCCGCCCGAGAAGTTGCGGCCGTCCTGCTCGACACGGCTGCGGATGCCGCCGGGCCGGCGGGCGACCACGTCGTACACGGCGGCGTCCTGGAGGGCGGCGACGACGGCCTCGTCCGGGACGGAGGGGTCCCAGAGCGCCACGTTGTCGCGGACGGTGCCCTCGAAGAGGAAGACGTCCTGGTCCACGAAGGAGACGGAGGCCGCGAGCGCGCTGCGCGGGATGTCTTCGAGGCGCATCCCGTCGATGCGGATCGTGCCCTCCCACGGCGTGTAGAGGCCGGACATGAGCCGCGAGACGGTGGACTTGCCGCTGCCGGAACCGCCGACCAGAGCCACCTGCTGCCCGGGGCCGACGGTGAGCGAGAAGTCCTTCAGCAGCGGGGCGTCGAGGGGGCTGTACCCGAAGGTGACGCCCTCCAGTTCGACGTGGCCGGTGAGCCGGCGGGTGGGGGCGTGCGGGACGCGCCGGGTGTGGACCGGGTCGACGGGGAAGTCCTCGACGTCCCTGAGCCGGGCGACGTCGGCGGCGAAGTCCTGGATGCGGCCCGCCACGCCGTTGAGCCGGGTGATCGGGGCGGTGAAGCCGGTCACGAGCGCCTGGAAGGCGACGAGCAGCCCGACGGTGAGATGGCCCTCCACGGCCCGCAGTCCGCCGATCGTGAGGATCAGCGCGCTGTTCAGCGCGGCGAGGGTCGGCGCGACGACCGCCAGCCAGGCGCTGGGCACGCCGAGCCGCTGCTGCACGTCGAGGGTGGTGGCGTGCTGTCCGGCCCAGCGCCGGAAGAAGCCGTCCTCGCCGCCCGTGGCCTTCATCGTCTCGATGAGCTGGAGTCCGCTGTACGAGGTGTTGGTCAGCCGGGCGCTCTCGGCGCGCAGCTTCTGCGTGCCGGTGGCCCGCAGGTGGATGACGACGCGCAGGGCGAGGATGTTGAGCAGGGCGATCAGCACGCCGACGACGGTGAGCTGCGGGTCGTACGTCCAGAGGAGCACCGCGTAGAGCAGGACGACCACGGCGTCGACGGCCGCCGCGGCCAGGTCGCGGGCGAGAGTCTCGGCGACGGCGTCGTTGGACTGCAGTCGCTGGACGAGGTCGGCGGGGCTGCGCTGGGCGTAGAAGGCGAGCGGGAGCCGGAGCAGATGCCGCAGGAAGCGGGCGCTGCCCAGGGTGGAGGCGATGATGCGCCCGCGCAGCAGATTGGCCTGCTGGAGGGCGGTGAGGGTCGCCGTCAGGACGAGGGTGATCGCCATCGCCGCGAAGACCACGCCGAGCAGCGACGTCTGGTTCCCGATCAGGAACATGTCGATGTACGTACGGCTCAGCGCCGGCACCCACGCGCCGACGGCCACCAGGAGGAGGCTGGCGACGACCGCCGCGGCCATGGTGCCCGAGGTGCCGCGCAGCCGGGCGGGCAGGGCGGAGAGGACACCGGGCCGGCTGCCGCCGCGGCGGAAGCCGGGGCCCGGCTCGAAGGTGAGCACGATCCCGGTGAAGCTGGTGTCGAACTGGTCCATGGGGACGAACCGGCGGCCGCTTCCCGGGTCGTTGACGTACACGCCGGGGCGGCCGAAGCGGCGGCCCGTGCCCTCGTAGACGACGTAGTGGTTGAACTCCCAGAACAGGACGGCCGGTGCGGCCACCTCGGCGAGCGCGGCCACGTCCATCTGCATGCCCTTGGCCTGGAGTCCGTAACTCCGGGCAGCCTTCAGGAGGTTGCCCGCCCGGGACCCGTCGCGGGAGACGCCGCAGGCGATGCGGAGCTCTTCGAGGGGGACGAAGCGGCCGTGGTGGCCGAGCACCATGGCGAGGGCGGCGGCTCCGCACTCGACCGCCTCCATCTGGAGCACCGTGGGGGTACGGACGGTCCGTTGCCTTCGGCCCTTGGCGACGGGCGTGCGGCGCCGGGGTCCGCCTGCGGGCGGGAGGCTGCGGGCGGAGGTCCGCGCCCTGCCGCCGGAGCGCGCCCGGGTGGCCGCGCGTGACCCGCTCACGGGAGCAGCCAGTCGACGGGGCGCTGGGCGGCGAGATGGACGGCGCCCGTGACGGGCGTACCGGAGGAGGGGGCGTGCGGGGGCCCGTCCGTGGAGGACCAGGCGTATCCGGAGGCGGTGGCGGCCGAGCGGTCCAGTGTCACGAGCACCGCGATCGGATCGCCCTGCCGGGAGAACCGCGCGGCGAGTCCGGCGTCGCCGAGGAAGGAGCCGAGCTGCGCCTCCGACTGGGGAGTGCGGCCGACCGCGGTGACCCGGCCCCGGAGCACGCCGAACCGGTCGCGCGGGACGGACTGGACGGCGAGGTCGACCCGGACGCCCGCGCGGACCGTGGCAGCGGTGTCTCCCGTCAGATAGAGGACGGCCACCAGGGGCGCGTCCGGGTCGGTCACCCGCTCGACGGTCGCCACGTCGGCGCCGGTGGTGACGACCGAACCCAGCCTGGCGTACAGCGTGGTGACGCGACCGCCGGCGACGGCGCGGACGGGCCGGTCGCCCCGGTCCGTGCGGACGGTCAGCAGGGGCGCTCCGGCGGTGACGGGCCGGCCCTCTTCGACAAGGACCTCGGTGACCTGTCCGGCGACGGGGCTCTGGAGCAGATAGCTGCCGTCGGCGTGGGTCAGGAGCCCGGGGGCGTTCAGCTTGGACGTCACCGTGCCGGTGAGGGCCCAGAAGCCGGCGGCTGCCATGACGACGAGCGTGACGGCGAGCACGAGACGCCCCTGGGGACGTGCGAAGCGCACGGGCACGTCGAGTTCTTCGGGCGATTGCAGCTTGGAAAGCGCATTGCGGCGGAACTGCACGGACTATTCCTTCGACTGCATTCTGACGCATGTCCCGCGGCCGGGTATTCCGCGGTCGGGACATGAGGTGGCTCAAGGGCGGCCGCAAACCCCGGAACCGGGTCGGTTCCGGGGTTCACAGACCGTTTTCGGCTCAGATACCGGCGAGGCCGGTGATGCCCGCGGTGTTCACCGAGACGCCGGTGATGCCCGAGGCGAGGCCGGGGACGCCGGTGGCGAGGCTCTCGACGCCCTGGACCGTCTGGAGGGAGCCGACGGTGCCGAGGAGGTTGGTGACGTCGCCGGTCAGGGCGCCGGCGAGGCCGCCCGAGACGGTGACGAGACCGCCGGAAACGGCGTCGAGGTCGGCGTCGGAGATCTCTACGGTCTCAAGGTCGTGACGCATGATGCGCACCCTTCGTTCATGGGGGGGAATCCGTTTTCTGCGGCCGCAGCGGGCTTGATCCAACCACGCGAACGGCTGACCGGACCAATTCGGTTGACGCTTCCGCGCGGGGGTTTCTGCACCTCTGGAAGCGGTCGTGCATTCAATTTCACCGAATGCCGACATCTTCTCCGCGGATGGGAGTAACAGATTCGGCCCGCCCGTCACGCGCGGGGAACTATTGCGGACAGAAGGGTGCCGTCCGGGCGTCACAGGGCCCGGTGGTGTCGGGAAACGGTGAAGACGCCGCTCCTCCACACGCACACGTTGTGCAGGTTTCCGGCAGACGCGGACCGGCCCGGGGCCGGTCGCCGCCGCTGTTGGTCGCCGGTCCGGGACGGGGCGCCGTCGCTGGCGCTGGCCTACCGGTCCGGGACGGGTGCCGTCGCTGTCGCGGGCCTAACGGTCCGGACGGGTGCCGTCGCCGGCAGCGGCCGCCGCCTACCTCTCCCGTGCCGCTTCCGGGCGCGCGTACGTCCGGCCCTTCCACGCCGCGCCGGCGCCCCGGTGATGCCGTACCGCCGAGTCCACCGTCATCAGGAGATAGAGGAACGCGGTGAAGGGGAGCAGTGGAGCGAGCCACAGCGGCTGCCGGTAGTAGCGGAGCATCGGTACGTACGTCCCCGCCATCACCGCCCAGGCCGCACCCCCCGCCCAGGCCGCCACCGTGTCGCCGCCCGCCACACCCGCCACCAGGGCCACCGGCGGTACCAGGTAGACGAGGGCGAGTCCCGCCACCGTCCCCACGAGCAGCGGCGGGCTGTGCCGCAGCTGCGCGTACGCGCTGCGCGCGACCATGCGCCACAGCTCCCCGAGCCCGGGATACGGGCGCACGCTGTCGACCCGCTCAGCCAGCCCGAGCCAGATCCGCCCACCGGCCCGCCGCACCGCCCGCGCCAGCGACACGTCGTCGATCACCGCCTGCCTGATCGCGTCCGGGACGTCCGCCGCCACCGCCGTCTCCGTCCGCAGCAGTACGCAGCCGCCCGCGGCGGCCGTCGCCAGCGGCCGCGCCCGGTTGATCCAGCGGAAGGGATAGAGCTGCGCGAAGAAGTAGACGAACGCGGGCACGACCAGGCGTTCCCAGAAGCTCGCGACCCGGAGCCGGGCCATCTGCGACACCAGGTCCAGATCGTTCCCCACCGCCGCGGAGACGAGCAGACGCAGGCTGTCCGGCGCATGGGCGATGTCCGCGTCCGTCAGGAGCAGGAACTCGGGTCCACGCGCGCGTGCCAGCGTCATGCCGTGCCGCAGGGCCCACAGCTTGCCCGTCCAGCCATGCTCGGGCTCACCCGGCGACACCACCGTCAGCGGCAGCCCGCCGCACCGAGCGGCCAGCTGGGCGGCGAGCCTCCCCGTGCCGTCCGTACTCCCGTCGTCCACGAGGATCACCTCGGCGTCGCCCGGATAGTCCTGCGCGAGCAGCGACGGCAAACTCAGCGGCAGCACTCCGGCCTCGTCCCGCGCCGGCACGACGACGACCACGCGTGGCCAGGGATCCCGCTCCACGCCCGCGTGGTCACGACCCGGCTGCCCGGACGCGGCCGGTGAGGGCCGTCTGTCGTGCGCGGCCGGTGGCAGCCGGTTGTGCGCGACCGGTGGCAGCCGTTGGTCCGTGCGCCAGAAGAACCCCTGGCCCAGCAGCAGCCAACCCCAGACGACGGAGGAACCGAGCGCGAACCAGGCGAGGGTGCTCATTCGCGGCAGTCTGCCCCAGATCGTGGGGGCCGCAAGGCTCATCGGCTAGGGTGACCGGGTGAAGATCGCGCTCATGGACTCAGGAATCGGCCTCCTCGCGGCAGCGGCCGCGGTGCGGCGCCTCCGGCCGGACGCGGATCTGCTCCTCTCCAACGACCCCGACGGCATGCCCTGGGGCCCGCGCACCCCGGAGAACCTCACGGAGCGCGCCCTGGCCGTCGCGCTCGCCGCCGCCGAGCACCGCCCGCAGGCCCTGATCGTGGCGTGCAACACCGCCAGCGTGCACGCCCTGCCCGCCCTGCGCGCCGCCCTCGAACCGGACATCCCCGTCATCGGCACCGTGCCCGCGATCAAGCCGGCCGCCGCGGGCGGTGGCAAGGTCGCCATCTGGGCCACGCCCGCCACCACCGGCAGCCCGTACCAGCGCGGGCTGATCCGCGACTTCGCCGACGGCGCCGACGTCACCGAGGTGCCCTGCCCCGGCCTCGCGGACGCCGTCGAGCACGCCGACCCGGAGGCCGTGGACCGGGCCGTCGCCGCGGCGGCCGCGCTCACCCCCCGGGACGTCCGCGCCGTCGTCCTCGGCTGCACCCACTACGAGCTCGTCGAGGAGCGCATCCTCGCCGCACTCGAAGCGCGGAGGGCGGGACTGCCCCCGCTCGTCTTCCACGGCTCCGCGGACGCGGTCGCCGCACAGGCGCTGCGCCGCGTCGGTGCGGAGCCCGCGCCCGACGCGGAGCCCACCGGAAGTCTCTCCGTCCTCCTCAGCGGACGCCCGGGCCCGCTCCCGGCCACGGCCCTCGGCTACGCCGCAGGCCGGATCCTCGGGGCGGCGGCGCCCGCTCGCTGAGCGGCTTCGGACGATCCTCCGCCGACGGCGCCCGCTCACCGAGCGTGCGCGGACGCCCCCGTTTCGGCGTGCCGTTGCGACCGATCCCGGGTCTTCTGCTCACTGAGCGTGCGCGGACGACTTCGCTCCGGCGCGCTGTCGCGGCCGATCCTGGGTAGTCTTTTCCTTATGAGGGACCATGCCCGGAACACGCACGCCGACGAGCGGACACCCGCCGTCTGGACCGGCCGCGCCACCAACCGGTTCCAGTGGCTGGCGGCACTCGCGGGCGCCGCCTTCATGGCCCTCGGCATCACCCTCGCCGTCGAATCGGCCTGGACCTCCGGCGTCCCCGCCCTTCTGATGGCCGTCATCGGCTGTGTCGCCGCCGGACTGCTCGTCCTCTTCGGCACGCTCGCCTTCGTCCACGTGGCCGTCAAGGTCGACGACCTCGCCATGGAGGTCCGCTGCGGCCACATCGGCGTGCCGCGCCGCCGCATCCTCCTCTCCCACATCGTCGGAGCCGACTTCGCTCCGAGCGTCACCCCGCGCCACTGGGGCGGCTGGGGCTACCGCTGGCGCCCCGAGAAGGGCACGGCCGTGGTCGTCAGGCGCGGCGAGGGCCTCGTCCTGCGCCTCGGGGACGGGCGTACGTTCACGGTCACCGTCGACGACGCCGAGTCCGCGGTCCGCGTCATCCGCGACCACCTCCGCCGCCCGGCCCCGCCGGGCCCGCCCACACCGACCGGCGCCTGAGCGCGAGGATCCGGGGAGAGCGCGGGGCCGCTTCCGAGGCGGGACTTCCGGGCAGGTCACCGGGGCACGCGGCGCGCCCCACCGGCCTCCTGGCCGACAGGAACGACCCGTAGACTCCGCAAGGTGAGCGCCACCATCACCCCCGTCGACCCGTCCGGAACCGACACCGCCCCCACGCCGGCTTCCCGGCTGCGGCGGTTCGTGCGGCCCGGGGCGGCTCTGCTGTCCGGGTTCCTGCTCTACCTGAGCTTCCCGCCGCGCCCCCTGTGGTGGCTGGCGCTGCCCGCCTTCGCGCTGCTCGGCTGGACCCTGCGGGGCCGCCGGCTCCGGGCCGGCTTCGGCCTCGGATACCTCGCCGGGCTCGGCTTCCTGCTCCCGCTCCTCGTCTGGACCGGCGAGGAGGTCGGCCCCGGCCCCTGGCTCGCCCTCGCCGCACTCGAGGCGCTCTTCGTGGCCGCCGCCGGACTCGGTATCGCGGCCGTCTCCCGGCTCCCCTGGTGGCCGGTCCTCGCCGCCGCGGTGTGGATCATCGGGGAAGGGGCACGCGCGCGCGTGCCCTTCGGCGGCTTCCCCTGGGGAAAGATCGCCTTCGGACAGGCGGACGGTGTCTTCCTGCCGCTCGCCGCCGTCGGAGGTACGCCGGTGCTCGGCTTCGCCGTCGCCCTCTGCGGCTTCGGCCTGTACGAGACGTACTGCCAGGTCCGGACGTACCGCGCCACCGGTGCCGTCCCACGAGGCCCGCTCGCCGTCGCCGTGCTCTCCCTGCTCGTCCCGGTCACCGGCGCCCTCGCGGCCCTGCCCCTCGTCGACGACTCCGCCGAGGACGGCACCGCCACCGTCGCCGCCGTCCAGGGCAACGTGCCCCGTCTCGGCCTCGACTTCAACGCCCAGCGCCGGGCCGTGCTCGACAACCACGTCGCCCGCACCCGCGAGCTCGCGGCCGACGTCCGGGCCGGCCGCGCGCCGCAGCCCGACTTCGTCCTCTGGCCGGAGAACTCCTCGGACATCGACCCCTACGCGAACGCCGACGCGGCCGAGGTCATCGACGGCGCTGTCCGGGCGATCGGCGCGCCGACCGTGATCGGCGCGGTCGTCACCCCCCAGACCGGCAAGCTCCGCAACACCCTCATCGAGTGGGACCCGGAGCGCGGTCCGGTCGCCACGTACGACAAGCGGCACGTCCAGCCGTTCGGCGAGTACATCCCGATGCGGTCCGTCGTCCGCCTCTTCAACAGCAACGTCGACCGGGTGAGCCGGGACTTCGGTGCCGGTACGAAGGTCGGCGTCTTCGATCTGGCCGGTACCAAGGTGGGTCTGGCCACCTGCTACGAGGCGGCCTTCGACTGGGCCGTGCGCGACACCGTCACCGGCGGCGCCCAGCTCATCTCCGTCCCCAGCAACAACGCCACCTTCGGCCGCAGCGAGATGACCTACCAGCAGCTCGCGATGTCCCGGGTGCGTGCCGTCGAGCACAGCCGGTCGGTGGTCGTGCCCGTCACCAGCGGGGTCAGCGCGGTCATCCGCCCCGACGGCGAGATCGTCTCGCAGACGAAGATGTTCACCCCGGACGTCCTGGTCGAGAAGGTGCCGCTGCGCTCCTCGCTGACCCCGGCGACCCGGCTGGGCACCCTGCCCGAGGCCCTGCTCGTGGCGCTCGGAACGGCCGGTCTCGGCTGGGCGGCGTTCCGCTCCGTACGGGCCCGCCGCAGCCCGGCGGAGTGATCCGCCCCACCCCGTCCGCGCAGGTCCAGGCCCCTACGGGGCGGGGTCCGACCCCTTCCGCGGATGATCTAGGGTCGGATCCATGGCTACCCCTGACTTCATCCGGTCCCTGCGCGAGAAGGCCGGCCACCAGCTCCTCTTCCTCCCCGGAGTGAGCGCCGTCGTCTTCGACGACCAGGGCCGGGTGCTGCTCGGCCGCCGCGCCGACAACGGACGGTGGGCGGTCGTCGGAGGCATCGTCGAGCCCGGTGAGCAGCCCGCCGACTGCGTCGTACGCGAGGTGTACGAGGAGACCGCGGTGCGCTGCGAGGTCGAGCGGGTCCTCCTCGTCGAGACCCTCCGCAAGCCCGTCGTCTATCCGAACGGCGACGAGTGCCAGTTCATGGACGTGTCCTTCCGCTGTCGCGCGGTGGGCGGCGAGGCGCGGGTCAACGACGACGAGTCCACCGAGGTCCGCTGGTTCGACGTCGACGACCTGCCGGAGATGAAGCGCTTCTCGTACCTGCGGATCGAGAAGGCCCTTGCCGACGAACCCACATGGTTCCGCACCACAGCATCCAGCTGAACTGTGGGCCCGGCACACATCGGTGGGGGAGGGGCCCCTCCATAGGGTGCGGAGCATGAGCGCCCCCATCACCGCCCACGGTGTCACGTCGGGTACCGGTTCCGAACCGATCACCGCCCGCGGTGCCGCGTCGGGCACCGGTTCCACCGCCACCGCCGCCCAGCCCCGTGCCGTCGTCCTCGACCTCACCGGCCGCACCGCGCTCGTCACCGGCGCGGCCGGCGGCATCGGGCGCGCCTGCGCGCTGCGGCTCGCCGCCTCAGGGGCCCGGGTCAGAGCCGTCGACCGGGCCGCCGAAGGACTGGAGACCCTGGCCGAGGAGGCCGCCGCGCTCCCCGGAACCCTCGAACCCCGGCTGCTCGACCTCACCGACCTGGACGCCGCCGAGGCCGCCGCCGCGGGCGCCGACATCCTCGTCAACAACGCAGGGCTCCAGCTCGTCCGCCCCATCGAGGAGTTCCCGCCGGACGTCTTCCACACGGTCCTCACCGTGATGCTGGAAGCGCCCTTCCGGCTCATCCGGGGCGCCCTGCCGCACATGTACGCCCAAGGCTGGGGACGTATCGTCAACCTCTCCTCCGTCCACGGGCTGCGCGCCTCCGCCTTCAAGTCGGCGTACGTGGCCGCCAAGCACGGGCTCGAAGGCCTCTCCAAGACCGCTGCCCTCGAAGGCGCCCCGCACGGGGTCACCTCCAACTGCGTCAATCCCGGCTATGTCCGCACCCCGCTGGTCGAACGGCAGATCGCGGACCAGGCCGCGGCCCACGGCATCCCCCCGGAGCGGGTCCTCTCCGAGGTGCTCCTGAAGGACTCGGCGCTCAAGCGGCTCATCGAACCGGACGAGGTCGCCGAGGCCGTCCTCTATCTCTGCACCCCCCACGCCTCCTTCATCACCGGCACGTCCCTCACCCTCGACGGCGGCTGGACGGCACACTGAACGTTCCGCCGAAGACCGTCCACAGGGGTGGTGCGACCACACCTTCGGCAGGTATCCCTGTGTCCATGTCCCACGAACACGTCTCCTACCTGGAACTCCTCGCCCGAGGAGCCGGTACGGAGGCCTACGACCGGCCCGTGCTGCTCGCCCGTGCGAGCGGCGCGGGCCCCGAGGCGCTGGCCGAGCTCGAAGAGGCCAAACAGCTCGCCCTGCGGGTCAGGGCCGAGCTGGAGGGGCGGCGTCGCCGCGAGGCGGAACTGTCCGCGCTCTTCGCCACCGCCCACGACCTCGCGGGACTCCGCGACCTCGACGCGGTGCTGCGCGCGATCGTCCAGCGCGCCCGCTCCCTCCTCGGCACCGAGGTCGCCTATCTGAGCCTCAACGACCCCGCTGCCGGAGACACGTACATGCGGGTCACCGAGGGCTCGGTCTCCGCGCGCTTCCAGCAGCTCAGGCTGGGCATGGGGGAGGGACTCGGCGGCCTCGTCGCCCAGACCGCCCGCCCGTACGTCACCGACGACTACTTCGACGACGCGCGCTTCCAGCACACCAGGACCATCGACACGGCCGTACGGGACGAGGGCCTCGTCGCCATCCTCGGCGTCCCGCTCAGCCTCGGCAGCCAGGTCATCGGCGTCCTGTTCGCCGCCGACCGCAGAGCCAGGGTCTTCGAACGCGAACAGGTCGCGCTGCTCGGCTCCTTCGCCGCGCACGCCGCCGTGGCCATCGACACCGCCAACCTCCTCGCCGAGACCCGCTCCGCCCTCGCCGAGCTGGAACGCGCCAACGACATCATCCGCGAACACAGCGGCGTCATCGAACGGGCCTCCGAGGTCCACGACCGGCTCTCCGAACTGGTCCTGCACGGCGGCGGGGTCAAGGACGTGGCCCAAGCCGTCTCCGAAGTCCTGGGCGGAACCGTCGAGTTCAGCGAGCAGGGCGCGGGAGCCGCCCCCCGCGCCGGAGGCCACGCGGTCCGCGAGGGCGACGACTGGGTGGCCGCCGTCTCCGCCGGCGGCGAGACCCTGGGCGCGCTCGTGCTCCACGGGCAGCCCGACCTCGACCCGGTCGACCAGCGCACCCTGGAGCGCGCCGCCCTGGTCACCTCCCTGCTGCTGCTCGCCCGCCGCTCCGCCGGCGAGGCCGAACAGCGGGTACGGGGCGAACTCCTCGACGACCTCCTCGACGCCCCCGACCGGGACCGCCGCCTGCTCAAGGAGCGCGCCGCCCGGCTCCGTACCGACAGCGAAGCCCCGCATGTCGTGCTCGCCGCCCGGATCGAGCGGGCCGGCGGCACGACCGACCCCGACGCCGGGGGCCGCGAGGGCGCCGACCGCCAGCGCCTCTGGTCGGCGGCCACCCACCTGGCCGCGACCCGCCACGGCCTCGCCTCGGCCCGCGACGGCGGTACGGTCCTGCTGCTGCCGCTCGGCCCCCGCGAGAGCGCCACCGACCTCGCCCGGCAGACCGCGCGGAGCCTCGGCGGCACGCTGCGCGAGCCGGTCACCGTCGGCGCCTCCGCCCCCGTACGGGCACCGCTCGACCGACCGGACCAGGTCGCCGTCGCGTACGAGGAGGCCCGCCGCTGTCTCGACGCGCTCGTCCTGCTGCACCGCACGGGCCAGGGCGCGGCCGCGGAGGACCTCGGCTTCCTCGGACTCCTGCTCGCCGACGGCCGGGACATCGACGGCTTCGTCGACCGGACGATCGGCCAGGTCGTCGCCTACGACCGGCGCCGCGGCACCGACCTGGTCCGCACTCTGGACGCCTACTTCGCGAGCGGCATGAGCCCGGCCCGGACCAAGGACGAACTCCACGTCCATGTGAACACGGTGGCCCAGCGCCTGGAACGGGTCGGCCGGCTCCTCGGTCCCGACTGGCAGTCCCCGTCCCGCGCCCTGGAGATCCAGCTGGCGCTGCGCCTGCACGCGCTCGCGGACGCGGTCAACGGGAAGTAGGCGGGCACGCGAAAGCCCTGTGCCCCGCTCTCGGAAGAACGGGGCACAGGGCTTCGGCACGGGCCCGCGGATCAGACGTCGGCGCGTACGCGGGAGTCCGAGGGGGTCCGCTCCTCGATGTCCCCGAGATCGCGGTCACGGGTCTCCCGGGCGCAGGCGAGGGCGACGACGGTGAGCAGCGCGGCCGCGATCACATACAGGGCGATCGGGGTCGAGGTGCCGTAGTCGGCGAGCAGCGCGGTCGCGATGAGCGGGGCGGGCGCGCCGGCGGCCACGGAGGAGAACTGGGCACCGATGGAGGCGCCCGAGTAGCGCATCCGGGTCGCGAACATCTCGGAGAAGAAGGCGGCCTGCGGCGCGTACATCGCCCCGTGCAGGACCAGGCCGACGGTCACCGCGAGCAGCAGGCTGCCGAAGGAACCCCGGTCGATGAGGGAGAAGAACGGGAACATCCAGGCCCCGACACCGACCGCGCCGATCAGATAGACCGGCCGGCGTCCGAGCCGGTCGGAGAGCGCGCCCCAGAGGGGGATCACCGCGAAGTGGACGGCGGAGCCGATGAGGACCGCGTTCAGGGCGGTCTGCTTGGAGAGGCCGACCTCGGTGGTCGCGTACACCAGGATGAACGCGGTGATCACGTAGTACGAGATGTTCTCCGCCATGCGGGCACCCATGGCGATCAGCACGTCACGCCAGTGGTGCTTCACCACGGCGACCAGCGGCATCTTCTCCACCTGCCCGGCGACCGCCTTGCGCTCCTCGGCGGCGGCGAGGGCCGCCTTGAAGACGGGCGACTCGTCGACCGAGAGCCGGATCCAGAGCCCGACGACGACGAGGACACCGGAGAGCAGGAAGGGAATGCGCCAGCCCCAGGACACGAAGGCGGCGTCCGAGAGCAGCGCGGTGAGCGCGGAGAGCACACCGGTGGCGAGCAACTGCCCGGCCGGCGCCCCGGTCTGCGGCCACGAGGCCCAGAACCCGCGCCGCTTGGCGTCCCCGTGCTCGGACACGAGGAGCACGGCGCCGCCCCACTCACCACCGAGCGCGAAGCCCTGCACGAGCCGCAGCACGGTCAACAGGACCGGGGCGGCGGACCCGACGGTGGCGTGCGTCGGCAACAGCCCGATGGCGAACGTCGCCCCGCCCATCAGCAGCAGGCTGAGCACCAGCAGCTTCTTCCGCCCGAGCCGGTCCCCGTAGTGCCCGAACACCAGCGCCCCGAGCGGCCGCGCGGCGAACCCGACCGCGTACGTCAGGAAGGAGAGCAGCGTTCCCACCAGCGGATCGGACTCGGGAAAGAACAGCTTGTTGAACACGAGCGCCGCGGCGGACCCATACAGGAAAAAGTCGTACCACTCGATCGTCGTGCCGATGAGACTGGCGGCGACGATCTTCTTGAGGGAGTTGGGTGGCGTCGGGGAGGGAGTTGCGGCGGCCATGAGCACCACTTCCAGGCAGGTACGGGGACGTTGTCGTGTCGCCACACCGTAGGAAGACGCAGGTCAGAGGCGTATGTGGTGGGACACCATAGTTCGACGCCCTCGCATGCGACCGGCCGCCATGGCTGGCTGTGGTGACTCTGCCGAAGGCTTCCGAAGGAGGGCTTGTTGCGTCGTGGTCGGTCGCGGCTGCGAACCTGTGGCGATGCTGGTCCGGGGGTCGGGTGGCCGTTCGCGGGGCTGGTCGAGTCGACACCTGACCGAATGGCTCGCCGCCCCCGCCTGATCAGGCCGGCGTCGCCGAGCGTGCGGTGCCCGTCTCCCTCGTCTTCCCGGGTGTCGAAGGCGTCTCGGGCGCGCTCGATGGCGGGAAGACGCTCGGCGGCTCATGCCCGACCACGCCATGCACCTCGGCCCGTTCAGGGGGCGGTCGGCCGTGATGTGCCGGTACCTGGCGCGGTGGGGGACGGTTCAGCGGTGGCGGGTGTCGCGGTGCGGCGTGGTGGTGACGGCCAGGACGGAGAGCAGGATCAGGGCACAGGCCGGGGCGAGGACGGTCCAGGGGGCGAGTTCGGCGTAGGGCTGGTTCTCGGAGAGCAGGCGTCCCCACTCGGGGGTGGGCGGTTGTTCGCCGAGACCGAGGAAGCCGAGGGAGGCCAGGACGAGGACGGTGGTGGGCAGGCGGAGGAGGGCGTTGCGCAGGAGGGGGGCGCCGAGTGCGGGGAGCAGGTGTCGGCGGAGGAGGTGGAGCCGCCCGGCGCCGAGGGAGCGGGCGGCGGTGATGTGGCCGCTGGCTCGTTCCTGTTCGAGCAGGGCGGCGGTCTGCGCCGCGTACGGGGTCCAGCCGACCACGCAGACGGCGAGCGCGGCTCCCCACAGGGAGGGGCCGGTGGCGGCTGTCACGAGGAGACCGGCGAGGACGGCGGGCATGGTCGCGACGACGTCGGTCAGGCCCGCGCCGGCGCGGGGGGCCAGGCCGAGGAGGAGGCCGGTGAGGGCGCCGGCGGCGGTGACGGCGAGGGCGACGGCCGCGGTGCGCAGGGCGCCGTGGCCCAGGCGGGCGAGGAGGTCGCGGCCGAGGGGGTCGGTGCCGAGCGGGTGGGCGGGGGAGGGCGGGAGCAGGCGGGCGGCCGTGTCGACGTGCAGGGGATCGCGCAGCAGCCCGGCGACGACGAGGGCGACCAGGACAAGCAGGCAGGCGATGGCGGTGAGGCGCCGGGCGCGTCCGGCCGGCAGTTCGGGCCGGGGGAGCGCGGGCAGGGCGCCGTCACGCAGGGCGCGGCCGAGGAGCGTACGGCGCAGGGCCTGGACGAGGAGGCCGGCGGTGGTGCCGAGCAGGACGAGGGCGAGGGTCGCGGTCTGCAGGGACGGCAGGTCCTGGGCGATCGCGGCGTCCAGGGCGAGACGGCCGAGGCCGGGGATGTTGAAGATGCGCTCCACGGCGACGGCCCCGCCGACGAGGGCGACGACGGTGGGCAGGAGTTGGGGAAGGACGCCGGGCAGGGCGCGGCGCAGGGCGTGACGGGCGGTGTGCCGGGGCGGGAATCCGACGGCATGCCAGGTCTTGGCCCAGGGTTCGTGGAGGGCGGCGGGCAGTGCCTGGTCGAGGAGACCGCCGATCATGGCCCCGGACGGGACGCCGAGCGCGAGGGCGGGCAGCACCATGGACGACGGCCCCTCCCAGCCGCCCGAGGGGAACCACCCCAGCCACACCCCGCCGGCCAGGGAGAGGAGGGAGGCGAGGAGGAACTTGGGCAGCGCGGCCAGGACCGCCGCCCCGGTTCCCGTACGCTCCCGGCGCAGCCGTCGGTGTGCTCCGAGGTGGAGCGTTCGTGCGCAGACGGCGGCGGCGGCGAGGACGGTGACGAGCAGAGCGCCCAGCATGAGTGTGACGGAGACGCCGATTGCGGCCGTCACCTGCGGCAGGACGGGCTCTCCGGACACCCATGAGGTGCCGGCGTCGCCGTGCGGCAGCCCGCCCAGCCAGTCGGCGAGGTGCGCGGACGGCCCGTCGGCGAGGCCGAGTTCCTCGCGTACGGCGGCGATCTCGGCCGGGGTGGGATCCTGGTCGGCGGAGCGGGCGCGCAGGACGGTCAGCGCGGGGTCGGTCCGGGACAGCCAGGGCAGCAGGGCCACGGCGGTCAGGAGCGCGGCTCCCGCGCCGACGCGCCCGGCGCCCGCCACCCAGCGTGCCGGGCGGACGGGCGCGGTGCCGTGAGCGCTGCTCATTCCGTCTACTCGCGGTGGGTGTCGAGGGTGATGAGGGCGCGCTCACGCGGGTCGAGGGTCACGCCCTCGACGCCGGTGGCGATGCCCTGGACGACCTTCTCGTGGACGAGCGGCACGACCGCGTCGGTGCGCAGGATGTCGGCCTCGGCCCGCATGATCTTCTGCTGCCGCTTCGCCGTGGCGCTCTCCTCGGCGGCGGCGCGGATCGCCTGGTCGACCGAGGCGTCCTTCAGGGCGGCGATGTTGTAGACGCCGGTGCCGGCGAAGTCGCTGGCGAGGTAGGCGACGGCGTCGCCGGTGTCGAGGAGCGTGACCCGGGAGAAGACGAGCGCGTCGTACTTCCCCGCGAGGAGGTCGGCCTCCATCTGGGTGTACTCGCGGACGTCCTGCTTCACCGTGAACCCGGCCTTCTCCAGCTGCTGCTGGAGGACGGTCGCGGTCTCGGGCAGTTCGGCGCGGTTGGTGTAGGTGACCAGGCGCAGGGTCTTCCCGGCAGCCTTGGTCTTGACCTGGTCGGTCGTCGCGGCGGTGGCACGGCCTGTGACCGCGATTCGCTGGGCGGCGGCCCAGGGCACGGCGGGCCCGAAGAGGCCGCGCGCCGGGTCGGCGTAGCCGCTGAAGACGGAGTCGACGAGGGCGGAGCCGTCCACGGCCTGGCGGGCCGCCGCGCGCAGGGCGGGATCGGTGAACAGGCCGCCGCCGGTGTTGAGGACCAGGCCGTCGGTGCGTACCGACGGCACCTCGTGCCGGGTGCCCTGGTCGAGGAGCTTCGCCTGGGCGGTCGGGATCCACTCGGCGATGTCGACGGTGCCGGAGCGCAGCGCGTTGGCACGGGCCGTGCCGTCGGCGATCCACGTCACGTCGATGCCGGTGGACTTCGCCTTGCCGCCCCAGTAGCCGTCGTAGCGGTCGAGGACGGCCTTGGTCTTGCCGGTGAGGCGGGTGATCCTGAACGGGCCGGTGCCGGTGCCGACCGGGCTGGCGCCCCCGTCGGCCGCGTACGCCTTCGCCGAGAGGATCGCGAGGGCGGGGCTCGCGAGCCGGAGCGGCAGGACCGGGTCGGCGTTCTTCGTGGTGAGACGGACGGTGTCGGCGTCGACGGCCAGGGCGGCGAGCTCCACGTCGCTGAGGACGCGCGGCTTGGGCGTGGCCCGGTTCGCGTGCGCGAGGGCGGTGACGACGGACTGGGCGGTGACGGGGCTGCCGTCCTGGAAGGTGGCTTTGCGCAGCTCGAACGTCCAGGTGGTGGCGGTGTCCCGCTTCCAGGAGGTGGCGAGCGCGGGGGCGGCCGCACCCTGGGCGTCGAGGGCGGTGAGGCCCTCGGCGACCGCCAGCTTGCTGAGCACGGTGGCGTCGTTGCTGTACGGCGAGAGGGCCTTGACCGGCGGCACCGCGAGCGCCACGCGCAGCCGTCCCTCCGCCTCCGCCGCCCCATCCCCGCCGGTTCCGCCGGAGCCCTGGGCGAAGCAGCCGGCCAGGAAGGGGGTGAGGGCGAGTGCCGCGAGGAGACGGCGAGGTGCGGTGCGCATGGAGACGTCCTGTCAGAGGGGCATGGGAACGGCCCGGAGCACCGGTACGGGCGGTCCAGGAGGCAGCAGCCTATAAGGGTAGGCTTACCGAACTTCACCCGGGTGGGTGAATTCTCAACCAATGCTCGATCGCCCGGGGCTCCGCACCACGGAAAGCGCACCGCATGACCCCGCTCGCCCGGCTCCTCGTGGCCAGTCAGTTCGCCTTCAACGTCGGGTTCTTCGCCGTCCTGCCCTACCTCGCCGACCACCTGGGGGGCACGCTGGGCCTCGGCGGGGCGATGGTCGGATTCGTCCTGGGCCTGCGGACCTTCAGCCAGCAGGGCCTCTTCGTCGTCGGCGGCGCGCTGACCGACCGTTACGGGCCGCGGCCCGTCGTGCTCGTGGGCTGTGCGCTGCGGGTGGCCGGGTTCGTCTGGCTCGCGTTCGCCGCGAGCGTCTGGAGCGTGATCGCGGCGGTGGTCGCGGTCGGCTTCGCCGCCGCGCTCTTCTCGCCCGCCGTCGAGTCCGAGATCACTCGCGAGGCGCTGCGCGTCGAACGGGCCGGTGGCCACCGCCGTACGCGTACCCTCGCCCGCTTCTCCGCCGGCGGCCAGGCCGGAGCCCTTCTCGGCCCGGTCCTCGGCACACTCCTGCTGTACGGGGGCGGGGCGGACCACTTCCGCATCGCCTGTCTCGCTGGGGCGGGCGTCTTCCTCCTCGTCCTGGCGGCGCACGCCCGGCTCATGCCGCGCCGCACCGCTCCACCGGAGCCCCGCGAGGAGCGGCCGGGCACCTGGCGCACGCTCCTCGGCGACCGCCGCTTCCTCCTCCTGTCCCTCGCCTACTCCACCTACCTGCTCGCCTACAACCAGCTCTATCTGGCCCTCCCGGCGGAGCTCGACCGCGCCACCGGCTCCCAGGCTGCCCTCGGCTGGCTCTTCGCCCTCTCCTCCGCCCTGGTCGTCACCGGTTCCGGACCCGTCGAGAGGCTCGCCGCCCGAGCGGACCGGCCCGTCGCGATCCGCACCGGACTGCTGCTGATCGCCGCCGCCTTCGCGGCGACCGCCGTCCTGCGTGCCCAGGACGGGATCTGGGCCGCCCTCGCCTTCACCGTCCTGCTGACCCTCGGCCAGATGCTGGTGCTGCCCGCCACCCGGGCCCTCCTCCCCGACCTCGCGGGCGACCGCCGTCTCGGCCTCGCCACCGGCGCCCTGTCCTCCCTCTCGGGCCTCGTCGTCCTCGCCTTCGGCGCCCCTGTCGGCGCCCTCCTCGAACACGACGGCCCCGCCCCCTGGCTCCTGCTCTCGATGGTTCCGCTCCTCGGCGTCGCCCTCGTCCCGGCCCTGGATCGCGGCTCCGGTGCCACCGTCACGGTGGACGGCGGGAAGCAGGCGTCACCGCGACGTACGTGAGGGTGACCTCAGCCGAGCGGGTCGAGAAGGGGAGCGGGGACCCCGTCTCCTCGGTCAGCGGGGAGCGCCGCGCTGAACGGCGCCGGTCGGCAGGAGGCCCGGCCGCCTGGTGCGGCGGCGGCGAGGGGAGGCGTTACTGGGAGAACGCGAAGTACAGGGTTCGCCCGTAGTCGCCTTTCGCCGTGGTGGGGGCGCCGCTGGGGCCGAGGGCGGCCGGTGGGTCGAACTTGGTGCCGATGGCCGGGATGGCGTCGAGGAGGGAGAGATCGCCCTTCGGGAAGGGCGGCGCGGTGTGGCGGGGGTCGGGGCCGAACCGGGGGGTGAAGAGGCGGAGGTAGAGGTTCTCGTCCTCGGAGACCATGGTGATGCGTCCGGCGGTGGTGTGCAGGGATGCCCAGCGGACGTCGGCGTGGTAGCCCTTGAACTCCGGGTACACCCAGCCGTCGGCGCCGGTCGCGGTGTCGTTGTACTGCTTCGTCCAGACGTCCGTCGCGACGCCGCGCAGCCGGTTCTTCCACACCCTGTGCGGTCCGTGGCCGAGCCAAGTCACGCCGGTCACCTGCGATTCCGGGTGGTCGAAACCGACGCCGAAGAGGTCGTGTTCGCCGGTGAGGTGGTAGCGGTAGTCCAACTGCAGCCAGCCGCTGGGGCGCAGGCTCCACCGGACGTGGCGCAGGACGCCGGAGTACTCGGCCTTCACCGTGTAGCCGTTGCCGTCGGGCCCGTGCGTCAGGCGGGTGAGGACGGCCGTTCCGGTGGTGGGCAGCGGGCCACGGGACAGCGCGAAGTCCCTCCCTCGGTGGCTGACGCCGGCCAGCATGCCCGTCGTGGCGTCGATTGTGACGGTGGTGTGGCGGGATACGAGGATGAGCCTGTCGTCCGCGAGCCGGCCGCGTACGGCTGGTCCCAGGCCCGTCCGTACCAGCCGTCGGGCCTGGTCGGTGGCGGATGTGATGGTCCAGGTCCAGCTGTGGAGTTCGTGTCCGTCGGCGTCGGTGACGGTGAGCGCGACGGCGTCGGCGCGTCGCCAGCTGTACGGCAGGGGCAGGCGCAGTACTCCTTGCGCGCCGGGCCCGATGTCCGGCGCGGTGGCCGTGCCCTGGACGCGCACCGTGTGGCCGTCCCGCCGCTGCGAGGGGGTGGGGAAGTCCAGGAGCCGCCAAGTGAACCGGCAGGTACGTGTGTTGGTGAAGGCGTAGTGATTGGTGAGGTGGATCCGCCCGTCGAAGTCGTCCGGCAGGCCGGAGGTGAACCGGTCGGGCTCGGCGAGTTGTACGGGCGACCAGATGTCCTTGATCGTGTGGAAGCTGGCCTCCTTCTCACGGAAGGGGCCGAGGATGCCGTCGGGTGCGGCGTTGCCCGCCACGTCGACGGCGCCGCCGAGGTCGTCCCGCACGATGCCCTCGTCGATCAGTGACCACAGGAAGCCGCCGGCGGAGAGCCGTTCACGGCCCATCAGCTTCCAGTACTCGTCGAGCCCCGCGCCGGCGCCGCCGTCGTAGAGGCCGTGGAGGAACTCGGTGGGCATGAAGACGTCCCCCCGTTCCCGGAGGATGCGGCGCGTACTGTCGTACGTCTCGTAGTGGTCGGTGTTGATGCCGCCGAAGTTCGCCCAGGGGTGGAGAACGGTGCGCTGCTGGGGGTCGTGGCGGGCGTAGTCGCCGTCGAGGGCGGTGTTCCAGCCGCCTTCGTTGCCGTTGCACCAGAACAGGATCGACGGGTGGTTGACGTCACGGGCGACCATCGAGGCGACGAGGGGTCTGCCTGCCGCCTCGTCGTAGGACTTCTGCCAGCCGGCCAGTTCGTCGAGCACGTACAGCCCGAGTTCGTCGGCGAGGTCGAGGAAGTGCGGGTCCGGCGGGTAGTGGGCCATCCGGACCGCGTTCATGTTCATCTCCTTCATCAGGAGGATGTCCTTGCGGCTGATGCGCGCGCTGGTCGCCCGGCCGGATGTGGGCCAGATGGTGTGCCGGTTGGCCCCCTTGAGGATGACCTTGACGCCGTTGACGTACACACCGTCGCCGGGGCGCACCTCGACGGTGCGGAAGCCGAATCTCTCGTCGACGCGGTGGACGGTGCGGTCGTCGTCGGCGCGGAGCGCGACCTCGACGCGGTAGAGGTGCGGTGTCTCCGCCGTCCACTGCCGGGGGGAGTCGACAGCGGTCCTGAGGGTCACCGTCGTGTCGCCCGGAGCGACGGCCGCGGTGAACGGGGCGCCGACCGGGCGCCCCGAGAGGTCGGTGACCTGGGCGACGAGACGGTCGGCGGAACCGGTACCCGACAGGTGGGCGTCGATCCGCAGCGTGCCGTCGGCGCGGGCGTCGACGGCGATGCGTTCGATGTGCTGGAGCGGGAGCGCCTCAAGATGGACGGGGCGGTAGATGCCGCCGAAGTTCCAGTAGTCCCCGAGGCGTTCGGCCCTGTTGACGGAGTCGTCGGCGGACTCCTTGCTGACGGTCACCTCCAGGAGGTTGCCCTGTCCCGGACGCAGCTTTCCGGTCACCTCGTGACGGAACCGGTAGAAGCCGCCGCGGTGGACGGACCCGGCCGACTCGCCGTTGATCCACGCCTCGGTGTCGGTCATCGACCCCTCGAACACGAGGAAGACGCGCCTGTCACGCCAGTGGGCGGGCGGCGTGAAGGTGTGCCGGTAGCGGCCCTTCTCCTCCGGGCGCAGGTTCCATCCGTAGTTGTACGTACCGTATCCGTGGAACTCCCAGTTGGACGGAACCGGGATGCTGCCCCAACTGCCGCTGCGCCGCCCGCTGGTGCACAGGAAGTCCCAGTCGACCGGGTGGTCGGCGTCCTCTCCGGACAGATAAAGACGCTCGGTGCGCGTCGAGGCGTCCGTTCCGTCGGCCGTCCCGGCGGCCCGGGCCGTGCCCGTGGGAAGACCTCCGGGGAGGACCGCGCCGGCTGCGCCCAGGATCAGAACACCACGGCGTGACAGTTGCATGACATCTCCAGCCTTCAGAAAGCCATTGGGAGGGAACGGAGGGGCGGCGCGCGAAGTCGACGGGTCCGGGTCGGTACGAACGGTCGTCGAAGCGCTTGCGTATGGCTTCTCGAAACCGAGGGCGGCGTCGAGAAGCCCTCAGCCCTGGGCGGTCGTGTCAGCCGAGGCGCCACTGCTGGTTGCTGCCCCCGTTGCAGTCCCACAGTTCGACCAGTGCGCCGTTGGCGGTGGAGGCACCGGTCACATCCAGGCACAGGCCTGACCGGACACTGGTGACGGTGCCGTTGGAGTTGCGGTTCCATTGCTGGCTGGTGCCGCCGTTGCAGTCCCCTATCACGACTTTGGCGCCGGCCGAGGTGCCGGTCGCGTCGAGGCACTTCGCACCGCCGTAGACGGTGAGCTGCTTGGCCGACGTGCTGGTCCAGGTCTGGTTCGTGCCGCCGTTGCAGTCCCAGATCTGCGTCTGGGTGCCGTTGCTCTGCGAAAAGCCGGGTACGTCCAGGCACTTGCCGGAACCGGTGGCGCGGACCGGACCTGTGGTGGTCCCGCCGGTCCCGCCGTCGAGTCCGAAGAAGGTGATGGCCCGGGCCGCCATGCCACTGGCGGGCAGGGAGTGCCCGACACCCTGGAAGCTGTTCGCCTCGACCGGAGCCTGCGTGCCGGCGGAGCCGTAGCGGGTGCGGGTCCAGTGGGACTGCGGGGAGTCGGTGAAGAGCGGGGTCTGGCTCACCCCGAGCACATTGGTCCATTGCTTGATCGATTCACCGAAGTTCGCGTAGTACAGCGCGTCGTCCTCGGTGCCGTGCCACAGCTGCATCCGCGGCCGGGGGCCGGCGTACCCCGGGTAGGCGTTCCGGACGAGGTCGCCCCACTCCTGCGGGGTCTTGCTGATCTTGCCGGTGGCGCAGTCGCTGTTCCAGCCGGAGCCGTTGGTGGTGGCGAAGCAGCCGAACGGCACGCCCGAGAACGCCGCACCGGCCTTGAACACGTCGGGGTAGGCGCCGAGCAGGGCATTGGTCGTCATCGCGCCGGACGAGGCGCCGGTGACGTAGACCCGGCCGGCGTCGGCGTTCATGTTCTGCAGGGTGTACCGGACCATCTGGGCGATGCTCGTGGGGTCACTGCCCCCGTCATGCTTGAGCGCCTGGGGTGAGGAGACGTCGAAGCACTGCCCGCTGACGTTCGCGTCCGGGTAGACGACGACGAACCCGTACTGGTCGGCCAGGCGGGCGAACTCCGTGTTGGCGTAGAAGGCGGGCCCCGTGCCGGTGCAGTAGTGCACTGCCACCAGCACGGCCGGGCGTGCCGGAGCGCTGTCGGGCCGGTAGACGTACATCCGCAGGTTTCCGGGGTTGCTGCCGAAGTTGGTCACCTCGGTCAGTGACGCGGCCGACGCGGTGGTGGCCGAGGCGCCGGTCAGTACGAGCGCCGCGATCAGTGGCGAGATCGCCATCAGCAGGGCCACCAGTACATCCGTGACGCTTCTCTTCGTGGACTTCCGGGACATGACGGTGCCCTTTCTGGAATCCAGTGCCGCCGGGCCGGGGGGATGGCCGGGGTGGTGGTGAAGCGCTTCGACGCTTCCATTGCCCCGGGCGTGGTGTCAATGCCTGGCGCTCCAACTCGGGCTGTCCCGGCCGAACTTTATCGACGCGACGGCTGTGCAGACCCGGGCGCGCCGCGTCCATCGGTGGTCGGCGGTGCCGCTGTCCGCCCACTGCAGGACGGTCGCGTCGTCCGCCGTGGACATGCCCTGGACGCCGAGCACCTTGCCACTGTGGGCGTTGCGGAAGCGGAACGCGGTGCCATCGGTGAGCAGCGTCGGGAGGGAACTGAGCGAGGAGTCACCGTAGTTGCCGGACAGGACGACCGGGCCGTAGGTGATCGCGGAGACGCTTCTGTTGTCGTTGGCCGCCCGCATGACGATCCGCATGGGCAGGCGGACGGTGACCGTGTCGCCGGAGGTCCAGGAGCGGCTCAGGGTGGCGTAGGTGCCGGGGCTGGTGGCGATGTTCTGCGCGACACCGTTGACGCTGATGGTGGCCCCGCTGGTCCAGCTCGGGATGCGGATGCGCATGGCCCAGGTGCCGCTGACGTTGCGGGTGACCTGCACGGTCGTGGTGTCGCTGACGGGGTATGTGCTGGAGAGCGCTTGCGAACATCCCTGGACGCTGGGTGAACCGGTGACGTATGCGCAAAGCGTCCACCCGCCCCTGCGGCCTGGAGTGGCCCCAGGAAATCAGACACTTGGCGGCTGGAAATCTCCCCATCCAGGAGAAGTGATCCAGGGGTGGAATGGTCCCCGTACCTCGAATATCCGAGATACCGAACAGGCCGACTGGTCCGACACGGTCGACGCTGAACGCAAACGGCACCCCATATCGAGGTCAACTTGTGTGCCGGCTCGAAAATTTCGTTATCCGGGCGGGGTGCAATGCGTCGGAGCGTAACTCGTCGGAAACGTTGACGGAGCCTCGGCTCGAATCTATCTTCGGCACGAAGTGTCGCACGTTGTTCGTTATTTCGAACAATCAGGTCCTCGTTCCAGTGGCCGACCAAGCGGACCGGTCGGGCCCGGAGGACGCATGTTTCACCGACAGCGGTGAGACGAGCCCCGGAAACGCGGTACGGCTTCGTCCGGCGGCGCCGGAGACCGGGAACCTCATGCCACCGCGCCCCTGAAGGGGCCCGGTTCCGGGCCGGGGCGCTCGAACCACTTACCCAAGGATGTGAGAGGGCACCATGCGCAGACGCCAAAACCGCCGCGGACATCGGTTCCTGGCGCTCCCCGCCGTGCTCGCGGCTCTGGTCTCGCTGGCGGCGATGCTCGTCGCCGGACCGGCCCACGCGGCCACCAGCGGCGCCTTGCGGGGTGTCGGTTCCGGCCGGTGTCTCGATGTGCCGGGCGCCGGCCGGACCGACGGCACGAACCTGCAGATCTGGGACTGCCACGGCGGGAGCAACCAGCGGTGGACGCTGACAGACGACAATCGGCTGACCGTGTACGGCGGCAAGTGCCTGGACGTTCCGGGCCACGCCACCACGGCCGGGACCCGGCCGGTGATATGGAGCTGTAACGGCGGTACGAACCAGCGGTGGCGGGTCGGCGCCGACGGCACGATCGTCGCCGTGGAGTCCGGCTTGTGCTTGGACGTGTCGGGCGGTGGCGCGGCCAACGGCACCGCGGTGCAGCTGTGGAACTGCCACGGCGGCGCCAACCAGAAGTGGGCCGGCCTGTCCGAGCCGGGCGGCACGTGTGCTCTTCCGTCGACGTACCGGTGGACCTCGACCGGCCCGCTGGCCCGTCCGGCGAACGGGTGGAGCGCGCTGAAGGACTTCACGACCGTGCCCTACAACGGCCAGAACCTGGTCTACGCGACTACGTCCGACGGTTCGTCGTGGGGCACGATGGCGTTCCGTCCCTTCACCGACTGGTCGGACATGGCGACGGCCACCCAGAGCGGGATGAACCAGGGCCTGGCGGTGGCGCCCAAGCTGTTCTACTTCGCGCCCAAGAACATCTGGGTACTGGCCTCGAACGGGTGGGGCACCGCCTGGCCCTTCACCTACCGCACGTCCAGCGACCCCACCGATCCCAACGGCTGGTCCGCCCCGCAGCCGCTGTTCACCGGCAGCCTCCCCGAGTCCGGCCCCATCGATCCGACCCTGATCGGCGACGACCAGAACATGCACCTGTTCTTCGCAGACGACAACGGCAAGATCTACCGGTCGACCCTGCCGATCGGAAACTTCCCGGGCAACTTCGGTTCGTCGTACACGACGGTCATGAGCGACACCGCGAAGAACCTGTTCGAGGCGCCGGAGGTCTACAAGGTCCAGGGCCGGAACCAGTACCTCATGATCGTCGAGGCCCGGGGGGCGAACGAGGACCGCTACTTCCGCTCGTTCACCGCCTCCGGCCTGAACGGTCCGTGGACCCTCCAGGCCGGCAGTGAGAGCAGCCCCTTCGCGGGCAAGGCCAACAGCGGTGCCACCTGGACCGACGACATCAGCCACGGGGACCTGATCCGCGTCAACGCCGACCAGACCATGACCATCGACCCCTGCAACCTGCAGTTCCTCTACCAGGGCTACGACCCCGCCACACCCCAGGGCACCCCCTACCAGCAACTGCCGTACCGACCGGGCCTGCTCACCCTGCAGCGCTGAACCCCGCGGGCACCCGAGCACCAGCTCATGACCCCGCCGATCCGGCCCGTACGGCGGCCCACGCCGTGCGGGCCAGGAAGGAAAAACCCCATGGTTCCCCTGTACCGACGATTACCGCGCCTCCTCGCGGCCGCCACGCTGACGCTCGCCGCCTGCGTCACCGCCACCGCCTCCGTCGGCACGACCGCCGAGGCCGCGCCGGGCAGCCCGGCGCTCACCCCGCCGATGGGCTGGAACAGCTGGAACAGCTTCGGATGCGGGATCACCGAGGCGCAGGTCCGCCAGGCCGCCGACACGATGGTGTCCTCGGGCATGAAGGACGCGGGTTACCAGTACGTCGTCGTCGACGACTGCTGGTTCGACCCGCAGCGCGACGCGGCGGGCAACCTGCGGGCCAATCCGACCACGTTCCCCAGCGGCATGAAGGCGCTCGGGGACTACATCCACGGCAAGGGCCTGAAGTTCGGCATCTACCAGGCCCCCAACGAGAAAACGTGCGCCCAGGGCGTGGGCACCTACCCCGGCTCGACGGGCAGCAAGGGCCACGAGGCCCAGGACGCCGCCGCCTTCGCCTCCTGGGGCGTCGACTACCTCAAGTACGACTGGTGTTCCGGCAACGGTACCCTCAGCGAACAGATCGCACAGTTCACCATCATGCGTGACGCCCTGCGCGCCACCGGCCGCCCGATCGTCTACAGCATCAACCCCAACAGCTTCCACGCCCCCACCGGCGCCACCTACGACTGGGGCGAGGTCGCCGACCTGTGGCGGACGACCGAGGACCTGCTCGACATCTGGCAGAACAACAACACCAACAGCTACCCGATGGGCGTCGGCAACGTCCTGGACATCACCGCACCACTGGCCGCGCAGTCGGGCCCGGGCCACTGGAACGACCCCGACATGCTGGTCGTCGGCCGCCCCGGGCTGTCCCTGACCGAGTCCCGCACCCACTTCGCCCTGTGGGCGCTGCTGGGCGCTCCGCTCATGGCCGGCAACGACATCCGCACCATGTCCGCCGACGTGAGCGCCATCCTGCGCAACCCCCGCCTGGTGGCGGTGAACCAGGACCCGCTGGGCGCGGGCGGACGCCGGGTCCGCGACGACGGCGGCACCGAGGTGTTCGCCAAGCCCCTGGCCGACGGCTCCGTCGCCGTGGGCCTGCTCAACAGGGGAGGAAGCCCCACGACCATCACCGCCACGGCCGCGCAGGTCGGCCTCGCCGGGCAGTCGTTCGCCCTCACCGACCTGTGGACCGGCGGTACGGCGAGCACCTCCGGCCAGATCTCCGCGAGCGTGCCCGCGCACGGTGTCGCCGTGTTCAAGGTGACCGGAGGCAGCCCGCTGGCCGCCACCACCGCACGTCTGCGCGGTACCGGGTCCGGCCGCTGCCTGGACGTGGACCGCGCCGCCACGGCGCCCGGGGCGAAGGCGCTGATCTGGGACTGCCACACCGCCGCCAACCAGCTCTGGACCACGTGGGCCGGTGGCGAGATCCGCGTCTACGGCGACAAGTGCCTGGACGCCTCCAACCAGGGCACCACCAACGGCACACCGGTCGTCATCTGGCCCTGCAACGGCCAGAACAACCAGAAGTGGACCAGGCAGGCCGACGGGTCGGTGCGCAACGTCCACGCCGGTCTGTGCCTCGACGCGAACGCGGCCGGCACCGCCAACGGGACCCCCGTCGCCCTGTGGACCTGCAACGGCCAGAACAACCAGAAGTGGACCACGCTCCCGTAACGCGAGAAAGGAAATTGCATGAGTAAGTCCTGGATGCGGCCGTTGATCACGCTGGTCGCCGCCGCCCTCGGGGTGACCGGGGTGACGGCGGCAGCGGCGACCCCGGCCGGTGCGGCCTCCGCCGCCTCCGACACGCCCCTACGAGTCATGCCGTTGGGCGACTCGATCACCTGGGGTGTGGGAAGCAGCACGGGCAACGGCTACCGGGGCCCGCTGTGGGACAGGCTCGCGGCGGACGGCCATCCGCTGGACTTCGTGGGCACGGGGCGGGCCGGTTCGATGTCCGACCCCGACAACGAAGGCCACTCCGGATACCTGATCGAGCAGATCGCCGCGCTCGCCGACGCCTCGCTGACCCGCTACCGGCCCAATGTCGTGACGCTGCACATCGGCACCAACGACCTGAACCGGTCCCACCAGGTCTCCACCGCCACCGCCCGGCTGAAGTCCCTGGTCGGCCGGATCACCGTCGCCGCCCCCGACGCCACCGTCCTCGTCGCCTCCCTGGTCGTGTCCACCAGCGGATCCGAGGAGCAGTACCGTGCCGCCTACAACCGGGCCATTCCCGGCATCGTGAGCGAGGCACAGGCCGCGGGCAAGCGCGTCGCGTACGTGGACATGAGCGGCCTGACCACGGCCGACCTGGCCGACGCCCTGCACCCCAACGACGCGGGCTACCGGAAGATGGCCGACGCCTTCCACCGCGGCGTCCAGGCCGCGGACAGCGCCGGGTGGCTGAGGAACCCCGCCCCCGCCCCCGCACGCGTACAGTCCGGCATCACCGGCAAGTGCCTGGACGTCAGCGGCGCCGGCACCGCCGACGGGACCGCCGTCCAGACGTGGAGCTGCGGCGGCGGCGCCAACCAGTACTGGTCCGCCTACACCGACGGCACCCTGCGCTCCCTGGGCAAGTGCCTCGACGCCGCCGGCTGGGGTACCGCCAACGGCACCAAGGTGCAGCTCTGGGCCTGCCACGGCGGCGCCAACCAGGTCTGGCAGCCCTACAACGGCGGTTACCGCAACCCCGCCTCCGGCCGCTGCCTCGACGTCCCGGGCTCTTCCCCCGACGGCACACAGCTCCAGCTGTGGGACTGCCACAGCGGCGCCAACCAGAAGTGGACGACCCTGACCGCCGGATGACCGCCGGATGACCGCCGCTCCCGGGATCCGAACCCTGACTGGGCTCGGATTCCGGGAGGGCTCCGGCGTCGGCGAGGAACCGCGCTCAGGGCGGACCCCGCCCCGACCGCCGGGTTCAGGCCGGGTACGGCAGGTCGGCCTCCGAGGTGCCGGCCGGCCGGGTGTGCAACGTCGCGTTCGGGCTGCCGATCCGCAGCTGCCACGGGTGCGGGCTGTCGGTGGTCACGTGGAGGCGGTCGCCCTGGCGGCGCAGGTGGAAGCGGGCGGTCTCGCCGGGGCCGTCGGTGCTGGGGATCACGAGGGTGCGCTCGGCGCCGTCGGTGAAGGCGTGGACCCGTAGTTCGACGCCGTCCGCCCAGGCGGAGACCGGGCGCTGGTCGTCCGCGGCGAGCGGGATGACGGAGTCGGGGCGGGCGAGCAGCGGCAGAGTGTGGAAGCCGTGCTGCTCGCGCACCCATCGGGGGCCGGTGACCTGGACGCCGGTCAGGACGTTGGTCCACGTCCCCTCGGGCACGTAGTAGTCGACCGTGCCGTCGTCGGTGAAGACCGGGGCGACGAGGAGGTCGTCGCCGAGGAGGTACTGCCGGTCGAGCGTGGCGGCGGCCGGGTCGTCGGGGAACTCCAGCACCATGGCGCGCATCACCGGGACGCCGGTGGCGTGCGCCTGCTGCGCGGCGCGCTGGAGGTAGGGGGCGAGGCGGTGCTTGAGCAGGGTGAACGCGCGGGTGACGTCGACGGCCTCCTCGCCGTAGTCCCACGGGACGCGGTAGGACTTGCTGCCGTGCAGGCGGCTGTGCGAGGAGAGCAGCCCGAACTGCACCCAGCGCTTGAACACGGTGGGGGTCGGGGTGCCCTCGAATCCGCCGATGTCGTGGCTCCAGAAGCCGAAGCCGGACAGGCCGAGGGAGAGTCCGCCGCGCAGCGACTCGGCCATGGCGTTGAAGTGGGACTCGCAGTCGCCGCCCCAGTGGACGGGAAACTGCTGACCGCCGGCGGTCGCCGAGCGGGCGAAGAGCAGCGCCTCGCCCTCGCCGTGCACCTCGCGCAGCAGCTCGAAGACGGCCTCGTTGTAGAGGTGGGTGTAGTAGTTGTGCATCCGCTCGGGGTCGGAGCCGTCGTGCCAGACCACGTCGGTGGGGATGCGCTCGCCGAAGTCGGTCTTGAAGCAGTCGACGCCCGTGTCGAGGAGGGTGCGGAGCTTGTCGGTGTACCAGTCGCGGGCGGCGGGGTTGGTGAAGTCGACCAGGGCCATGCCGGGCTGCCACAGGTCCCACTGCCACACGCTGCCGTCCGGGCGCCGCACCAGGTGGCCCTCGCGCATGCCCTCCTCGAACAGCGCCGACTTCTGCGCGATGTAGGGGTTGATCCAGGCGGAGATCCGCAGCCCCTGCTCCTTGAGGCGGGTGAGCATGCCGGCCGGGTCGGGGAAGGTGTCGGGGTCCCAGTCGAAGTCGCACCACTGGTAGCCGCGCATCCAGAAGCAGTCGAAGTGGAACACGCTGAGCGGGATGCCGCGTTCGGCCATGCCGCCCACGAAGCGGTTGACGGTGGCCTCGTCGTAGTCGGTGGTGAAGGAGGTGGTCAGCCACAGGCCGAGTGCCCAGGCCGGCGGCAGCGCGGGGCGGCCGGAGAGGGCGGTGTAACGCTCCAGGACCTGTTTCGGGGTCGGGCCGTGGACGACGAAGAACTCCAGCGACTGGTCCTCGACACTGAACTGGACCTGGCCGACCGCCTCGGAGCCGACCTCGTAACTCACCTTGCCGGGATGGTTGACGAAGACCCCGTAGCCGCGGTTGGTCAGGTGGAAGGGGACGTTCTTGTACGCCTGCTCGCTGCTGGTGCCGCCGTCCGCCTGCCAGATGTCCACGGACTGCCCGTTCTTGACGAACGGGGTGAAACGCTCACCGAGCCCGTACACCAGCTCGCCCACGCCCAGGGCGAGTTGGCCCAGCATGTGGTGACGGTCGGCGGCGTCGGTGACGAAGCCGATGCCGCGCTCGCCCACGGAGGTCAGCACCCGGCCCCCGGCGCAGAACTCCAGGCGCCACGGCTCGGACGTGTCCACCCGCAATGTCAGGTCACCGGCGCTGAGCTCGACGACCGCGCCGTCCCGGTACACCTTGCCCACATCCGGTTGTGCGCCGGGCAGTGCGAACTCCGGCCCCCGGCGCACCGAGCCGGCGTGGTGGGTGGCACGCACCCCGATCACGCCCTCGGCCGGCGACCAGCACTCGACCGTCAGCAGCGCGCTGTTGAGCATGCCGCCGCGGCCGCGCACGTGCTTCACCGGCGCGTAGAGGGTTACCCGGTGCTCGTCGGCCCGGACGTCCGCGACCTCGGTGGCGTAGTGCGCGGTCACTCCGGGACGCATCAGCCAGTAGCCGTCGGTGAACTTCATCGGGTGGTTTCCTCCGTCCGCGCGCGGTGCGCGGTGATCAGGCCCCGGTACCAGGGGTAGTGGTCCTTGGGCGTTCGGGTAAGCGTCCACCCCGGCCGCGACGGCATCCGCGGCGGCGACGAGGTGGTCGGCCGGGCACGCGATCCGGTCCGGGTCGTGGACCAGGCCGTCGGGCGCGAGGGAGTCGTCGTGGGTCGAGCCGTTCTCGGTGCACCTCACGAGCTGAGAGACACCGATTGGTGAAGCGCTTCGACGCTGCCAGCACCTAAGATGTGATGTCAATGCCTGGCAAGAAACAGGCTTCCATTGCCGTAGCCCCCCTTGCCTTGTCAGAAGCTCCTCGCTGCCTTCCCTGTAGGTGGAGCGCTTCGATCCCCTGTCGGGACGTCTCCTGCCATGAGTCGACCCCCGGAGTCGGCTGCCGAGCAGCGACACCACCGCGACTGGTTCGGGCGCCGGCCCGTCGGCGCCACCCGCCGCCACGGCGCGGGCAGCTGGGGCCGAGGGGGGGAGCTCAGACGGCGAAGTCGACGCGCGCGAGTCGCACCGGGCCACGCAGTCCGAGGCGGACGTCGTGCACACCGGCCGCAACGACGACGGGAGCGCTCACCGTGGCGTAGTCATAGGGGCCGGCCGTAACCGGGGAAAGCGTGAGCACCGCCAGCACCGGACCGTCACCCAGCGAGAGTTCGACCGTGCCCTCGCCCGCGGCCTCCACCGTGATCTCCGCGGCCCCTTCTCCGAAGTCACAGTCACGGAACACCAGCTCGCCCCTCAGCCCGCTCACGGGGGTGACGGAGTCACCCGATGTCTTCGCCCGGTCCACGATCTCCGTGTCGCTCTGATCGTCGAAGTCCACCGCGTCCAGGCCGCCCACCATGACCGGCCGGGGGACGGACGGCTCGCCGTCCAGGCCGACGGTCCGGGCCAGGCGGATGTCCTCGCTGGATGTGCCGACGAGGATCTCGTAGAGGCCCGGTGCCACCCGGTGACGTCCCTGCGCGACGTCCCAGAACGCGAAGGCCGACATCGGCACCCGGAAGGCGATCTCCGTGACCTCCCCGGGCGCGAGCGTCACACGCCGGTGCGCGGCCAGTTCCCTGCGGGGGCGTGGCACGGACGGCTCCACGGCCCGGGTGTAGAGCTGGGCGACCTCGTCCGCGATGACATCGCCGGTGTTGGCGACCGTGAAGGACGCATGCAATGTCCCGTCCTCGACGCGAGTCGTGAGGCCTTCGTAGGAGAAGGACGCGTACGACAGGCCGTGGCCGAACGAGAAGAGGGGCGTGCCCTCGAAGTAGAGGTACGTCTGGCGGCCGCCGATCACGTCGTAGTCGAGGAGACCGGGCAGGTCGGAGTCGTCTGCGTACCAGGTCTGCGGGAGGCGGCCGGCGGGGGAGACGTCGCCCGCCAGGATCCGGGCCAGGGCGCTGCCGGCGGCCTGGCCGCCGTGGGCCGTCCACAGCAGCGCCGGCACCTCCGCGTGATCGACCGCGTACGGGTACGCCGAGACCAGCGCCAGCACCGTGTTCGGGTTGGCCGTGCGGGCCGCGCGCAGGAGGCGTTCCTGGTGGGCGGGGAGGGCCAGGGTCGTACGGTCCTCGGTCTCGCGTCCGTTGATGTGCGGATCGTTGCCCGCGACCACCACCACCGCGTCAGCCTGCGAGGCGACCCTGCTCACCGCGTCCTCGCCGCTCTCGACGACGACGACCTCGAAGATCTCCCCGTTCCCGTCGGCAACCTTCAGGCCGTCGGCGGCGACAGAGAGGGGGCGACCCGTACCGATGTGCCGAAGGAGGTGGCCGTTCTCGTGCGGTTCCAGGCGGAACGTCTCCTGGACGAACCAGCCTCCGGGCTGGTCGGCGGAGGCTCGGACATATCCGTCCTCGGCGACGGAGAGATACCGGCCGTCGGGGGCGCGCAGGGTCAGCACGCCCTCGCCCCAGTCGATGAGGGAGAGCTCGGTGCCGGTCGCCTCGGCGGTGAGCGGGGGCAGGTCCGTCCGGCCCGCGAGCAGGGCCGGGTCGAGGGCGCCTTCGGCACCGCGCACCTCGTCGTCGGCGTCCGCCTCCGGGACGTGCAGGAAGGCTCCGGCCGAGGTCTTCAGCAGGATCCGGTCCACGCCCTCCGCGAACCGCACGCGCTCCGATCCGAATCGCTCGGACAGACCCGCCAGCGGAGTGCAGCGGCGCAGGAGCGTGCCGCTGTACCAGTCGAGCTTGCACTCGTCGGCGAGCAGGCCGACCACCGCCAGCCGGGTGCCGGGCGCGAGCGGCAGCAGGCCACCGCTGTTCTTGAGCAGCACGACCGCCTGCTCGGCCGCCTCTTGCGCGAGGGCCCGGTGCTCCGGGGTGTCGAAGGCCGTGGTGAGCGCGTGCGGGTCGTACTCCGGGTCGAACTCGCCGAGCCGGAAACGGACCGAGAGGTGGCGGCGGACCGCCGCGTCGACGTCCGACTCGGTCAGCAGGCCCTGCTCCAGGGCGCCGCGGACCCGTGCGGTGATCTTCGAGCTGTCGGCGCCGTGGTCGGTGAAGCTGTCGACGCCGGCCAGCAGCGCGGCGGCCGTCGCCTGCTCGTGGGTGTCGAAGTAGTGCTCGGAGTCGACCAGGTTGGAGGGCGCGCCCGCGTCCGAGCAGACAAGGAGATCCTCGTCGGTCCAGGTGCGCAGATGCTCGCGCAGATAGGGCGAGACGTGGTTCGGGCGGCCGTTGACCAGGTTGTACGCCGGCATCACCCCGGCCACGGCGCCCGCCTCGACCGTCTCGCGGAAGGCGCGCAGGTCGTATTCGTGCAGGACGCGCGGGCGGACCGAGGAGGATGTGACGTCGCGGCCCGTCTCGTTGTTGTGGGCCAGCCAGTGCTTGAGGACGGGTGCGGTGCGCCAGTACGTCGGGTGATCGCCGCGCAGGCCGTGCGTGTAGGCGGTGGCGATGGCCGAGGTGAGCTTCGGGTCCTCCGAGTAGCCCTCCTCGTTGCGGCCCCACAGAGGGTGGCGGAGCAGGTTCACGGTCGGGGACCAGACGTTCAGGCCCACGCGGTCGTCGCGGACGCGCATCGCGCGGACCTCCTTGGACACCGCCTCGCCGACCCGTCGTACGAGATCCGTGTTCCAGGTCGCGCCCAGGCCCACCGCCTGCGGGAAGACGGTGGCCGGCCCCATCCAGGCCACGCCGTGCAGGGCCTCCTGGCCGGTGCGGAACGCGGCGACGCCGAGCCGCTCCACGGCGGGCGCGAACTGGTGCAGGAAGCCGATCTTCTCGTCGAGGGTGAGCCGCGACAGGAGGTCGTCTACGCGCTTCGCGAAAGACAGCTGCTGATCGCGGAAGGGCAGTGATGTGTGCGGTGTGTGTGCGGACACGTGGGTTCCCCTTGAGGTGGAGCGGCGAGTTCGCTTGAAGCGCTTCGATGCTCATCAGGTCCCAGGGTGAGTGTCAAGAGAGCGGCACCATCGCATCAAGCAGGGTGTACAGAGAGCGGACAAGAGTCGCCTCCTGCCTCTCGGAGGAATCTTGGAAGCGACCCTTGTGTGCCTCTGGGTGTTCACTTAACCTCACTGCAACATCGAAGCGCTTCGACTTCGCGTCGCGTCGCAGTGGTCGGATGTCCGCTTTCAGCTCAGCCAGTTCCAGTCACGACACCGCAGCCGACGGCCCACCGCCGGGTGTCCAGGTGCGCCACGAAGGGTTGACGCAATGACGCCGAATGCCGCCTCCTCCGGACTGAGCCGGAGAAGCTTCCTCGCCTCCACGGCGGTCGCCACCGCAGCGGTGGCCGGGGGAATGCCGCTCCTCACCGCCTGCAGCGATTCGGGGAGCGGCGGGTCGCGCGAGGGCGCCACGTCGGGCAAGGCCGCGGACAAGCTGCTCCCGACCTATGTCGCCAGCACGGTCGCCAAGCCGGACATTCCGTCGAAGAACGGCTCGTCAGCGGGGTACACCAGCAAGGTCGACCTCGCGACCCTCGCCTCCTCGGTCCCGACGAGGCTCGGCACCGGCGCTCCCATCGAGATCATGGCCCCGCTCTGGGGCACCCCGCCCAAGCCCGGGTGCGCGTACTACACGGCGCTCGACGCCGCGGCGGGCACGAAGATCACCTGGCAGAACCAGGACGGCAACACCTACGGCGAGAAGCTCGGTGCCGTTCTCGCCTCAAGCTCCATACCCGACATGGTGGTCGTGCCGAGCTGGGAACTGGTCGGCAAGATCTCGAACGCGGTCACCGCGAAGTTCATGGATCTCGGCCCCTACCTGGCGGGCGACAAGGTCAAGAAGTACCCGAACCTGGCCGCGATCCCGTCCGACTCCTGGCGCATGAGCATCTTCGGTGGCGCGCTGCGCGGTATCCCGATGCCCGCTGCCGCCGTGCCCAACATCGTGCCCTTCTACCGCAAGGACGTCTTCGACAAGAAGGGCTACACCGTTCCCACGTCGGCCGACGAGTTCCTCAGCTGGGCCAAGGAGGCCACCAGCGCCAAGGCCAAGGTGTGGGCCTGCGGCGACATGAGGTGGTCGGCGGCAGGCATCTTCGGTGTCCGCCCTGCCGGGTCGCTCGGCTGGAACATCGGGGACGACGGCAAGCTGACGTACCGCATCGAGCACCCTGAGTACCTCGAACATCTGGAGTGGGTCCGCAAGCTGTTCGCCGCGGGCGTCGTCCATCCCGACGACAAGGCGAACACGGGCGACCCGAGCCAGCGGTTCACCTCCGGGCAGATCCTGGTCTACAACAACGACATGTCCTCCTGGTACGGCAAGACCGCCGAACAGGCCAAGTCCAACCCGGACTTCGAGATCTCCGGCATGGACTTCTTCGGCGCCGACGGGGGCAGCCCGACGCTGTACGCCGGTCAGCCCGCCGGCATCTGGTCGATGATCCGCAAGGACGCCTCGAAGGAGACGGTCGAGAACGCGCTGGCCGCCGCCAACTTCGCGGCCGCACCCTACGGCACCAAGGAGCGGATGTTCGTCGACTACGGCGTCGAGGGCACCCACTACACGGTCGAGAACGGCGCCCCGGTCAAGAACGACCTGGGTGTCCAGGAGGTGAACAACGCCTGGGTGCTGCTCGCGGCCCCGGCCCCCTACACCGCCCACCCCGACCTCCCCGACATCACCCGCATGCAGGTCGAGTGGCAGCAGCGGCAGGGCGCCTTCGTCAGGAAGACGTCCACCTACGGCATGAACATCGTCGAGCCGACCCGATTCGCCACCCTCTCCAGCCAGTTCGAGCAGCTGGAGATCGACTTCGTGCGCGGCAACAAGAAGCTCTCCGACATCCAGCAGGCCATCTCCACCTGGAAGTCCTCCGGCGGCGACAAGTTGCGCGACTGGTACAAGGAGCTCCTCGACAAGAACGGCAGCGGCAACTGATGTCCGTCACGGCCGGGAGCAGGCCCGACGGGACGCGACCCCCCGCGGCCGTCGAAGAGCCGAGGGCCGCCGTCGCCGCGGCCACCGTGAAGGAGAGCGTGCCGCGCAGGGCACCCAAAGCCGCCAAGGCCGGCAGGGCCGCCAAGGCCGCCAAGGTCCCCTTCCGAGTCCGGTGGCGCCGCGACCGCGCGCTCGTCCTGATGACGCTGCCCGTCATCGCACTGCTCCTGCTCTTCAACTACGTCCCGCTGCTCGGCAACGTGGTCGCCTTCCAGGAGTACGACCCGTACGTCTCCAGCAACGGCATCACGGCGATCTTCCACAGCCCGTGGGTGGGCATGGAGCAGTTCTCGCGGATGCTCGACGACCCGCTGTTCTGGAGCGCCACGAAGAACACCATCGTCCTGTTCGTGCTCCAACTGGTGCTGTTCTTCCCCGTCCCCATCGTCCTCGCGCTGGTCATCAACAGCGTGATCCGGCCTCGGGTCCGGGCCGTGGCGCAGGCGATCATGTATCTGCCGCACTTCTTCTCGTGGGTCCTCGTCGTCACCGTGTTCCAGCAGATCCTCGGCGGCGCGGGCATCATCGCGCAGACCCTGGAGAAGCACGGGTGGAGCGGCTTCGACCTGATGACCGACGCTGACCTCTTCAAGTATCTGGTCACCGCGCAGGCCGTGTGGAAGGACGCCGGCTGGGGGATCATCGTCTTCCTCGCGGCGCTGTCCGCCGTCAGCACCGACCTGTACGAGGCCGCCGCCATGGACGGCGCGGGGCGCTGGCGACGCATGTGGCACATCACGCTGCCCGCGCTGCGCCCGGTGATCGCCCTGCTCCTCGTCCTCAGGGTGGGCGACGCGCTGAGCGTCGGATTCGAGCAGTTCCTGCTCCAGCGGTACGCGGTCGGCGCGGGGGCCAGCGAGGTCCTCGACACATATGTATGGAACATGGGTATCCAGAACGGCGACTTCAGCTACGCGGCCGCGGTCGGCCTGGCCAAGGGACTCATCGGAGTCTGTCTCGTCCTGGGCGCGAACAAGTTCGCGCACCTGCTGGGCGAGCAGGGGGTGTACAAGAAGTGAGCCTCAACACGCAGCTCATCCGTAGCCTCAGGGCTCCCGCCCGCCCTGTGTGGGAGGAGCCGCCGAGCAAGGCGGGACTCGCCGCCAAGGGCGGTTTCCTCGTGCTCTCCTGCCTGGGGGTGCTCGGTCCGCTGTGGATCGTGATCGTCACCAGCCTCTCGCCGAAGCCCGTGATTGACCAGGCCGGCGGCCTCGTCGTGATCCCCCAGGGCATCACCTTCGTCAACTACACGGAACTGCTCAGCGGAGGCCAGGTCAGCCGGGCGATCATGGTCTCGGTCGGTGTCACGCTCTTCGGCACGCTGTTCTCGATGACGGTGTCGGTGCTGGCGGCCTACGGCCTGTCGCGGCCGGGGAGTCTGGGCCATCGGTTCTTCCTGATGGCGATCATGGCGACCATGTTCTTCGGGGCCGGCCTCATTCCGACGTACCTTCTGGTGCAGTCGCTGGGCCTCACCGACACCTATCTGTCGCTGATCCTGCCGAGTGCCGTCAGCGTCTTCAACATCCTCGTCCTGCGGGCCTTCTTCATGGCGATCTCACCCGAACTCACCGAGTCCGCCCGCATCGACGGGGCCAGTGAGACGCGCATCCTGCTGACCATCATCATGCCGCTGTCGCGCGCGGTGCTGGCCGTCATCTCGCTGTTCTACGCGGTCGGGTACTGGAGCGCCTGGTTCAACGCGTCCATCTACCTCAGCGACCAGCAGATGATGCCGCTGCAGAACGTGCTCATCCAGCTGGTCCAGAAGAACACCGAGGCGCCGACCGGCCTCCAGCAGGCGGTCCGCACCGGCCAACTCTCCTCCCTGGGACTGCAGATGGCCGTCATGGTCCTCGCGCTGATCCCGGTCGCGGTGGCCTCCCCGTTCGTCCAGCGGCACTTCAAGAAGGGCATGCTCACGGGAGCCATCAAGGGCTGACGCCCTCTGGTCGCGCCCATGCCGCGGAGCCGCACATCGACATGGCCCGCGCCCTGATCACAGCTCGAATCTCCCCTTTCGTCTCAGGACCGAGGTATGTCATGAGTACGTTCCACCTCAGCAGGCGCTCCGTTCTCGCCGGTTCCGCTGCCGCCGCCGCGGTCGTCTCCCTGCCCGCGGTTTCGGGGCAGGCGCAGGCCGCCGCCCCCTCGGCCGTCGCCGAGAGCGGCTACCGGTGGCGCGGCGCCGCCATGGGCGGCACCGGGTTCATCAGCGGGGTGCTGTTCCACCCGTCGGTACGAGGGCTCGCCTACGCCAGGACCGACATCGGGGGCGCCTACCGCTGGGACGACCGCACCGACCGCTGGATCCCGCTGACCGACCATCTCGGCTGGGACGACTGGAACCTCCTCGGCGTCGAGGCCATGGCTGTCGACCCGACCCACCGGAACCGGCTGTACCTGGCCCTCGGCACGTACACGCAGCCTTGGGCCGGCAACGGGGCCGTGCTGCGGTCCGAGGACCGGGGTGCCACCTGGCAGCGCACGGACCTCACCGTGAAGCTCGGAGCCAACGAGGACGGGCGGGGATGCGGTGAACGGCTCTTGGTCGACCCGCGGAACTGCGACACGCTGTGGCTCGGCACCCGGCACGACGGTCTGCTCAAGTCGACTGACCGAGGCGCCACTTGGCAGCCCGCGGCCTTCCCGGCCACAACGAGCGCCACCGGCCAGGGCATCACCCTCCTGGTTGCCGCGGGCCGTACCGTCTACGCCGGCTGGGGCGACTCCGACGGCACCGCCGACCGCCCCAACCTGTACCGCACGTCCGACGGAAAGACCTGGGAGCCCGTCCCCGGGCAGCCGACCGGCACCGCCGCCAGGGTGCCGATCCGCGCCGCGTACGCCCGCCTCACCCGCGAGCTGTACGTGACGTATGCCAACGCCCCCGGCCCCAACGGTCAGTCCGACGGCAGCGTGCACAAGCTGCTGACAACGAACGGGAAGTGGACCGAGGTCACCCCCGTGAAGCCCGGCGGGGTGACGAGCGACGGCGGGACCGACGCCTTCGGCTACGGCGGCGTCGCCGTCGACGCCCGTCGGCCGGGGACGCTCGTCGTGTCCACCAACAACCGCTGGTCCGAGATCGACACCGTCTTCCGTTCCACCGACGGCGGCCGCACCTGGACGTCCCTGAAGGACGAGGCCGTCCTCGACGTCTCCGAGACCCCCTACCTCAAGTGGGGTGGCGACAAGCCCAAGTTCGGCTGGTGGATCCAGGCCCTCGGCCTCGACCCGTTCGACTCCCGGCACGTCGTCTACGGCACCGGCGCGACCCTGTACGGCACGCGCGACCTCAGGCGCTGGGCGCCGCAGATCCGCGGCCTGGAGGAGACCGCGATCCTCCATCTGATCTCGCCGCCGGTCGGAGAGGCGCATCTGATCAGCGGCAACGGCGACATCGGCGTGATGTACCACGAGTCGCTCACGGCATCCCCCTCGCGCGGAATGGCGTCGAACCCCGTGTTCGGTTCCACGACGGGGCTCGCCCAGGCCGCGGCCCGACCCTCGTATGTCGTGCGCACCGGCTGGAGCGGGAGCGCCAACGGCGCCTGGTCGAACGACGGCGGACAGACCTGGTCGCCCTTCGCGTCACAGCCGGCCGCCGCCAAGGACGCGCCCGGCCCGATCGTCACCAACGCCGACGGCGGTGTGCTTCTGTGGTCCCTCGGGTCCTCGAACGGCACCGCCAACCCGGCGTACCGCTCGACGGACAACGGCGCCACCTGGTCCGAGGCCACCTCCGTCCCGAAGGGCGCCGTCCTGGTCGCCGACCCCATGGACCCGACGCTCTTCTACGCCTACGACACGACCGCCGGCACGGTCCACGCCAGCACCGACAGCGGCCTGACCTTCACCGCCACCGCCACCGGCCTGCCCTCGGGCGACGAGCAGTTCCAGCTGACCGCGGCACCGGGGCGCTCCGGTGATCTGTGGCTCAGCGCGAAGGAGGCCGGGCTGTACCGCTCCACCGACAGCGGCGCCACCTTCACCAAGGTCGGCAGCTGCCGGTCCTCGCACACCCTGGGCTTCGGCAAGGCCGCCCCGGGCGTTACCTACCCGGCGATCTACATGGTCGGCGCGACCGAGGGCTTCAACGCCGTGCACCGCTCCGACGACGAGGCGAGGAGCTGGGTGCGGATCAACGACGACCAGCACCAGTGGGGCTGGATCGGCCGGGCCGTCACCGGAGATCCGCGCGTGTACGGCCGGGTCTACCTCGGCACCAACGGGCGCGGCGTGCAGTACGGGGATCCCGTCTGATGCCCGGCCTGAGCGACGCGACCCGCGGCCGCCTTCTCTTCGGCGGCGACTACAACCCGGAGCAGTGGCCCGAGGAGACCTGGCACGAGGACGTCCGGCTGATGAAGGCGGCCGGGGTCAACTCGGTCACCCTCGGCGTCTTCTCCTGGTCGGTGCTGGAACCGGAGCCCGGCGCACGGGAGTTCGGCTGGCTGGACACGCTGATGGATCTGATGCAGGCCAACGGCATCGGCGTCGTCCTCGCCACCCCGACCGCCTCGCCCCCGCCCTGGATGGGCCGACTGCACCCGGACACCCTGCCCGTCACCGAGGACGGCCGCACCGAGTGGTGGGGCGGCCGGCAGCACTTCTCGCACTCCAGCGCCACCTATCGGCGCTACGCCGCCGCCATCACCGAGGACCTCGCCGCCCGCTACGCCGGCCATCCGGCGCTGACGATGTGGCACATCAACAACGAGTACTGCACCTTCGACTACGGCGACGAGGCCGCGACGGCGTTCCGTCGCTGGCTGCGAGAGAGGTACGGCACCCTCGACGCCCTCAACGAGGCCTGGGGCACCGCCTTCTGGAGCCAAGGTTACGACACCTGGGACGGCATCCTGCCGCCCCGCCTGCCCCACTACATGCGCAACCCCACCCAGGTGCTCGACTTCAGGCGCTTCACCTCCGACATGCTCCTGGAGTGCTACGTCGCCGAGCGGGACATCGTCCGCCGCCACACCCCGGACATCCCGGTCACCAGCAACTTCATGCCGCTGTGGATGGGGCAGGACGCCTGGCGCTGGGCCGAGGAGGAGGACGTGGTCTCCGTCGACATCTACCCGGATCCGCGCGACCCGCTGGGCGCCCAGAGCGGCGCCCTCGTCCAGGACATGACCCGCTCCCAGGCGCGCGGGTCGTGGATGCTCATGGAGCAGGCCGCCGGGCCAGTCAACTGGCGGGGCGTGAACCACCCCAAGCCCCGGGGCCTCAACCGGCTCTGGTCCCTGCAGGCCGTGGCCCGGGGTGCCGACGCCGTCTGCTACTTCCAGTGGCGGCAGTCCCGGCAGGGCGCGGAGAAGTTCCACTCCGGCATGGTCAGTCATGCCGGGGAGGAGGGCCGGACGTACCAGGAGGTCAAGCAGCTCGGCGCGGAGCTGGAGCGGATCGCCGCCGAGGCGGTCGGCCGGACCATCACCGCGGACATCGCGATCCTGCACGACTGGCACGCCTGGTGGGCCGGCGCCCAGGACGGCCGCCTGTCCGGCCGGGTGGAGTACCCGGACGTCCTGCGCGCCTGGCACCGAGCCCTCTGGCAGGCGCACCTCACCACCGACTTCGCCCACCCCGAGCACGACCTGACGCCGTACTCCGTGGTCGTCGTGCCGCAGCTCTATGCCCTCACCGACGCGGCGATCGACCAGCTCCTGGCCCATGTCCGCCGGGGCGGCACCCTCGTCTGCGGCTTCCAGACCGGCGTCGCCGACGAGGACGACAGGGTCCGCGCCGGTGGCATGGACCACCGGCTGCGCGAGCTGTTCGGCATCCGCACCCTGCACGAGTGGTGGCCGCTGGACGTGGGGGAGACCGTCACCTGCGAGGGCTTCACGGCGTCCCTGTGGTCGGAGGAGCTGGAGGCCGACGGCTCCGCCGAAGAGACCGTGCCGTACAAGGGCGGTGAACTCGACGGCCTGCCCGCTGTCCTGCGCAAGGGCCGGGCCTGGTACGTCTCCACGCTCCCGGAGCCGGAGGCGCTGCGCGACCTGCTGGCCCGGATCGCCTCCGCCGCAGGGGTCCGGCCGGTGCTCGACGGCCTCCCCGAGCAGGTCGAGGCCGTCCGCCGGGGCGGAGCGCTGTTCGTGCTCAACCACGGCCGCGAGCCGGTGACCGTCGAGGTACCCGGCACTCACCACGATCTCCTCACGGGGAACGTCGTCACCAACCGGGTCACCCTCGGCCGCTACGGCGTGGCGGTGCTCCGGCCATGACCGCTGTCGAGGCCCATCCACGGCACCGGGGAGCCACACCAGGCAGCCCGTCCCGCCGAACTCCCCGCGCTCCAGGCCCGCCTCCTGGCATACCCGGCGTCGACCGTGAGCGTCTTCACCGCGCCGTCGAGGATCTCGCCCACGCCCAGGGGGCGCAGCGGGATCACGCCGCACGGTCGCACCGCCCCCGTACGTCTCACCGGCCCACGCGTCAGGGCGCCGACCCGGTACTCGCCCGCACCGTCAACACGGGTGCGATCAGCGAGACTTCGTCGGCGCCGCGACCGTCGATCTTGGCGACCAGGCACTCCACCGCCTGCCGGCCCATCTCCTGCGCGGGGATGGAGACCGACGTCAGTCGCACCGAGGCCTGGACGGCCACCTGTTCCGGGCAGATCGCGACCACCGACACGTCCTCGGGGACGGCGCGGCCCTGCCGGCGCAGCAGGGCGAGCAAGGGCTCGACCGCCTGCTCGTTCTGCACGACGAACCCGGAGGTGCCCGGGCGCTCATCGAGGATGCGGGTGAGGACGGCGGCCATCGCGTCGTAGCCGCCACCGCACGGCCGGTGCAACACCCTGATGTCCAACTCCCGTGCCCTGGAGCGGAGTCCGTCGAGGGTGCGCTCGGCGAAGCCGGTGTGGCGTTCGTAGACCGCGGGGGCCTCGCCGATGACGGCGATGTCGCGATGGTCGAGCGTCGCCAGATGCTCGACGCACAACGCGCCGGTCGCCCTGAAGTCGAGGTCGACGCAGGTCAGTCCTGAGGTGTCGGCGGGCAGTCCGATCAGCACGGACGGCTGGTCGGTGCTGCGCAGCAACGGCAACCGCTCGTCGTCGAGTTCGACATCCATGAGGATCATCGCGTCGGCCAGCCCACTGCCGGTGACGCGGCGGACGGCTTCGGGACCCTCCTCGCCGGTCAGCAGCAGTACGTCATACCCGTGCGTCCGGGCCGTCGTGGTGACCGCGATGGCGATCTCCATCATCACCGGCACATACATGTCGGTGCGCAGGGGAACCATCAGCGCGATGATGTTCGACCTGCTGCTGGCCAGCGCCCGCGCGCCCGCGTTCGGGTGGTATCCCAGCTCGCGGATGCTCTGCTCGACCTGCAGCCGGGTGGCCGCGGAGATGGGCCGCTTGCCGCTGAGGACATAGCTCACCGTGCTCGCCGACACTCCGGCGTGCCGGGCGACCTCGGCGAGGGTTACCATCCAGATCTCCCAGCCTTATGAAGCGCTTCGATCAGATGAGCGTATCGCTCCTGCGTACAATGTGCGCCGACCCTATCTCCGGCATGGCGCGTTGTCCATCCTTCGGTGAAGCGCTTCGATGATCAGAGGGGGCCTCCGTTCAGCCGTCGAGGGGCTCGTAGTCGAACCAGTCGAAGTGGACGGTGCCGGCCGCGGCGTACATGCCGATGACCCGGCCCGTGAAGCCGCCGGCGACCTCGGTCGACAGGTAGCGGCCGTCGAGGGTCGCGAGAAGGGTGTACGTGCCGTCGGGCTGCTCGATGCCGAGGGAGACGACGTCGGGTCCGGTGCACGGTCCGTGCGGAGCCGGTGATTCCGTGATCGTGACGGCGAGGACCACCGGCCCGGCGGGCACGGACCGCGCTGCCACGACCGTGCGCAGGTCGCCGACGTGCGCGATGATCCGCACCTTCGTACCGGACGCCTCGATCGCGTAGTGATGCCGCTCGTCGAGCCGGACGGCGAGGCCGCCGCGTCCCTCGGAGGGATCGACCAGAGCGCGCGCCCGGCACGCGAGGTGCTGCTGGCGCCGGCCGGTGAACACCACATCGGGTTGGTCCAGGGAGCCGGCCCGCGCGCGGAGGGTCAGCCAGCCGGGGCGCTCCTTGGTGGTGCAGTGTTCGGCGGGCCGGTCGCGCAGGGAGATCCAGGACGGTCGCAGTTCGGCGAGGTCGAAGTCGTCCCGCCGCTCCTCGACGGGGCCGGGGGAGAGCGGCCACGGGAGCTCGGACAGGTCCAGGGCCACCTCGCCGACGACCGGCCATTCGTCCACCCAGGTCACGGGTGCCAGGAAGGTCTCCCGGCCGAGCACGTGCCAGCCCGGCGTGCCGCCGCCGGGTCGGACGCCGAGCAGCACCATCCACCAGGAGCCGTCGGGGCCTTGGACCAGGTCGGCGTGCCCGGTGTTCTGGACGGGGTGGTCGGTGCCGCGGTGGGTGAGGATCGGGTTGGCAGGGCACGGCTCGAACGGGCCGGCGGGCGTACGGCCGCGGGCGATCGAGACGCCGTGGCCGCGCTCGGTGCCGCCCTCGGCGATGAGGAGGTACCAGTAGTCCCCGATCCGGTACAGGTGCGGTGCCTCCGGGGCCTTGGCGCCGGGCCCGCCGGACCAGAGCCGGTGCGGTGTCCCGTATGTCCGGCCGGTGGACGGGTCGAGACGGACCTGCGAGACGCCGGCGACCGTGCACCAGCAGGTGCCGTCCTCCTCCCACACCAGGTCGGGATCGATGCCGGGGACGCCTGGCGCCCAGATGGGGTCCGACCACGGTCCGGCGGGGTCGGTGGCCGTGACGATCAGGTTGCCGCCGCCCTCGCTGCAGTTGGTGACGATCAACCAGAAGCGGCCGTCGTGGTGGCGCAGGGTGGGGGCGTAGATCCCGCCGGAGGACGGCATGGAGGTGGGCAGACGCAGCTGGTCCGGGCGGTCCAGGGCGTTGCCGATCTGCGTCCAGTGCACCAGGTCGCGGCTGTGGAAGAGGGGGACGCCGGGGAAGTACTCGAAGCTGGAGCAGGCCAGGTAGTAGTCGTCGCCGACGCGGCAGACGCTGGGGTCGGGGTGGAAGCCGGGGATCACGGGGTTGCTGAGGCGTGGGTCCGGCCGGCGCAGTGGTGGCACCTGAGAGGTCCTCTCGTCGATGGGTGAGGGAGTCGTGGCGTGGTCGGGGCGGTTCAGGTGGCGCCGGGGTCCGTGGGGGTGATGCGGAGCAGGACGGCGGACGGTGCGGTGGGCAGGGTCAGGCTCAGCTCGGCCGTGTCGGGCAGCCAGGTGGAATCGGACCGGCCGGCCGAGGGATAGAGCAGGTCGACACGGGCGGGGGTGTCCCGCAGGTGGGGCAGGCGAAGCGTCGCCGTGGCGTCGGTTCCCGGGCGGCGCCAGGCCGTGAGGTAGGTGGTGGCGGGCGTACGCATGGCCAGGGCGATCCAGGGGTCGTCCCAGGCGGGAAGGCCCAGTGGCCAGGACGGTACGGCTTGCGGCAGGTCGGCGCGGATGGCCTTGTACACCGCTACCGCCTCGTGGACCAGGGCGCGGGCCTCCCGCCCGAGTTCGGGAATGCGGCCGGAGAGATGGATCCGGCCGAGCAGCGCGTTGGCCATGGCGAAGGCCACCTCGTCGAGGGAGTCCTCCGGCCGCGGGTATGCCCAGACGGCACCCTGCTCGGGGGTGACGGCGGTGGGCGCGGAGGCCGCGATCGGCGCGTAGAGGTGGAGGTTCTGCTGGTCACTGGTGGACTGCAGCTGCAGCCGGGAGAGCATGGCGTCGTCCCAGCGCATGCCGCCGGAGGCGCAGTTCTCCACCACCAGGTGCGGGTGCCGGTCGAGGATGCCGTCGAGCCAGTCGAGGTGCGCCCGGTTGTGGCCGAGCAGGCCGTCGCCCGGGGTCTCGCCGGGGTGGGCGCTGGTGCCGGAGCCGGGGTCGATGTTGTGGTCGAGCTTGAGGTAGCCGACGCCCCACTCGCCGACCAGGCGGTCCACGACCTGGTCCAGGTGGGCACGGGCGGCCGGGTGGCGCAGATCCAGGTGGTGCCGGCCGGTCTCCGTGACGCGGGCGCCGTCGCGGCGGAAGAACGCCTCGTCGGGCAGGGACTTGGCCATGGGGCTGTGGACGCCGATGACTTCCGGCTCCAGCCACAGGCCGGGAACCATGCCGCGTCGGCGGATGTGGTCCAGTACCTCGTGGATTCCCCTGTCGCCGGGGAAGCGAGAGGCGGCCGGCTCCCAGGCGCCGACGCTGGTCCACCAGCCGCCGTCACCGTCGTCGTACCAGCCCGCGTCGATGACGAAGTGCTCGGCGCCGGCCTCGGCCGCGGCGTCGATCAGCGGCAGCAGCTTGTCGGTGGTGGGGTCGCCCATCAGGCAGTTCATGTAGTCGTTGAAGATGACGGGCAAGCGCTGGTGGTCGGCATGAGGGCGGCGCTGGGCGCGGCGGTAGCGGGTCAGCGCGGCGAACGCGGAGTCGGGGCCGCCGTCGGCGCTGAAGGCCAGCGCGGCGGGTACGGTACGGAAGACGGCGCCGGGCTCCAGGGAGTGCCGCCAGCCGTGGTGGGCGTCGGTGGGCCCGAACAGCGCGGCGTAGGCCGCCTCGTCGTGCTCCTGGCACTCCCAGCGCCAGCCCCCGCCGTTGTGCTCGATCTGCCACACCCAACTGCGTCCGGTGCGCCGGTCCGTCAGGCCTCCCATGGGCAGGTGTCCGCAACTGGACCAGGTGCCCTGTCCGTTCAGGGCGAAGCCCGCCTTGCCGTGCCCGTACGTCACGCGTCCGCTGACGCCGGGTGTGGTCCGGCGCATCGGCTGTCGCTGCCAGCGGCACTCGGCGAGCCAGTCGTTGTCCGCCCACAGCAGGTCGGCGGCGTCGACGGCCGCCGGGTCGCGTGGGGTGAGGCAGCCCACCGCGAGCGAGCTGACCGACTCCAGGTGCAAGGTGGTCTGCCCTTCGTTGCGCAGCGTCACTTCACTGCGGAGCACGGGGATGCCGTCCGGTGACCGGTACGTCACCTCCGCGACCAGCCCGGTCTCCGGGTCGTGGAGATGCACGGTCAGCGTGTGCCAGTCGCCGTCGCGGGCCGCTCGGTGGGCCCGGTGGCGCAGTCGCCCGCCGAGAGAGGTTCCGATCAGGCGGCTGCCCGACCAGTCGCGGCCGTGACCCGCGGCCGTCACCTCCACCAGGGGCAGTGACGTACCGGGGGCTGTCCGCGCTTCGTCGGGCAGTCCGAGGTGCGTGAGGCCCGGCCTGCCGTCCTCATCGAGGACGAGGTCGAGGTGAAGGGCCTCGTGCCCCCAGTGGAAGGTCCCTTGTTCCTTGGTCATGGCGGCCCTTTCGAGGTCAGTGCCGGGCGGTTCCTCGGGTACGCGACCCCCGCGGGCGGGCTGGACAGCCCGACGGCTGTCGAAGCGCTTCACCCCCAGGCGTAAGGTAACGGACGGGTTTCCTGAGAGACAAGGGCCCCAAGCGCCGGAAGCGCTTCGACGGCACGCTTCACGGTCATGCGCCGTGGGCTCGGGCCGTCGCCGGGTGGGTCAGAGGCCGCGTCCGTGCCGGAACCGTGCCGGGGTGGTTCCGCACGCGTCCGTGAAGACCCGGTAGAAGCGGCTGACCGAGCCGAAGCCGGCGGCCGCGGCCACCTGGCTCGTGGGAAGGTCGGTGGTCACCAGCAACCGGCGGGCTTCAGCGAGCCGGTACAGCTTCACGTAGTCGCCGATCGTGGTACGCACGACCTTGCGGAACCGGGTCATGGCGTAGGTCGGGTGGACCTGCGCCGCCGCGGCGACGTCCGCGACGGTGATCGGCTCGCGGAAGTGACGGGCGATGTACCGCGCCATGGACACCGCCTGGCGCAGGGCCGGATCGTCACCGGCGTGTCGACGCGCCGGATCGCCGACCGTGGCAAGCGCCAGGCGTCGGACGCGCGCTTGTATCTCCAGCATCGCGATGCGGTGCAGTTCGTCGCCGCCCGCGGCCAGATCCGCGGCCCACTGGGTGAACTTCGCCGGATCGCTCGCGTCGGCACGGTCTGCGGGAGAGATCACCGGCACGCCCGAGAGCACACGGGCGAGGAGCGGTTGCGGCAGCCCCCAGGCGAGAAGCTGATCGAAGGGCACGTGCAGCCAGTGGACGCGCGTCGCCTGGCTCGCCACCAACTGGTGGGGGATCGCGGCCCAGAACACGGCGAGGCCGCCCACCGCGACTTCGAGGAGTTCGCCGCCGTAGAGATAGAGCATCGACCCGCCGCCGGCCACGAAGTTGATCTCCAGGTCGTCGTGCCGGTGCGCTGCCGCCATCAGCGTCGGGCGTCCGGACCAGCCGCGCAGATACGAGGGTTCGTCGACCAGGGCACCCTGAGGATCCAAGAAGTTCTCGCTTCGAAACGGTGCAGACATCGCGTGTGATCGGACCCTACCGTCATGGAGCAGTGCCGAATCCCGCACCGTCATGCGACCGGCACCAGCTCGTACCCACTCCTACGTTCTGATGGAGATTTCGCGTGTTCTCACTCGGCATCGTCGGAGCCGGCCAGTTCGCCGGTTCGTTCGCCAAACTCTGGCGCCTGCACCCGAACGTCGGTGACATCAAGGTCACCGACCTGCTCCCGGAGCGCGCCGAGCGGCTCGTCGCCGAGCATGACCTCGCCGGCACGCTCCCCTCGTTCGAGGACATGCTCGACTCCGATCTCGACGCCATCGCGCTCTTCACCCAGCGCTGGACGCACGGCCCCCTCGCCGTGGAGGCGTTGCGTGCGGGCAAGGACGTCTACAGTGCGGTCCCGATGGCCGTGACCGAGGCGGAGATCGCGGACATCATCGCGGCGGTCGAGGAGACCGGCCGGATCTACATGATGGGCGAGACGAGCCACTACCACCCGGCGACCGTCTACGCGCGCGCCCGGATCGCCGCGGGAGAGTTCGGCCGGATCTTCTACGCGGAAGGCGACTACGTCCACGACATGGACTGGGGCTTCTACGACGCGTACAAGTACAGCGGCGGTGAGAACTGGAAGTCCACCGCCAGCTACCCGCCGCTGCTCTACCCCACGCACTCGATCGGCGGAGTCCTCGGTGCTTGGCAGACGCACGCCGTGAGCGTCTCGGCGATCGGCGTTCCGGACGAGCGCGGCGACGGCGTGTTCGACCGCGAGATCAGCCAGTTCGACAACGACTTCTCCAACGCGACCGCACTGTTCGAAGTCGCAGGTGGCGGCAGCTTCCGCACGAACGAGTTCCGCAGGGTCGGGTACATCGGCAAGGAGTCGCGCTTCCGCTACTTCGGCACGGAAGCGGTCCTCGAACAACTCGGCTCGGTCAGCCTGTGGCAGGACAAGAAGGGCGAGCGCGACGTCACCGCGCACCTGCACCCCACATCCAGCCTCTCACCGGACGACCCGGCGCTCTCCCACGTCGCCCCGGAACTGCGCGACGCCTTCGCCTCCGGTACCGCACCCGTCCACGACCGCTCTCGACTCCCGCGTGAGTTCGCGCACGCGCCCAACGGCCACGAGGGCAGTCACCACTTCCTCGCCGACGACTTCGCCACCGCGGTCACGACACGGACGCCTCCACCGCTGCACGCGTGGACCGCCGCCCGCTACACCCTCCCCGGCATCATCGCCCACCAGTCCGCCCTCCGGGCCGGCGTGCGCCTCTCCATCCCCGACCACGGAGACGGACCCCGCATCACGTCGTAGCACCACTCGACCACGGGGGCGCTGCGGAGGCATCCGCACGGGGCCGTCGAGGTCGGGCGGCCGCTCGGGATTCGGCGCGTCACCCACGTTCGATCGCGACATCACACAGCCGTGCTGTCGCGCGGGGTGGGACCGGCGCCACGGATGCCGCGGGGTGACGCCCCGAGTTCCCGGCGGCACGCCTTGTTGAACGCCTGCAGGTCGGGGATGCCGACCGAGGCGGCGACTGCCGGGATGGAGAGCGTGGTGGCCCGCAGGAAGTGGCGTGCGCGTTCCATCCGGCGGGCCCGGATGTAGCCGACGACGGTGTCCCCGGTGGCGGCGCGGAAGAGCCGGGTCAGATGGTTGTGGGAGACGCCGGCCGCTTTCGCGATCTCCGGCACCGTCAGGGTCTCCGTCAGCCGTGCCTCGATCAGGGCCGTCGCGGCCATGACAGCCGGGTGAACGGCCCGCGCGCCGTGCTCCTGCGCGGGGGTGAGCCGGGCGATCCGCCACAGGGCGGCCCACACCTCGGCGGTGGCCCGTGCCGGGGAGTTCGGCCAGGCGGCCAGTGCCTGCTCCAACTGCCCGCCCAGCAGGTCGCGTTCCGGACCGGTGTGCTGGATGACGGGGACGCTCTGGGGCGTGCCGGCCGAGCCGAGGCGGAGGTGGACGTAGAGGTGTTCGGAGCGGCCCCGGTAGCGGTAGCGGACCTCGGTTCCGGGCGGTACGAGGCTGACCCGGCCGGGGCGGATCGCGTGCTCGGTGCCGTCGACCGTCAAGTCTGCTTCGTAGTCGTACAGATGGAGCTGCCACAGGTCCGGCAGGCAGAACACGTCCACCTGTCCGGCCGGCCCGTGCACGCCGATGCCGACGGCGGCGAGAGCGGGAGGCTCGTCGAGAGGGGCGAGGACCGTCTGCATGGTCACGTGTTCTACCACGGCGTACGCGGCCCGCGGAGGCGCGATTCCCGATGGGCGTGCTCGGGCCCGATGTGGTGAGAATCGACCAGTGGAGGGTGAACGCGGCCCACGCGGTGAGCGGGCCGCCGGACCTAGCGTGGCCGTCATGGAGAACAGGCAAGAACTTCTCGACTCGGTGCGGATGGCGCGCTTCGTGGCGCGCGGGTCGCTGCGGCTGGACGCGGTGGTTCCGGCGGAGATGAACGCCGAGGGCTTGGCGGTACTGGCGGGCGGAGTGCCGCCGGTCCCGTACGGGACGCCGCTGTCCGACGCCTACGAGGCGGGCTCATTCGTCCGCAGGCTGCTGGAACTGCCGCGGGTGGCCGGGGCCCTGCGCAGTCTGGTGGGCCCGGAGCCGTGGGTGGACCACCACTTCGTGCACACTCGCGAGCCCCGTGGCGGCGACGCGCAGGCGCTGCACGGGGACGCCATCATCGACGTCCGACCGGACGCCTTCGACGTGCAGTTGATGTACTACCCGCAGGCCGTGACCCTGGAGATGGGCGGGACGCTCAGCGTGCCGGGCAGCCATCTGCGGCGGATCAACGAATCGGACACCGGTCGCTACCAGAACCTGCGCGGACAGGACCGGTTGGTGTGCCCGGCCGGGACGGTGGTGTTTCTCCACCATGGCCTCTGGCACGGTGGCCGGCGCAACGACAGCGACACTCCCCGTCACATGCTCAAGATCCGCTTCAACCCCAGGGTGCGCCAACAGCGGCTGTGGGACACCTCGGATCTCGACGACCCGCGGGTGACCGCGGAGTTGGACGCGATGTTCCCGTGGTACGAGGGGGCGACCGGCCGACTGGAGCGCTACAACCGCATCCTGCTGTGGCGGGAGCTGACGGGTGACGACGGATTCGACCTGGACCACTGGGTGACCAGGGTCTCCAACCGCCCGAAGGAGACGGTGACATGACGACCGAAGCGATGACGCATGCGGCGGCGGATACCGGAGACGTCACCGCCGCCCCGGTGCGGCGGCAGCAGGTGCTCGTGCTGTATCTGGCGAGCTCGGCGCTGGACTCCCACGTCGTCGGCTGGTCGCGATACGACGGCACCGGCCGCACCTCGCCCACCACGGGCGACAGCGACGAGCCGCCGTACGACTCGGGCGTGGCCGCACTCCACGACGGCTGGCGGCTGTTCCAGGCCGCCCAGCTCATCCCGCCGTACCCGGGGCACGAGTACGACGTCTCCTTCCTCAAGCACGAGTTCTTCTTCGAACGGATTTCCACGTGAGTTCCGCGCCCGTGTCCCCGTCCAAGCCGCCCGATTTCCGTGATCCCGCGCTGCCGCTGCAGAAGCGCGTCGACGACCTGCTCTCCCGGCTCACGCCCGAAGAGCGGATCGCGATGCTGCACCAGTACGTGCCGGCCGTCCCACGGCTCGGCCTCGCTGCCTTCCGTACGGGCAGCGAGGCCCTGCACGGGGTCTCCTGGATGGGGGTGGCGACGGTCTTCCCGCAGGCCGTCGGTCTCGGTGCCACCTGGGACGAGGACCTGGTGCGGCGGGTCGCCGAGGCCGTCTCGGTCGAACTGCGGGCCTTCCACCACCACCGTCGACCCGCCACCGACGACGGCCCCTACAGCCTCCAGGCCTGGGCGCCCGTCCTGAACCTGCTGCGCGACCCGCGCTGGGGGCGCAACGAGGAGGGCTACTCCGAGGACCCGGTGCACACCGCCCGGCTCGGCGAGGCATACTGCCGGGGCCTGGCCGGCGACCATCCGACCTACCTGCGGGCGGCTCCCGTTCTCAAGCACTTCCTCGCCTACAACAACGAGGACGACCGCTGCACCACCTCCTCCGTACTGCGCCCGCGCGTCCTCCACGAGTACGACCTGGCCGCCTTCCGGCCCGTCGTCGCCTCCGGTGCCGCGACCGGAGCCATGGCCGCGTACAACCTGGTCAACGGGCGCCCCTGCCATGTCAGTCCGCTGATCGAGACCGAGCTGCGCCGCTGGGCGCGGCCCACCGGACACGAGCTGTTCGTGGTCAGCGACGCCGAGGCCCCCTCCAACCTGGTCGACCCGGAGCGCTACTTCGACGACCACGCCGAGTCCCACGCCGCCGCACTCAAGGCCGGCATCGACAGCTTCACCGACCACGACGACGACAGCGCCACGCCGGTCGGCCGACTGCGCGAGGCGCTGGAGCGCGGCCTGATGGCACAGGTCGATGTGGACCGCGCGGTGCGTCGCCAGCTCGAACTCCGCTTCCGCCTGGGCGAGTTCGACCCGGACCTCGACCCGTATGCCGGGATCGGTCCGGAAGCGATCGACTGCCCCGAGCATCGCGCCCTGGCACGGCACGCGGCGACCGAGTCGGTGGTGCTGCTCAAGAACGGCGGCCTGCTGCCCCTGGACCCGGCCCGTACGTCACGGATCGCCGTCATCGGCCCCCTCGCCGACACGCTGTGCGAGGACTGGTACAGCGGCACCATGCCCTACCAGGTGACCATCGCCGATGGCCTCGCCGCCGCACTCGGCGCCCACGGCGGCGAGGTGGTCCGGGTGGAGGGCGCCGACCGTATCGCGCTGCGCTCCCGCACCACCGGCGAACTCCTCGGCAAGAGCGCCTTCGACGTGACCGACTGGGGCCGCGGCATGCTGACCCTCCGCGCCGCCGACGCCGGCCACTACCTGAGCCTCAAGGACGACGCCACCGTGGCGGCCGACCAGAAGGTGCTCAAGAACTGGTTCGTCAAGGAGACCTTCCGGCTGGAACCGGCCGGGGAGGACACGGTGCTGCGCTCCGTGCTCACCGGCCGCTACGCCGCCGTGGATCCGACCGACGGCCGCGTCACCGTGACCGCCGATGCCCCGGACTCCGCCGAACGCTGGGCGCGAGAGCTGCTGCGCGACGGCGCGGCCGAGGCCCGGGCAGCCGCAGAGGCGGCCGACGCGGCGGTCGTCGTCCTCGGCAACCACCCCATGATCAATGGCCGTGAGACCGAGGACCGCGCGGACATCGACCTGCCCGCGACGCAGGAGGAACTGCTCCGCACGGTCGCGGCCGTGCGCCCGGAGACGGCGCTCGTGGTGATGAGCAGCTACCCCTACGCCGTCGACTGGGCCGACGAGCACCTGCCCGCCGTGGCGTGGACCTCCCACGGAGGGCAGGAGACGGGCCACGCGCTGGCCGCTGTACTGCTGGGCGAGGCCGAGCCCTCCGGACGCCTGCCGCAGACCTGGTACCGGGGCGACGATCCGCTGCCGGCCCCGCTCGACTACGACATCATCAAGGCCGGCTGGACGTACCAGTACCACCGGCCGACGCCTCTCTACGCCTTCGGCCACGGCCTGTCGTACACCGACTTCTCCTACCGCGACCTGCGGTTGTCGCGGTCGTCGACCGGCCAGGACGGGGCGGTCGACATCACGGTGACCCTGGTCAACAGCGGTGCCCGGGCCGGCAGCGAGGTGGTGCAGCTCTACGTCCGCGCGCTGGACGCCCGTCACGAGGCGCCCAAGCTGCGCCTGGCCGACTTCCGCAAGGTGCGCCTGGAACCAGGGGGAAGCAGCGAGGTAACGTTCCGGCTGCCCGCCGAACGGCTCGCCCACTGGGATGTCGCCACCTCCGCCTTCACCGTCGATCCCGGCGGCTACGAGATCATCGTCGCCCGCTCCGCCGATCACCCGGTCCTCACCGCACCGCTGACGGTGACCGGGGCGCCCTCGGCGCCCCGGAGCGTCGTGGAACGGCGGACCTTGGCGGTCGACTTCGACGACTACGCGGACGTCACCCTCGTCGACGCCACCCGGACCGACGGTGATGCGGTCACGCCCACCGACCTCGCTCGGCCCGGGACGCTTCTCTTCCGCGACGTCGACCTCTCCGGGGCCGTCCGGATCGAGGCCGAGACCGCCCGCGAGGACGCCGGACCCAGCGATGCGCGGCTGGTCGTCCGGGTGGGCGACCAGGTGCTGGCCGAGCTCGACGTCCCCCTCACCGGCGACCGCTACGCGTGGCAGACCATCGCAGGCGAACTGGACGACCCGCCCGAGGGCGTCCGCGACCTGCGCCTGACCCTGCACGGTGACTTCCGCCTCTCCGCCTTCCGGTTTTGCAGCCCCGGCAGAGCCGAGTGATCGGTTGCGCCCGCCCGTGAACCGGCGGCCCGTCCGACAGGGGGGGACGGGCCGCCACTCCCGTGCCCAGCGGTGCCTCGGACCCGCGAGGCGCGGGGCCCCGATGCCACTCGCCACCTCGTCCGCACTCCGACCGGAGGAAGCCCCATGCCGCTCACCGACCTCGGGACTGACGACCTCGTCGGCCATCAGCCGCAGCTGACCGCTTCGAACGACTTCGACGCGTTCTGGTGTCGCACCCTCGCCGAAGCCCGGTTCTACGACGGGACGATCAAGGCCGAACGGGTCACTTCCGCGCACCTGCTGCACACCGTCGAAGTCGACGACATATGTTTCCCCGGCTGGACGGCGAGCCGGTGACCGCCTGGCTCCTGCGCCCGCGCGGCACGGGAGTCGTCCCGGGGCGGGCGGCGAGCGTCTTCAGGACATTCACGGTCGCATCCCGCAGACTGGAGGTCAGGCTTCCGATCGGCCGCGTCTGAGGGGTCGGGCCCGTGCACGATGTGCCGCTGTGGTTGTGGGTGGTGTTCGCCGTCACCGTTCTGGTGTCGTTGGCGGTGGATCTGCTTGCGCACCGGGAGGCTCACGTCATCGGGTTCCGGGAGGCCGCCGCCTGGAGCGGAGTGTGGGTGGGACTGGCGATCGTCTTCGGGACGGTCGTCTTCCTCGTGGTCGGTACGAGTGCCGGAGTGGAGTACACGACCGCGTGGCTGCTGGAGAAGAGTCTGTCGGTCGACAACCTGTTCGTCTTCGCGCTGATCTTCGGCTACTTCAGGGTGCCGCGTGCCTACCAGCACCGCGTGCTCTTCCTCGGTGTCCTCGGCGCCCTGGTCTTCCGCGGTATTTTCCTGGCCGCCGGGGTGGCGGTGGTCAGCCGCTTCACCGCCGTCCTGTTCGTCTTCGCCGCGATCCTCTTCTACAGCACCTACAAGATCCTCAAAGAGGAGGATGACAGCTTCGACCCCGGCAAGAGCATCGCCGTACGCCTGCTCCGCAAGATCGTTCCCGTGCGCGACGACTATGCGGGGACCCGCTTCTTCGTCAAGGAAGCAGGCCGACGCGTCGCCACCCCGCTGCTGGCCGTCGTCGCCGCCATCGAAGCCGCCGACCTCGTCTTCGCCGTCGACAGCGTCCCCGCCGTCCTGGCCGTCAGCAACGACGCCTTCATCGTCTACACCAGCAACGCCTTCGCCATCCTCGGCCTGCGCGCCCTGTACTTCATGCTCGCCGGACTGCTCGACCGCTTCCACTACCTCAGCGTGGGCCTGGCATTCATCCTCTCCTTCATTGGCGTCAAACTCATCCTCCAGGCGTCTCACAAGACGATCAGCACCGCCGTCCCCGAGATCCCCTCCCCGCTCAGCCTCGCCGTCATCGTCGCCGTCCTGGCCGTCTCCATCGGACTCAGCGTGCTGCGCCCACCGCCCGGCCACACCGACGACCGATCTTCCCCGGACACGGCGGGGCCCGTCGGCTCCGTTCCGGCCGAGAACGCTGCCGACGACCCCCCGGAATCGCCGTCCGACCCACACGACGCAGGCGAACCACCGGACGTCAGATGACTCCGTTCGGTGAAACGCCGGTCCTCGCACGCGCAGGCCGCAACGACGGAGCGTTTCGGAAAAATGCTCCAGATCATCCCCAAAACTGCCTAAAGTGGACGTAAAATATCGGTCATGAAAGCCGAGCCGAAGTCCAGGACGACCCCGTCGTCCCAGCGCGTCTGCCGCTCGTGCAAGCAGCCGGTGGACGCCGTTGTGGAACGGCACAAGACCATGGGCGTCTACGTCCCCGTCTGGGTCGCGGGGCCTTGTCACGATCCGAATTGCGACCAGTACGTACCGGAGCAGGTGCCGATCACCTCGGTACGCAGTGCCACCTGGGAGACCCTGACCGGCTGGAGGCGCCACTGAGCGACCCCGGGACGGTGGGTGCCGTCGGACACGTCGTATCAGTGTGCTGAAGTGTGCGGTCAGCGCCCTGTGCAGCAGCCCGGTCCGTCTCGTTCCGTCGGTACGTAGAAGCGCGCTCAGGCCAGAGGGCCGAGGCCGCCGACGATGCCGATGCGCTTCCAGGTGTCTGTCACGGTGTCCGTTCGTCGTTCGTGCGTGGATCGTCGGCGTCGCCGACGCCGGGGGTCAGAGGGCCGGACGGTGGCGTGCGCTCGCGTCCTCCAGGACGGCTCCGGCTGCCAGGACGAGGTCCTCCCGGAGGTGAGGGCCGACCAGTTGGACGCCGCAGGGGAGTCCGTCGTCGCTCAGTCCGGCCGGGACGGTGAGCGCGGGGTGGCCGGTGTCGTTGAAGACGGACGTGAAGGCGATGGGGCTGGTCCGCTCTCGATCGTGAGGGAGCGGCTCCGGTCCAGGGCTTCGGCGTACCACGGCTCGAAGTCGTGTCGCCTCGCGGTGAAGGTGTCCAGGACGCTGGTGAGCCGGGCCTGGGCGAGGACCTTCTGCCTCAGCTGGATGGACAGGGGGAAGGACTCGGCATCGGGCAGCGGCGTGTCGTCGTCCACGACGAGGTGTCCGTCGGCGCGGAGCACGTCCGCGGCCTGCTCGACCGCGCGCAGCAGCGGCGCGTGGGGGGCGGCCACGCCGAAGGTGCGCATCACGCGGATCCGCAGGCGCTGCGGCCGCCGTTCGAGGCCTTGGAGGTACGACGTCCCGGGGGCGGGCAGGGAGAACGGGTCGGTCGGATGGTGCCCTGCGGTGATGTCCAGGTGGAGGGCTGTGTCCCGGATCGTACGGGTCGCGGCGCCGAGGACGGTGTGCCGCGGCCGGCTGGTGGTGCGGGACGGGCCTTGGGGGATGCGGCCCCGGCTCGGCTTGAGGCCGACGGTTCCGCACAGGGCGGCGGGGATGCGGGTGGAGCCGCCACCGTCGCCTGCGGTGGCGAGCGCGACGAATCCCGCGGCGACCGCGGCGGCGGATCCGCCGCTGGAGCCGCCCGGGGATGTGGCGGTGTTCCAGGGGTTGCGGGAGGTGCCGAAGGCGTCGTTCGTGGTGTGGATGCCCGCGCCCATGGGAGGCATGTTGGTCTTGCCGATGACGAGGGCGCCGGCCGCGCGGAGTCGGCTGATGTGGGTCGTGTCGCGGGTGGCGGGCGGGTTGTCGCGGAAGGCGCGGGTGCCGTGGCTGGTGGGAAAGCCGGTGGCGTCCTCGTTGTCCTTGACCAGGATCGGGAGCCCGGCGAGCGGGCCGAGCCCGTGTCGGCGCGGGCGATGCGCTCGGTGGTGGTGGCGGCTTCGGTCAGGGCTCGCTCGGCGTCGAGGCGGACCACGGAGTTGAGGGAGCCGTCGTGCTTGGCGATGCGGTCGAGCGTGTGCCGCATCAGCTCGGTGGGCGAGAGCGCACGACGACGCATCAGGGCGAGCAGTTCCTGCGCGACGTCAAGGCAGCCGCCCTCGACAGCTCCCTGACGGAACGCCAGATCGCGGTCTACGCCGAGATCCTCACCCTCGGCCGGGCCCAGGGGCACTTCGTCCTCCAGGACCCGCCGCGGCTGATCGCCGCCAACTTCGTGGCCATGGAGGACGGCTACCAGATGGAGGTCCTGGCCGGGCGGCGCACCCGCGCAGAGGTGATCGCCGCCCTGTCCTCGTACGCCCGCGCCGTCACAGGCCACGACCCCGGCGCCACGCCGGGCTCCGCCACGGGGCACGAGGCGAGCTAGGGCCTGTCTTTTGGATCATGCCGGGCTCGCCCTGCCCAGAGCGGTGTCAGCGGTCGGTGGCCTCCAGCCGGACGAAGGGGATCCGCTCGCCTGCCGCGCGATAGCTGGCCTCCGAGCCGTCGGCCGTGAAGCCCATGAAACGGCACAGCGCCCGGGCGGCCCGAGGGTGCCGGCGGGCGTACTCGACCATGATCAGGCCTCCCTCCTCCGGGGGCAGGAATTCCGCGACGACCGCGTGATAGCGGCGGCCGAACTGGATCGTCGCTGCGGGGGTGCGGCGGAGGTTCCGGTACCACTGGGCGTCCGGTCCGAAACCGGAGGCCACGGTCCATCCGCCTGGCCCGTGGCGGACCACCTCCAGGACCACCTCGCGTGACCGGCCGGATTTCCGGCCCGTGTGGATGAGGAGCAGGAGCCGTCCTCCGAAGAGAGGGCCGAGCCCGCCGCGGTAGAGGTGGATCGGCAGCCGGGCCAGGTGGCGTCTCCATCCGGACGGGCGGCGCGGACGGCGAGGTGCGGGACGCATGGAGGGATCTCCCTGGCGCGACGATGGTTGCCTGGCGGCTTCGGTTCGGTAACAGGTGGGCGGGCGGTGTTACTGAGCGTCAATGAAACATTGCATAGTCTAAATGTGAAGGCGAGACACCTGCTGGCGGACAGACTCCTGGGCGCGGCCTCGTACCGGGGCCGCCCGCCGCTCTGGCTCGTGGGCGAAGGGCTCGTCGTCGCCTGTGTGGGCGTGGTTCTGCCGCTCGCGGCAGGCACCGGAGCTGCCCTCGGCGGCATGTCACCGCGTCAATCCGTGGCCGCCGTCGCGGTATCGGTGGCCGCCGTCGTGCTCTATCTCCTGGTCGTCCGCGCGGGCCACGCACTGATCGCGGGCGTGGTGGCGCTCGGGCTCCTCCTTGCTCCGGAGGTCCCGCGGCTGGTCGCGGAAGCGTTGCTCACCGGGGTGGGGCGCACGCAGGAGGTGGTCGTGGCGGCGGTGGCGCGCGAACCGACGGGGAGCCCCGCGTATTACTGCACCGTCCGACGGCGGGACGGTGCTCCCATGGACGCGAGACTGTGGAGAGGGTGCGGGTCGAGGGTTGCGCCCGGAGATCTGATCGGGATGGTCTACGACCCGGCGGGCAGGGTGGCGCCCCGCGGGGTCGCCGGGCCCGGCGCTCTGGTGCGCGCCTGCGCCGAGGCCCTCACCGTTCTTCTCGCCTTCGCGACGCTGTGCTTTCTCGCGGTCGTACGGTCCTACCGCATTCCCTCGACGGGATCGCTCCAGCCCAGAGGATGAGGATGCGCGATGCCTTCATCGATGGCCGGCTCCCTTCCCGCCGAGTTGAACGCGTCGAGCGCGTCCACCAGGGCGCTCCGCCGGCCGGGTTCGAGGCGCCGCAGAATGGACGTGATCTCCTCCCGTCGCCGGGAGGTCACGTCCTGGACCACGCGGCTGCCTTCCTCGGTGAGGCTCAACTCCGTCTCCCGACGGTTGCTCGGATTCGTCCGACGGCTCATCAGACCCGAGGCGATCAGCCGATCCACCATCCGCATGGCGGTGGACGGCTGTACGCCGAGATGGTCCGCCAGTGCCACCAGCTTGGAGGGGCCATGGGTGGACAGCACGACCAGCATCCGGAACTGGGGCAGTGTGATGCTCTCCTCGACCGTCGCGAGCGACCGTGCCGAGACCGCGACCAGCAGCCGCGATGCCGTCAGCACGGCACGCGTCACGGCCTCGATGTCGTCCTGGTCCGGTTCGGCCTCGTCGTTCTCTCGCATACGAACCTTTGTACCGCGTCAGGGCGCGGGCGTGAGGCGGCCCCTCAGCTCGGTTCGGCGTGAGCGTGGTAGCGCAGCAGCAGCATGGCGGCGTCGTCCCCGAGCGGGCCGCCGGTGTGCGCGACGACATCCCCATGGAGGGCGTCCAGGGCCAGCTCGGGACTGCCGGCCTTCAGCAGGTGCAGCCGGGAAGTGAGGGGATAGAACGTCCCCTGGCTGTCCCGGGCTTCGGTGACGCCGTCCGTGTACAGCAAGAGCTGGTCGCCTGGATGGAACTCCGCCCTGAGGGGCTCGGGGCTCTTCGTTCCATGGAGGCCCAGCCCGAGGGGCAGAGCTCGCTTTCCGGGGTCGAGGAACCGGGCCGTGCCATCGGCATGGACGAGCAGGGGAGACGGGTGGCCGTAGTTGAGCAGGGACATGGTCCGGTCCTCCCGTATCTCGGCGATCACCGCGGTGACGAACCGTTCACCACCAAGGGCCCGGTCCATCGCTCTCTCCAGCCGGAGGCTGACGCCCGTGAGGTCCGGCTCGTCGTGGGCGGCTTCCCGGAAGGCCCCGAGGACGTCGGCCGCCGTCTCGACCGCGTCGAGCCCCTTGCCCTGGACGTCGCCGACGATGACGCGCACTCCACCGGGCGACGTGACCACCTCGTACAGGTCCCCGCCGATCCTGGCTTCGGCGACGGCGGCGGTGTACGAGACCGCGGCGCTCAGCTCCCCTGCCGTACGGGGGACGGGGCGCAGCAGAACCCGCTGAGCCACTTCCGCGATCGAGCGGACACTGGCCAGTTCCGCCTCGCGCCGTCGGCGCATGACCGCGGCGAGAAGGCCGGCGGCGGTGACGCCGGCCACCGAGACGAGAGCCGTCGTTCCGCGCCGCCCGGGAAACAGGCCGTCGTACCAGCCGAGAGCGAGACAGAGGGCAAGGGCGAGCGCGCCGATCACCGCGGTACGGCGCGGTCCGCCGGTGAGTCCGGCGAACGCGGGCCCCACCGCCACCAACGGCAGAAGCCCCACGGCCGGTCCTGCGATGACGTCGGCCACGGCGGTGACCGCCATGACGACATACGGAAGGAGCGTCAGCGCGCGCGCTTCGGCCGGCTGCTGGTTGGACAAGGCACTCCCGACGGATTCCTGTGGTGGCGGCGTTCCTCGCCGCCCGCCGGACCACCATCCCGCGCGTCGGACCTGGCGAGGCCGCCCGTCAACATTTAGCCCATGCAATGATACGGCGATCCCCTGTGACTCCGTGGCCAGACTCTTCCGGATCGCAGCGGCTGTGCATGCCGGGCACCGGCAATCCGGCGGCGCCTCGACTGCCCGTCAAGAACCTGTCATTGCCGAGTATGCAAGCTGTGAGGTCCGTTGCTGACCTCCTACCACCACACCGCCGCTCCCTGGCACCGGAGCACAGCAGCCGGCGGGGTTCTGTTCCCCACCTGGGAAGCGGACCGCCGCCGCCCCCCGGCAGCAGGCGGCTCCAGCGACGGTCTGCGCGCCATCGCCCGCAGCAGGGCTTCAGAAAGATCACCGCCGTCAGCGGCAGGAACCCTCGCTGAAGGTCGCCCGGGACACGTAGAAGGCGAGCATGTCCGGGCCGGGGGCCGGCCGGTCGGCGGCCCCCGGGAAGACCACGGGGGGCTGGTCGTCCAGGGTCAGCGTGACGTGGACGCAGTACTCCGCCTCGGTGTCCTCGGTGCTGACGGTGTAGCCTCCACCCTCCTCCTCACGCGTGTCGACGCCAAGACCCGGCCCGATGCCGCTCTCCCGGATCGCCTCCGCGATCAGGGAGCCGTGGTTGCCCTCCAGGCTCGTGTAGTGCTGCTTGCCATCCAGGTCCTGGACGCCCTTGCCGACGGCGTCGCGGAGCTCGCCCTCGCTCCACGTCGACTCGGCCCGCATGCCGAACAGCACGCCGAGCGCGATGAGCGGCGTGAGGACGATGAGTGCGAGACCAACGGGGTTGCGGTGGTTGTAGACGTACCGGCTGGTCCCCCACGTGCTCCGGATGAGGACGGGTTCCTCGCTCAACGTGCCGCCTGTACGACGCCGATGTGCGCGGCCCGGACATCTGCCCGGAGCGCGAGCTTCGGGACATCGGGGCTCTGCGGGGGCGCGCCCTCGAACGTCCCGTCGAACTCGGCTCCGGTTCGGCTGATGTCGGCCGGGAACCTGCGGTGAGGTGCGGTCGTCATGGCAGAACTGTAGCGGCGAGGGTGATCACATCGGATAACCCGTCGATATCCGGGACGACGGCCCGGACATCGACGAGGGGGAAGGGAGCTGTGTACTGCCCCGCCGCCGCACGCGCTCTTCCAACGCCTCGGTCGAAAGAGCGAGTACCGGCACGACGGCCCCCTGGGCCTCAGACGGAGAGCAGGTCCACCACGAAGACCAGTGTCGAACCCGCCGGGATCAACGGTGAGGGTGACTGCTTGCCGTAGCCGAGAGACGGGGGAACGATGATCTCGCGCCGGCCACCCACCTTCATTCCCCTCACGCCCCGGTCCCAGCCCTTGATGACCCTGCCGCCGCCCAGCGCGAACTTGAAAGGCTGGCCCCGGTCCCAGGAGGCATCGAATTCCTTCCCCGACTCGAACGTGACCCCGACATAGTGGACCCTGACGACCATGCCCGGCTTCGCCTCGGCCCCGTCCCCGACGACCAGGTCTCGGATGGTCAGCTCGGTGGGAGCATCACCCTCCGGAACGTTGACTTCGGGCTTCGTCAGTTCACTCATCGCAGCCTCATCACCTTTCCGCCGGAAGCCCTCACAGGGACCAGCCGGACACATGGACACTCCATGCAGCGATGATCACGCTACCGAGAATGCCGGTCTCCAGAGCACATCGCATCGTCAGCTCAAGGCAGGACGCCAGGTCGGGGGTCAGACCTTCGGGTCCGGCCCCTTCCTGTTCTCTCCGGCGGACTCCGGCCCTGTCGGGCGCCCGGCGACGCGGTGAGGCGTGCCCGCCGGGCGTGTGGCGCTGCGCCGGACGACGAGTTCGACGGGGACGACGGAGGAGAAGGGTGCTTCGGTGGTGCCGTCGATGCGGTCGAGGAGCAGCCGCAGGGCCTGGTGGCCGATCTCGGGGAAGGCGGTTCGCACCGTGGTCAGCGGCGGGAGCATGTGCGCGGCCTCGGGGATGTCGTCGTAGCCGACGACACTGACGTCGTCGGGGATGCGGCGCCCGGCCTCGTGGAAGGCGCGCAGCACCCCGAGGGCCATCTGGTCGTTGGAGGCGAAGACGGCGGTGACGTCCGGGTCGTGGGCAAGGGTGCGGCCGAGGGCGTAGCCGGAATCGGCGCTCCAGTCGCCGAAGAGCGGATCGGGAACGGGCGCCCCCGCGTCGTCGAGCGTCTGCCGCCAGCTCTCCACGCGGCGGTCGGCGGATGTCCAGCCGACCGGGCCCGCGATGTGGTGGACCGTGCGGTGGCCGAGCCGCAGCAGGTGTTCGGTGGCCGTGCGGGCGCCGGCTCGGGAGTCCGCGGCGACCCAGGGGGTGCCGTCGCCGAGGTCGTTCTCCACGACTACCAGGGGGGTGTCGATCCCGGCCTGTGCCAGCGCCCTGCCGACGCGTTCCTGCGGGGCGATGGCGATGACGCCGTCGGCGCTCTCCGCGCTGAGCCGGTCGACGGCGCGCAGCATCGTGTCCCGGCCGGCGGTGTCGAGGGCGATGGAGCTGACGAGGTAACCGGCTTCCTGGGCAGCGGAGTTGATCGCGGTGAGGATGGAGGCGGGGCCGAAGCGGGCCGCGTCGAAGGAGATCACGCCGAGCATCCGGGTGCGGCCACTGGCCAGTGAGCGGGCACTGCGGCTGGGCCGGTAGCCGAGGGCGCGCATGGCGGACAGGACGGCCTCGCGGGTCGCGGGCCGGACCGCCGGGTGGTCATTGAGCACACGGGACACCGTCTGCTTGGACACGCCCGCCAGTCTGGCCACGTCGCCCATCACGGGCCGGGTCCCCGCGAAGCTGCGGCGGCTGCGCCCCTTGGCGGACGCCGTGCCGTCGGCGGGGCTTCGGGTCATGGCGGAGGAGTCCTTCGCGCTTTCGGCCTTGCCGGGGAGGTGCTCTGTTGTGGTGACAGCATAGGTGGTGCGGGGTGGTCGGAATGGCCGGGTGGCCGACGCGCTCCGGCACCGGGCCTACCTCGCATTGGCGTTACGCCGTGTCGATCGCCCAGGGGGACCGGCGGGGCGGACCGGCGGGCCGGGGGACCGGCGCGGCCTGGGGTCAACGGATCCGGGGGTCAATGGATCCTGGGGTCAACGGATCCGGGGGTCAACGGATCCGAGGGCCAACGGATCCGGGAGTCAGCGGGTCCTGGTGGCGCGGGTCAGCCAGAGCGTAGCGGCCAGACACAGCGCCGAGACGACGCACAGGAGCAGCGGTACCGCCCGGACGCCGGACCACTCGATGGCCCACCCGAGCGTGGGTCCGGCCACGACGCCGCCGACCATGGACGCGGCGATGACCAGGGCCCCGGCCCTGCGGGCGCGCGGGGCGGCACGGTTCAGCCAGGGCAGCCCGGTCGGGAAGATCGGCGCGATGAACAGGCCGACGCCCCCGTACGCGTACGGGGCCAGGCCCGGCACGGCGGCGAGGAGAAGGCACAGCGTCATGCCCGCGCAGGAGACGGTGATGATGGCCTGTGCCGAGAAGCGCAGCGCGAGCGGTGCCACGAGGAACCGGCCCGCCGTCATCATCAGCCAGTACACCGACGTGGCGGTCGCGGCCGCCCCGGCACCGTAGCCCACGGTCTCCAGATGGGTCGGCTCCCAGCCGCCGACACCCGCCTCGACGGCCACGTGCAGCACGTACAGGGTGACGAACATGGTGAGCACCGACGCCAGGCTGCGCCGCAGCACCGCCGTCCCTTCGGGGAACTCCTCGTCGGAGAGGGGGGCCGGCACGTGGTCACGGACGCCACGGAGGCACAGCAGCAGGGGCAGGTTGGCGGCGGCGAACGCGAGGAACACCGCCGGGTAGTGATCGGCGCCGACCGCGCCGATCACGGCCGGGCCGAGAATCGCGCCGATGCCGAAGTGCGCGTTGAGGATGTTCAGCATGGCCGCCGAGCGGCGCCCGAAGCCGACGGCGAACAACTGGTTGAGGCCGTAGTCGATGCCGCCGAAGCCGAGCCCCGCGAGCAGGGCCATCACCAGGGCCGACGGCCAGTTCGGGGCGAGCGCGAACCCGACGGCACCGACCGCCATCAACAGATAGGAGCTGCCGAGGATCTTCCGGTTGCCGATCCGGCCGTAGAGCCGGTCGAACAGGAGCACCCCGGCCACGCCGCCGACGAAGTGGGCGCTCAGGCCGAGCCCCGCCGTCGAGGGCGACAGGTCGAACTCGTCGCGCAGCGCCGGGATCGCGGGTCCGTAGAGCGCCTGCAGCGCGCCGATGAGGACGAACCCGACACACGAGGCGACCACGGCGGCCCGGTTGAAGGCGGCGCCCTCGGCGGTGACGCGGTTCCGCGCGGTGCGAGATGTGCGAGAAGTGCGAGAAGTGCGAGAGGTACGAGTGGTCGGTCGGCTCACGTCGCCTCCGGATGAAGGTGGGGGCCGAAACCGCTTGCTGCTGTCCGGCGACGTTGATTGTTACCGGTAACATTCGCGACGGTCAAGATTTCCGCAGGTGTGAGGGGGAGGTGATATGGCGTCAAGCAGCTGTGCTGCACGGGGAGTTGGCGAGCGAAGGCGCCCGCCATGGACAGGGCTACTCGGGCTCCGTACCCAGCCGCGCCCGGACGCGTTCCGCCAGTCCTTCGTCGAACGTCATGGCCGCCCTCACCCTTCCCGGAGGCCGCTCACCTGACGGTGAAGATCCTGGAGATCCTTGACCAGCGACGCGCGCACCTTGCGCCCCATCATCGGTTCCGCCAGCCGGTAGGGGCCGGAGGCATCGCCGCGCACGCGGATCCGTGCGAGCGTGCCGCCGTCCGGGAGCTGCTCGAAGGTGTAGGTCACGTGCATCGGCATCGGGCCGGCGACCGAGACCATGTCCAGCAGAATCGGGGGCTCGTACGCGGCGACCCGCAGCACGTAGTCGATCCGCTTGCCCAGGAAGTACGCCGTCCGCGTCACCTCCGCCCCGACCCCGAAACCGCCCGTGTCCGCCGGCCGCGTCAGCTCCGCCGTCCGGATGCCCTGGGTCCACTCGGCATCGTGGCGCCAGTCCATGGCATACGTCGCCACCCGCTCGCGCGGCAGCGGGAGCACCCGCTCCACCGTCACGTCGATACCCATCCGCAACCCCGTTCCCTGGTGACGGTTCCATGGACCCATCACTGGCGCGCACCGGCAACCCGACGCCGAGCGGGCCCACCGGCGCGTAGGTACGTCCCCTCGGCACCTGACGAGACCGACCACCCGGCTGGGCAGGACGACGTCGGACGAGATCCGGGACCCGCGGGGCGGAGGCCGCGGACGGGGAAGTCTGGGGGCCGCTGGTGCGGAAGTCCGGCAGGAGGTCTGGGTGACCGACCTCCCTTGTTACCTCCTCCGGTCCGCACGCGTCATAGGTGTGACGACCGCATACGAGCAGGCGTCACTCCTACGAGTGAATCGAGAACAGCTTGCTGACCGGCATCATGTACGTGACGATCTACGTCACTGACCAGGACCGTGCCCTGGAGTTCTACACCGAGGGACTCGGCCTGGAGAAGCGGCTCGACTTCCCGGGGCCCGACGGGCGTTTCCTCACCGTCGGCGTTTCCGACAGCCCGGTGCAGATCATCCTGTGGTCGCACCCGGCGGCCGCGGGACAGCCGGGCGGCGCGGGCGCGCCTGGTCCGCTCATCCTCGAATCCGAGGACCTGCGAAAGGATTTCGAGATCATGCGCCGACGAGGCGTCAGCTTCGAGGAGCCCGAACCCGTGGACTATCCCTTCGGGGTCCGCGTCGAAGCGGTGGACCCGGACGGCAACCGGATCTCGCTCCGTCAGCAGCGCAAGCCATGACTGCACACCCGTCCGACCTCGTGGCCGAGACGTTCGAAGCCCAGCGCGATCGGCTGCGCGCCGTCGCGTACCGCGTGCTGGGCTCGCACGCCGACGCCGACGATGTGGTCCAGGAGGCCTGGATGCGCCTCGCCCGCCAGGACGCGGAGACCATCGACAACCTGGCCGGCTGGCTGACCACCGTGGTCGGCCGAATCAGCTTCGACCTCCTGAGATCCCGCCGGGCCCACCCCGAAACCGCCTACGGGCACGAGTCCGCCGAGCTCGTGGTGACGCCCGTCGACGCCCCCGCGCCCGACGAGCAGGTGGCGCTGGCCGATTCGGTCGGCCTCGCCCTGCTCGTCGTGCTCGACTCGCTCACCCCGAGCGAACGCCTGGCGTTCGTCCTGCACGACATGTTCGCGGTCCCGTTCCGCGAAATCGCGCAGGTCCTGGGCAAATCAGCCGACGCCACCAAGATGATCGCCAGCCGTGCCCGCCGGAAGGTCCGAGCCACGGACCGCCCGGCGGGACCCGGCCGCGAGCACCAACAGGTCGTCGAGGCTTTCAGCGCGGCCGCTCGCCGCGGTGACTTCGAAGGGCTTCTGCGTGTCCTCGACCCGGACGTGCGGCTGACCGTCGACACCGCCGCCGGCGTGGTCGTCACCCTCGGCGCCACCAAGGTCGCCGCCGGCGCCCGCATGTTCTCCGGCGAGGTCGCCCGCCACCGCCCCGTGCTGCTCAACGGCGTCCCCGGCCACATGTCCTGGCGTCCCGACGGAACCCCTCTCTCCGTCATCGCCTTCAGCGTCACCGCGAGCCGGATCACCGGCATCCACATCGTCGTCGACCCGGCCAAACTCGCCTCGATCCACCTGCCCGCACCGGCCTGAGCCGGTGAACGGGCGGCCTGGGGCCGGCGAAGACACGCATGAGGCCCGGATCCACAGGATCCGGGCCTCATGTCACTTCAGTAGCGGGGACAGGATTTGAACCTGCGACCTCTGGGTTATGAGCCCAGCGAGCTACCGAGCTGCTCCACCCCGCGTCGGTAGACCCAACAGTACGCCATCCACGGCACCCCCAGGACCACGAGCATGTGGCTCAGGGACGGCCGGGGCCCGCGGGCGGTCCGTACGGGCCGTCATGGGTCGACTGGCCCAACGTGGACGAGGACGCCTACCGGGAGATGGCGGGCGCGCTGCGGGAGTTCGCGGACGACCTCGCCGATGACGGACAGCTCGCCAACAACCGCGTGCAGCGTCTGCTGTCGTCGGGGCACGGCGAGGCGATGGAGGCGCTCGGCGCGCACTGGGGCAAGGTCAAGGACAAGCAGGCCGGTGCCCGGTCGCGCTACCTCTCCTGTGCCATCTCCCGCGCCTGCTCGGCGATGTGTTCCAGCACGATCTCCGGGTCGGCGGACGGCGCCACGGCCTTGCCGATGTTCCGCTTGAGGGTGTCGCTGACCCGCAGCCACGACGGTTCGTTGACCGGGTAGAGGCGGGCGCCGCGCAGTGCGATCAGGAACTGTTCGGCGCTGGGGTCCGCCGCCGCGTCCTGGGACGCCTGGGTGGCGGACACCGTCGACGGCAGCAGGTGGTAGCGCCCGGCGAACTCGTTGAGGTTCTTGTCCTCATAGACGAAGTTCAGGAAGGAGCCCACCAGTTCACGGTTGCCGTCGTGCTTGAAGGCCATCATCCAGTCGGCGACACCCGCCGCCGGCGGGGTCGCCGTGTCGTCCAGGGTGTCCGACACCGGCATGCTCAACGTGTTGACCTTCATGCCCTTCTCCCGTGCCTCGTGCAGGAGGGAGGGATAGCCGTTGACCATGCCGACGTCGCCGCGCAGGAAGGCGGCGAAGGCGTCCTTCCGGTTGAGTTCGGCCGGCGGGACCGGGCCGGTCAGCGCCGGCGAGACCAGGTTGTCCTTGATCCAGCGGAACGTCTCCGTGTTCTCTTCGGACGCGAGGCTGTAGTCGCCGCGCTCGTCGGTGTACCCGCCGCCGTTGCTCAGCTCCCAGATCAGGGCTTCCGCGTGAGCCTCCTCGGGGCCGAGCGGCAGCGCGTACGGGTAGAGCACGCCCTCCTCCTTCAGCGCCGTGGCCGCCTCCTTCAGGTCCGACCAGGTCTTCGGTGGCTTCGCCCCCGCCTCCTCGAACAGCTCCTTGTTGTAGAAGAGCAGTCGGCTGCTTGCCACGAACGGAAAACCATAGAGGGTGCCATCGACCGATCCCGCCTTCGCGAGGGGCGGCAGGAAGTTCGCCTCCGTCCGGATCGACATCACCTCACTCGCGGCATAGAGACGCCCCTGCGCCGCGAAATCGGAGTACGCGCCCATCAGGGCCACGTCCGGGGCATTGTCCTCCCGGACCATGCGCGTGACCTCGCGGTCGACGTCGGCCCACGGGTGGATCGTCACGTCGACCCTCTTCCCGGGGTGAGCGGCGGCGAAGGCCGCGGTCAGCCTGTCCCAGTACGGCTTGGAGCTGGTCGCCGGGGTGTCGCCGTACTCGGGGACCACCAGGCGCAGCGTCGTCCCGCCGCTCCCGGACGAGCCGCAGGCGGTGACGAGAGAGCCCAGCAGTCCGAATGCGGCCACGGAGGCGGTCATGCCGAAGAGTCTTGGTCGCACGGATCTTTCCTCATGTTCTTTTTGGACGGTGCGCCCGGAATTCTCTCCTGGCCCGGGGCATATTTCGCCCCCCGCCGAAAGGTTGTGGCCGTATCTCCAATCGGGACGATTCCGAGTGGTGTTTTTCGATATACCGGCACGGATTCCGACGCGCGTAGAACCCTCCATGACGTCCAAGAACCCGCCGTTCAGGAGCATTGACGAAGGGACCGGAAAAGGGCGGCACGGCATCGGATTCCTGCTGGCTCCTGGGTGGCGTCCCGCTCTCCGTACCGACAGGGCGTAGGTGCGTCGCCGACCGGCTCAGGGGTCCCGAACACCCCGGTAAAGGCCTTACGTCAACGCCATTGACGTGTGAACGGCAGACGGGCTTCCATGGCGCCCTGTCCGTCGTCCCGCGCCCGTCCGGCGCGCCGCACGCAAGGGAGCCGCCCCATGCCCCACGCCGATCTGGTCTTCACCCGGGGACCCGTCCTCACCATGGACGCGGCCAGGACACGGGCGAGTTCACTCGCGGTCACCGGCGAGCGGATCACGGCCGTCGGTCATGACGAGGTGCGCGAGCTGATCGGTCCCCGGACGGAGGTCGTGGATCTGACGGGCAAGCTGCTGCTGCCGGGTTTCCAGGACGCGCACATCCACGCGGTGGGCGGCGGGAGCGAGCTCGCCGCGTGCGACCTCAGTCAGGTCGTCGACGCCGAGGCGTGTCTGGAACGGATCCGCTCCTTCGCCGAGGCGCACCCGGACCGGGAGTGGATCACCGGCGGCGGCTGGTCGATGGAGAGCTTCGCCGGCGGCCTGCCGACCCGGCATCTGCTCGACTCGGTCGTGCCGGACCGTCCCGTGCTGCTCGCGAACCGGGACCACCACGGCGCCTGGGCGAACTCGCGGGCCCTGGAACTGGCCGGGATCACCGCCGGCACTCCGGACCCGGCCGACGGCCGTATCGAGCGGGAGGCGAACGGCGCCCCCAGCGGCATGCTCCAGGAGGGTGCGACCGGGCTGGTGTCCCGCCTCGTGCCCCCGAGTACGCCGGAGGACCGGATCGCGGGCCTGCTGCGGGCACAGAAGCTGCTGCACTCGCTGGGCATCACAGGCTGGCAGGACGCGCTGCTCGGTTCGTTCAACGGCATGCCCGACCCCTCCGACGCCTACCTGGCCGCGGCGGAGGACGGTTCGCTGACCGCCCGAGTGACCGGGGCGCTGTGGTGGGACCGGGAGCGGGGCGGCGACCAGATCCCCGAACTCGTCGGGCGCCGCGACGAGTTGAGCTTCGGCCGGTTCCGGGCGGGCTCGGTCAAGATCATGCAGGACGGAATCGCGGAGAACTTCACGGCCGCGATGACCACCCCGTACCTCGACGGCTGTGGCTGCGCGACCGGCAACACCGGGCTCAGCTTCGTCGACCCCGAGGCGCTGCGCGGCCACGTCACCGAGCTCGACGCCCTCGGCTTCCAGGTGCACTTCCACGCGCTCGGCGACCGGGCCGTGCGGGAGGCGCTGGACGCGGTCGAGGCGGCCATCGCGGTCAACGGGCGGCGCGGCAACCGCCACCACCTCGCCCACCTCCAGGTCGTGCACCCCACCGACCTGCCCCGCTTCGCCGAACTGGGCGCCATCGCCAACATCCAGCCGCTGTGGGCGGCGCACGAGCCGCAGATGGACGAGCTGACGATCCCGTTCCTCGGTCCGGAGCGGGCGGCCTGGCAGTACCCGTTCGGTTCGCTGCTGCGGGCCGGGGCGACCCTGGCGGCGGGCAGCGACTGGCCCGTCTCCAGCCCGAACCCGCTGGAAGGCATCCACGTCGCGGTGAACCGGCGCGAGCCGGGGTCCGAGGACGAGCGGGTGTTCCTTCCCGATCAGCGCATCGACCTGCTGACGGCCCTGGCCGCGTACACCGCCGGTGCGGCGCACGTGAACGGCCACGACGACGCCGGCAGTCTGCGCCCCGGCCACCTGGCCGACCTGGTGGTACTCGACCGCGACATCCTCGCCGGACCGCCGGAGGGGATCGCCGAGGCCGTGGTGGAGCGCACCTATGTGGGCGGCGCGCTCGTGCACCACTCCTGAGCGCCGAGTGCCCCCTGCGCCGCCCGCGGGGAGGAGGCGCGGACCCGCGGGCCGTCTCCGACGTCACCGAGACTCACCAGCCGCGGTGCCTGATGCCCCGTCACCGCCCCGCTCCTACTTTCGGCCGACGCCCGCGAACATCGCGACGTCCGGCGTCGGCGTCTCCGGCCGCCACGCGGAGCAGGACACCACCCCGGGCTCCAGCAGCTCCAGGCCGTCGAAGTAGCGTGCGACGGCGGCGGGAGTGCGCTGCGTGAGCTTCGGGGTGCCGTGCTCGTTCCAGAACGCCACCGCCGCGTCGACGTCCGGCATGTCGGGGTGGGTGACCGTGTGGGACAGGACGAGGTGGCTGCCGGGTGCGAGCGCGTCCATGAGCCGTCGGACGACCGCGTACGACTCCTCGTCGTCCTCGATGAAGATGACGACTCCGAGCAGCATGAGCGCGATGGGCTGCGACAGGTCGAGCGTCTTCGCCGCCGCGGCCAGGACCGTGTCGACGTCCCGCAGATCGGCGTCCAGGTAGTCGGTACGGCCCTCGGGCGTCCCGACCAGCAGGGCGCGGGCGTGCGCGAGGACGAGCGGGTCGTTGTCCACGTACACGACCCGTGCGTCGGGGGTGACGCGCTGGGCGACCTCGTGGGTGTTGTCGGCGCTCGGCAGGCCCGTCCCGATGTCGAGGAACTGGCGGATGCCCTCCTGCTCGGCCAGGTGCCGCACCGCCCGCCCCAGGAACAGCCGGTCCGCCTTCGCGTACTCCCCGATCCCGGGATGCAGCTCCCGGATCTGGTCGCCCGCCGCCCGGTCGACCGGATAGTTGTCCTTGCCGCCGGTCCAGTAGTTCCATATCCGGGCGGTGTGCGGCCGGGACGTGTCGATGCGCGATTCGATGTCGGTCACGTGATCAACGTATCGCAGTGCCCCGCAACTTCCTTGCGCGGAGGGTGGTTTGCCCCCTGTCGCGCGGAGGGTTCTTGACCTCAACTCCGGTTCGGATTTTAGCGTGACGGTTCGTGCAGCACCTGTGGCGCTCCCAGGACGGGGGCGGACCACCGTGACCGGGGAGAGAGATGTTGATGAACACTGCCGCAGAACGAACCGATGCCAAGCCCGCCGTGACCGTGATCGGCCTGGGCGAGATGGGCTCCGCGCTCGCCGGGGCCTTCCTGGACGGCGGACACCCGACCACGGTGTGGAACCGTACGCCGGAGCGCGCCGACCCCCTGGTCGCGAGGGGAGCCGATCGGTCCGAGACCGTCCGCGACGCCGTCGCCGCCAGTCCCCTCGTGGTCGTCAGTGTGAAGGGCAACGCGACGGCCCGCGCGGTGCTGGAAGCGTCGGGCGACGCGCTGTCCGGCCGCTCCGTGCTCAACCTCACGGACGGGACGTCCGCGGAGGCCAGAGCCGTGGCCGAGTGGGTCAGGGGCCAGGGCGCGCGGTATCTGCACGGGCAGATCATGACGATCGCCCCGGGCATCGGGGCAGCGGAGACGGTGGTCTTCTACGGCGGATCCGACGCCGTGTTCCGCGATTTCCGTCCCGCGCTGGCGCTCCTCGGCGGCCGGGCCACGCTGGTCTCGGCCGACGCGGGCGTGCCGGCCCTGTACGGGATGGCCGTGCACGGCACCATGTGGGGCGCGCTCAACGGCTTCCTCCACGGGGCCGCACTGCTCTCCAGCGAGGGCATCGAGATGCGGCGGTTCCTGGACGACGCCGGGCCGTCCGTCGCCGCGCTCCTGGCGTCCTTCCCCGTGATCGCCGACGAGATCGACCGTGGTGAGTACGCCACGCCGTACGGAGCGCTTCAGCACCACCTGCCCTCGATCGAGGACCTGATCCGCGAGAGCGGAGACCGGAACATCGACGTCGAACTCCCCGCGTACACCCTCGGCCTCGTGAACGAGGCCGTGCAGGACGGCCACGCCGAGGACAGCTACGCGCGTCTGATCGAGCACTTCAGGAAGGAGTGAGTACGGCTGCCGTCGAGCCCCGGCGGCCCGGGGGGAAGCGGCCACGGCTGAGCCGAGGGCCGGTGCGCTCGCGACGCGCAGCACCGGCCTTCGGCGCCGGGACCCTCACCTCACCTCAGCCCTGCCTGGCCTGAGCCTCTTTGGCGGATGCCTCCAGGCGGTTCCAGTGGGCCTCGTACACGGCCTCGTCGCCGCCGGCCATGTTGCTGTTGCTCTCCCGCATGCCGACCTTGCCGTCGATCAGCTCGCGGACGATGTCGGCGTGACCCGCGTGCCGGTGCGTCTCGGCCGTCATGTGCAGCATGATCCGCTGAAGCGTCACGTCCCCGTTGTCGCCCCACCATGCGACGCGGCCCATCGCGTCGAGCGGCAGCGCCTCGATCGTCGCGTCCGCGTGGGCCCGGGCACGCTCGTAGAGGCCGAGGATGTCCTCGCGCGACTCGTCGGCGGTCGCCCACATGTCCGCGTTGGGCTCGGCGTCCTCGTCGTGCCAGGGGAGGGACTCCTCGTGCGGGCGTCCGAAGGTCGGGCCGAAGTACCCCAACTCGACGCAGGCGAGGTGCTTGACGAGGCCGAGGAGGTTGGTGCCGGTCCGCGTCAGGGGACGGCGTATGTCGTACTCGGACAGTCCGTCCAGCTTCCAGACAATGGCGTCGCGGGCCGACGTGAGGTAGCGGTGCAGGTCGTCCTTGGGGTCATTGGGCTTCATGGGGCCGAGTCTCGCATCACCCACTGACAGCGGTCGCGGATTCACCCCGGCGGACGCCGTGCCCGCGCACGTACCGGCCTCTGACGGGGCGTCTCCGCTCGGCGGGCGCCCCGCGCGACAGCCCTCCTCCCGTCAGACGGACGCCCACGCGACCAGCTCGGCCAGCGCGCCCGCCAGTGGTGCGAGGCCGGGGCCCGCGGGGCCGCCGGGCTCCTCCATGTAGAGGTCGCGCCGGATCTCGACCATCAGCGCGGTGACCTCGGGTGTCTTCCCGTAGTACCGCAGGGGCACATACGTGCCGGCGAACGGGGTGTCCATCTCCGTGCCGCCGAAGCCGCCGAACGCCCGCCGCGCCGCGTCGAGCAGAGGCGCGGGCGGGTGGAACGGGTCCGTGCCCAGGCAGACCGGCGGGCGCGGCCCGTCGCCGTGGAGCTCGTACGGCAACGCCTTCGTCGGATACGAGTGGACGTCGATGATCACCACCCGCCCGACCGTCGCCAGCCGCTCGGCGACGGCGTCCGTGACGGCCTGCGCGTAGGGCCTGAAGTAACGTTCGATCAACGGGTGTCCGTCGAATCCGTCCGGGCGCAGCTCCTCGCGGTGCGTGGTCCGGGTGTAGACCGCGCCCATGCCCGCCGCCAGCATCTCCTCCCGTTCGTCGGGGAACCGCTCCGGGTCGACGACGAGACGCGAGAGCCCGTTGACGAAACGCCAGGGAGCGAGGTGCGCGGCCTCGGCCGCCCCTGCGGCCATCTCCGCCGTGAAGGAGTCGGTGATGTGGTCCAACTCCCGCTCCAGGGCGGCGTCGTCGAGCGTGATCCCGGCACGCACGTCCGGGGGTACGGTCCGGGAGGAGTGCGGGACGTGGAGGATCACCGGGGAGTCGGGTGCCCCGGGGTGGAGGCGGAACGCGGGGGAGGGAGGGGCGGCGGGCGAAGGAGAAAGGGGAGAGGAGGGAGAGGCGTCGTTCATCCGGTTCCTCGCTGCGCGTCGCGTACGGGTGTGTTGTCCCGGACATTGTCGCGGCATCCCGGGGTAGGCGACCGGTACACGACCCGGCTCCGAGGAGGAACCATGTCCGGACTGCTCGCCCGCATCAGGCAGTTCACCAGCAGCCCGCAGGGACGGCGGACCATCGCGTCGGCCCGGCGTGCCGCCGCCGACCCGCGCAAGCGCGACCAGGCCCGCCGACTGCTCGGGCGGCTGCGCGGACGGCGGTGACGGGGGAGGCCGGAGGGCTCGTACACCCCCGTACGGCAACGGGGCAGGCCGAAGGGCTCGTGGCCGCCCCGACACCCCCGTACGGCAGTGGCGCGGCCAGGGCCGCCCCGCTGAAGCAGTGGGAACCCTCCAAGCCGGGCCGGACATCGTTGTGTCGGTCAAGATCACCATGTGCCTCCCCACGGCCGCAGACTTGTGGGACGGGGTGGCCGAGGTGGCCGCCGCTTCCTGTCCGTGCCGACACCCGGGACCCATACCGTGACTGAACGTGTCATCGCGCCCAAGAGCCGGGGCTTCCTCTTTCTCGACTCCCACCCCGGCGGCTGCCGACAGCTGGTGGACGAGATGTGGCAGGCCGTCCCCGCCCCCGTCGCCCCCGGCGAGGGTGACGGGCCGGTGGCCCTCGTCATCGGTTCGTCCGCCGGGTACGGCCTGGCCGCCACGATCGCCGGCCTCGCCCGGGTCGGCATCCGCGGCATCGGCGTGTGCTTCGAGAAGGCGCCGGCGCGGCGCACCGGCACGGCCGGCTGGTACCGCACCGCCGCCACCGCCCGGCTCGCCCGGCAGCACGGCCGGGACATGGTCTTCATCAACGGCGACGCGTTCAGCGACACGGTGAAGGAGCAGGTCGCCGCCCTCCTCGCCGAGCGGTTCGGGGGACGGCTCGACTTCCTGATCTACTCGGTGGCCGCGCCCCGGCGCACCGACCCGGACACCGGCGACGTGTACGCCTCGGTCCTCAGGCCGATCGGCTCGCCGTACACCACCAAGACCCTCGTCTTCGACGAGAACGGCGCCCCGGAGGTGAAGGAGGTCACCACCGCGCCTGCCGAGGGCGACGACATCGAGCAGACCGTGGCGGTCATGGGCGGCACCGACTGGGAACGGTGGATCACGTTCCTGGCGGACCGTTCCCTGCTCGCCGACGGCTTCACCACCGCCGCCCTGTCGTACATCGGCTCACCGCTCACCGCGGCGATCTACCGGCAGGGCACCATCGGCGTCGCGAAGTCCCATCTCGAAGCCACCGCGCGGACCTTGGACGAACGCCTCGGAAAGACCGTGGGCGGCCGGGCCGTGACCTCGGTCAACGCCGCCGCCGTCACGCAGTCGTCCACCGCCATCCCCGGCATCGCCCTGTACGTCGGGCTGCTGCGCGGCGTCCTCGGCGACGCCATGGTGGCCCCGGTCGGCCAACTGGTGCAGCTTTGGGACCAGTTGACCGGAGCCCGGCCCCTCGACCTCGACGAGGAGGGCCGGGTCCGCCTCGACACGTGGGAACTCGACCCCGCCGTGCAGGACGCCGTCGCCGAACGCTGGACGACCGCCACCAGCGAGTCCATCACCGAACTCGCGGACCTCGACTGGTTCAGCGAGGAGGTCCGCCGCCTTTACGGCTTCTCCGTCCCCGGCGTCGACTACGCCGCCGCCGTCGAAGCCGACGTCCCCTGGCCCACCCCCACCCCCACCCCCAGCGCCACCGCCTGACGCGAACGACAGTGCTGGAGGGCGTTCTCGCACGCCCTCCAGCACATTGTCGTGACGCGGGACGCGTCACCGGAGCGACGTCACCTGCCGTACCCCGCGACACGTGCCGTACCCCGCGTCACCTGCCGTATGACGCGATACCTGCCGTACCGCGCGTCACCTGCCGTACCACGCGTTGTGGATCTTCAGCGTCGACGTGTTCCCCTGCCTGTCCGTGACCTCGGCGGAGAACGAGATGCCGCTGTCCTTCGCCGGACTCTTCACGAAGACCTTGCCGTCCCGGACCTTCACGGGCTGCCAGCTCTTCCCGTCGTCGTAGCTCACGGAAACGGCGAGCGACTTCAGGTTCCGCCCCGCCGCCGGGCCCTGCACAGTCACCGGGACCAGGACGGGCATGCCCGCCGGGATGCGCGAGGCGAGGTCCACGGGGGCCGTGAAGCGGACCGTGGACACCGGAAGCGCCGTGGTCGCCGCGACCTGCTTCGAGCGGAACGTGAAGCCGGTCTCGACGCGGGTGGAGGCGGCGGCGACCTTCGCCTCGCGCTCCACGGAGGCCGTCAGCCGGTACTCGGCATCGGACGAGTCGACCGTGAAGGGCATCGTGCCGGTCAGCGGGTCGTCGTTCTCGGCGATCTTGACGCCGTCGCGGTACAGCGTCGTCGTGGCCGAGGTGTGCTTCGTCAGACCCGCGTGGCCCGCGCCGTCGGCGAGCAGCGGCAGGGAGCCGATGATCTGCTGCTCACCGGTGGCCGGGTCGGGCGCGGTGCGGAAGACACCCATGTTCTCGCCCAGGAGCGGGCCGAAGACACCCGTGTTGAAGGTCTCCCGGTACGTCCTGCCCGTCTCGTAGCGCTTCGGCCGGACCATCTCGTACCTTCCCTCGAACTCCGGGTAGCCCCACGCGTCGGGCTCGCCGTACTGTTCGATCCGGGTCAGCCACTTCACGCCGTCAGCGGTGGAGACATGGAAGGTGCGGGTGCCCGGCAGTGCCTGCGGCGCGGAGAACGCGTTGCCCTGCGGCGCCCCCGGCAGCTGGGCGTAGGGGGACGCGAGCGCGGTCTTCCCGGGCGCGGACGCGCCGAGGGCGACCTTGAGCGTGGCCAGCTCGTCCGCCTTCACGTGCCGGGTGTAGCCGGTCGCGACCCGGTCCGTCCCACCGCCGAAGGCCACCGAGTACTGGGTGGTGGCGTCCTTGATGAAGTGCGCGTCCCAGGTCTGCAGGAGCGAGCCGTCGGTGACGGCCGGACCCGTGTGGGCGGTGCGGAAGCCGGTGAATCCGTGGAGGACCCAGCCGCTGCCGACGCGGCCCAGGCCGGTGGCGACCTCGTAGTACGAGCCGCCGTAGTCCGCCCTGTCGATGCCGGGCACGGTGAGGTCCACCGGCTTCGTGGTGCGCGCGTCGGGGGTGATGGTGGTGTCGCCCGTGATCTCCAGCTTCGGCCGGGCGATCCAGTCGGTGCCCTTGGCGTAGTCCGACGGGTCCTCGTAGACGGCCGTGTCGAGGATGTACGAGCCCTTGGGCACGCGGATCGTGTGGGTGCCCGGCTCGTTGTCGACGCGGGTCTGGAATCCCCTGGCGGGGCCGTCGACGCCGGTCAGGGTGTTGGTGAAGTGCTGGGCGTCCTCGCCGTCGCGGCCGACGGTCCGCAGCGTGAGGTCGTACGACTCCGCCTCGCGGACGACGACCGCGGCGGTACGGACGGACTGGCCGGCGCCGGTGGCGGTGACGTACCCCGAGAAGGTGCCGTCGGTGTCGCCGACGCCGGTGTCGGCGACCAGGTCGACCTCGGCCCTGCCGCCGGCGGGCACGGTCACCTGGGTCGTGCCGAGCCTGAAGAGCCCGGCCGGGGCGGGCTTGCCCGCGGGGCCGAGCGTGGTCACCGACAGATCGAGGGTGACGTCGGTGGTCCCGAGGTTGCGGTAGCCGACCTTCCGGGTGAGGGGCTTGTCGTCGGTGTGGGGCCACTGCGCCACGCCGAAGGTCAGCGAGACCGGATCGGCGATCACGCTCTGGGCCAGTGCCCGGTCGACCTGGACGCGGCCCGAGCCCTGCTGGAAGGCGGTGTGGTCGCCCCCCTTGGTGGATGCGATCAGCGCGCCCTTGAGCTCGGTGGACTTCCAGTCCGGGTGCCGCTGCTTGAGGATCGCCGCCGCGCCGGCCACGTGCGGGGTGGCCATGGAGGTGCCGTCGATCTGCAGGTAGCCGGGGGCCGGGTGCGGTGTGCCGGGCTGGGTGTCGATCGCGCTGCCGGGGGCGGCCGCCGCGGTGATGGCCACGCCGGGCGCGGTGACGTCCGGCTTGACGGCACCGTCGCCGGCGCGCGGGCCGGTGCTGGAGAAGGCCGCGACCCTGTCGTCCTTGTCGACCGCGCCGACGGTCAGCGCGGCGTCCGCGCTGCCCGGCGAGCCGAGCGAGGATTCGCCGTACTCCCCGTCGTTGCCCGCGGCGACGGCGAACAGGATGCCCTTCTCGGCGGTCAGCGTGTTCACCGCCTCTTCCAGCGGGTCGACGCCGGGGCTGTCACCGCCGCCGAGGCTGAGGTTGACCACGTCCGCGCCTTCGGCGGCGGCCCACTCCATGCCCGCGAGGACGGCGGAGTCGTCCCCGAAGCCCCGGTCGTCGAGGACCTTCCCGCTGATGACCTTGGCGCCGGGTGCGACGCCCTTGTACGCACCGCCGGACCTGGCACCCGTACCGACGGCGATCGACGCGACGTGCGTGCCGTGTCCGACGCGGTCCGCGGTGTCGGGGGAGCCGGAGAAGTTCTTCTCGCCGACGACCTGGGTCCTGAGGTCGTCGTGGGTCTTGTCGACGCCCGTGTCGAGGACGGCGATCGTGACGCCCGTTCCGTCGTAGCCGGACTCCCAGGCCTTGTCGGCGCCGATCTGCCGGACGCTGCGGTCCAGGCTCGCTCGGCGGACACCGTCCAGCCACACCTTGCCGATGCCGGAGGCGGTGGCGCGCGCGCCGCTCCGCTGCCGGTCGGTCAGCGCCTCCCACACCCTGGCCACGTCGTCCTGCGAGGTGTGGATGGCCTCGGCGCCGATGGTGGGGAACGTGCGCCGCACCTGGGTGTCACCGGCCGCACGCACCTCGGCTCGCGCGGCACGGGCGCCCTCGTCGTACTGCACGATCAGCTTCAGCCCGTCGCGGTGGCTCGCGCGCAGACGCGGATCGGTGAGCTCGGTGAGGTCGAAGAGCCGCTGGTCCAGCTTGCCGGCGGCGATCAGGCTCCGCGCGTCGCTGGGCACGAGCAGCGTGTGGTCCTTGACGCGCTGTATCTGTACGGGTATCTGCTCACGGCCCTCGGCGGCCTCGAAGGCCACCACCCGGCCCTTGGCGCCGACCACCACGTGGTCGCCCGTGATGAGCCGGATCCGCTGGTCGGCGCCGGAGCGTGTGAGGTGCGGTGTGTTCGTGTGCGGTGCGATTGTCGCGTTCGCGGCGATCGATGTCGCGGGGCCGGTCATGCCCGCGACCAGGGCCACCGATGTGGCCGCTGTGACGGTGAAGGCGCGTGCTCTCTGCACGTGTGCGCGCAAGTCTCCCCCAGGAGCTCGGGACGAAGTCGAGTGGTCGGTTCCAGCCGGGCGCACGGGCGCCCGCCGCTGGTCAGCGCAGTATGTGAGGTGAGGAAGGCGTGATCAACGGCGCTACGGGGCGCGGGGGTTGCACCGGACACCTTCCGGCCATCCTGAGCCGGGCCAGTGCGATGGGGCGACGATGGGAGTGTGACGAGGGTGTGACACCGGGGCGATGCTTGTGCGACAGGGGCGCACGAGAGTGCCCCCGGACCACGGTGCGACGCAGGTCCCGCTCCTGTTCGATCCTCCCGCCCCGCACCGGCGGAGCGGGTCCTTCCCGTTGGCCGTATCCGCACCACGGAGGGAACCGCCTGCCGTCCGGGGCCGGAAGCGTGGCAGCGGCTGACCCGAACCGGCCCGCCATGGAGGAGAGTTGACCGGACGTTGCCCCTCTGAGCGAAATTCGATCAATCGACAGCAATGTGTTGACTCGATCATCGGCCGGACCTAGCTTCTGGCGACATCGGACCTTCAGAAGGGTGTTGCGTCATGGCCATTCGGGCATTCTCGGGACGGCGTGCGATGAGCGGCGGGACGGTCGCACTCGCCCTCGTGGTCGCCGCCGGCGCGACCCTCGTCGGCGCCCCCGCCGCGGCCGCGGCGACCACCACCCATGTGGACTGTTCACGACCGGACGCCGGCGACGGCAGCCAGGCCGCGCCCTTCAACAGCGTCGCCCAGGCCAACGCGAGGACGTACGCCCCCGGTGACACCCTCGCCTTCGCGTCGGGCACCACCTGCACCGGGTCCCTCGCCCCCAAGGGCAGCGGCACCGCCGCCGCCCCGATCACCCTCACCCGCTACGGCACGGGCGCCCTCCCCGTGATCAACGGGAACGGCGCCCCCGACGTGGTCTCCCTGACCAACCAGGACCACTGGCGCATCAGCGACCTCGAACTGACCAACCCCGCCGCCTCCCTCGCCCGCCGCACCGGTCTGCGGATCTCCGCCACCGACGGCACGGCGCACCGCGGCTTCGACGTCGGCGGTCTCGTCATCGACCGCGTGGCCGGCCAGACGAACAAGAACAGCCCGACCACCGAGGACTTCGTCCAGTCCGCCGGCATCGTCACCGGCGCGAGCGGCACGAACTCCACCCTCAACGACGTCCATGTCCACCACAACCAGGTCAGCAACACGGGCGGCGGCGGCCTCAAGATCCGCGTCGGTTCCATGGCGGTCAAGGGCGCGGGCGTGCTGATCGAGCACAACGTCATCAAGGACGTCGGCGGCGACGGCATCATCGCGAGCTACGCGGACGCGCCGATGATCCAGTACAACAACGCCTCCGGCGTCGGCAACGGCGTCTACCCGTTCTCCGGAGGAAACTTCGCCGGCATATGGGTGCTCGGCGACCGCAACCCGACCATCCAGAAGAACGCCGTGTACGGCATCACCCGGATGTCCGTGGCGGACAGTCAGGCGTTCGACTGCGACTGGGGCAACACCGGCACCTGCACGATCCAGTACAACTTCAGCCGCGACAACATCGGGGGCTTCTTCCTCGACTGCGACGGGTGCGGCACCATCGGCGGCGCCCGGCAGATCATCCGCTACAACATCTCCGAGAACGACTGCCGGATGAGCAGCGTCACCGCCGGCCGTTCCGCGCTGCACATGTACAACAACGTCTTCTACTGCACGGACCGGAAGTTCAGCGTCACGCTGCCCGAGGAAAGCGTCGTCGAGAACAACATCTGGGTGGGGACCGCCGACTCCCGACTGCCCACGGGGCCCGGGATCAGCTGGCTGTGGAACGTCTTCCAGGGCGTGCCGAGGCCCACCGCCAACGGCATCACGGGCGACCCGCACTTCGTGAGCCCGGGCACCGGCGGCGACACGATCCACTCCGTCGACGGCTACAAGCTGCGGTCCACGTCCCCCGCCCTGAACAACGGCTCCGTGATCACCGGCAACGGAGGGCGCGACTACTGGGCGAACCCGGTGTCCGCCACCACCAAGCCCCACCGAGGCGCCTACAACGGCCCGGGCCTGTAGGCGCGCGGGAGGCCGACAGCGCTGATCGCGTCACGCCCCCTTGACAGCCGGCCGTGTTCCTGACAGCAGCCGCTCCGTGGCACGTCCACGAACGGCACGGAACCCTCAAGGGAGCGATCAGCGCACGAGCCGGCCGGAGGGAGCGGAACGCTCCGCGCCCTGCCCGAGGCACCGCCCGTCGACTCCGCCGAACGCGTGACGAAGATCATCGGCGCGGTGGACCCCCCGCTCCCCAGGCGCCCTGACCGACCGGAGCCGCTCACGCCCCGACTGCCGCAGGGGGACCAGGTCGCGTGCCCGCCTCCCCGCCTCAGCTCTTCACGGCCTTGGCGGTCCTCGCGGCCGGCGCGCCGGGGCCGCAGGACATGCGGGCCGCTGTCAGAGCGGGATCCTCTGCCGTGACGCCCTTGCTCACCTCGGAGCATTCCAGGACGCCCGAGCCGTCGATGGTCCAGCTGATCGCCCGGCCCCGGGCCGGCTCGCCGCTCCCGCACGTGTACCGGAAGTCGCCGGTGACCTGCCGTACAAACGCGTAGTCGACGAACGTTCCGCCGCCCTGGACGCTGGTGGTGCTCGTCTCGAGACGTGGTGCCGGCCGGCGTACGTCCGCGAACGCGTAGTCCTCGGTGTCGGCCGCGTCCGTGTCCCCGATGTGGACACCCAGGGAGCGGAGTGCGGCCTCCGTGTCGACCCGTGGTCCCTTCTCGACGGTGACGGCGGTGCGCGGTGTGTGGAGCCGCGTCGGCCTGTGCGTCAGTGTGCCGCCTCCCTCCCCGAGCGTCTGCTTCGGGGCGACGGCCGTCAGCACGTCGCGCTCGTCGACGTTGAACCAGGTGTACGTGCCGTTCTCGCACGCCTCGGCGACCGCCGCGTTCTTCGCCCTGTCGGCAGGCAGTTCGCCGTCGGCCGTACAGGCGACCGCCCCCACGGCAAGCGCGGCCACGGCACACGCCGCACGGTAGGTCTGCTTCGTCATCATGTCTGTTTCCCCCGGTCCATCGGTCAATGGTGGGGCCGACGTTGCCCGGCGGAGGCCGGCCGGGCAAGGGACTTGAGCTACTTCTGAGCTCGTGGCGGAGCGGTGGAGCGGCGGCCGGCCAGGGGCGATGTCGGTCGCATCCGCTTCAATACCTGCCATGGACGAACAGGAACTCCTCGAGGCTGTCCACCGGCTGACCTGGCCCGGCACCGGTGACCTGGACTGTGGCGAGCCAGGACACCCCGAGGGACACATATGCCTGGCACCGTCTGACGAGAACGACCTCGCCGCGCTCCAGGAGGCGCTCAGCGGGCGGTACGGGCGACCGCGCAACCTCGCCATGGACGGATACGCCGACCCGACCGTGACCGCCAGGACCGGGCTCCCGCTCCTGGCCCCGTTCGGCGACCGGATCGTGGAGATGCGGGCATGGGTGTACGCGGGCCGGTTCATCGGCTGCGGCGCCGCCCGCTCCGACGACGGCGTACGGATCGTGGTGCTGGTGGCGGAGCGGGAGGACCCGGCGGCGGACCTGGCGGAGGTGACGTCCTGGGTGGACGGGGTCGTCGCCGTCACGGGATGGGACACGGCGTCCGCGCGTACGGTCGACTGGGAGGAGGTCGAGGCCCGCATCGGGACCGCGCTGCCCGGTGACTACAAGCGGCTGGCCGAGGTCTTCGGGCACGGCGCGTTCGACGGGTTTCTCCAGCTGCGCGTACCCGGCGCCGCCTTCCGGAGCGACGACATCGTCCTGAACACCGAGTGGCTGGGCGAGTGGGCCGCGTCGCACCGCAGCGGCCTCTGGGAGCCGTACGAGGTGTATCCGGCCCCCGGCGGGCTGCTGGAATGGGCGAGCTCCGAGCAGGCCGACCAGTTCTACTGGCTCACCGAGGGCGAGGACCCCGACCGGTGGCCCATCCTCGCGAAGGAGGACATCCCCGACTCGTGGCAGCGGTTCGACGGGACGACCGCCGAGTTCGTCTACCGCATGCTCACCGACCGTCAGCACCCGTTCTCCACGGCACGCTACTTCGACGCCCACTGGTTCGACAGTTACGAGAAGGAGGACGAAGGATGATCAGGGGCGTCATGGTGAGGGTCCGGGCGGCCAGGGCGGCACGCTTCTGCTCCGCTGCGGCGCTGAGCGGCGCGGTCATGCTGTCGGCGACGGGGTGCTCACCGGAACTCCGCCCGCTGGTGGCGGTGTACGCGGACGAGCGGGGCACCGCACACGCGCTGCTGAGGTCGTGCGACGGCGACGGCCGGGTGCGGGGACCGTGGCTGCGGGGCACCGCGGCCCCCGTGACGAAGGACGCCGCGACGTCGGGCGAGGAGCGGGACCCCGGCCCGGCGGCGTCCGGGGTGGAGCAGCCCTGGATCGGCTGGGAGGCCCCAGGACTGAACAGAGCCGCGGACTTCCCCCTGTTCGCCCCGCCCTCCGCCTGGGCAGCCGAGCCCCGGGGGCCACAGACCCTGCGACCGGACCACTCGTACGAGCTGACGTTCGCCGACCCTGATGACTCCTACGTCTACAACGCCTCGGTGACGTTCGACGCCGGGCGGCTCGCGGAGCTGACCGCCGGGGAGGTGCTGACCCTTCGAGGCACGATGACGAGAGAGGCGTTCGAGGAGCTCGCGGAAGAATCCTGCTGACCTCGCGGCCGGAGCGCGCCGGGCGGAGTTCCCGGTCAAGGACCTTGCGGCCGCAGCCCGCCAGGCCCGGATCCCGGCAAGGGTCTCGCGCCCGCGGCGTGCCAGGCCCGGATCCCGGTCAGGGCCTCGCGGCTGCCGCGCGCCCCTGTTCGTGAGCGGGGCGCGCCCGGCGTGGGCTCCGAACCGCTGGGCAGGCGCATGCGCGTGAGCCCCGTACGGAGGGCAGTGGGCGGAGCACGGTGTGCCGGGGCCCGACGGCGGGGGGAGGGGTGGCACGCTCGGGTGGAGCGGGACACCGTGAGCGAAGCGAGGTAGCACGTGACGCAGCGCAGCGGGCGGAGCGCCCGATACGCCGAGCTGATGACCCGCCTGAGGCGGGATCCGTTCGTCGTGCAGACGGTACGGTCGACGGCGGCGGCGACCCTCTCGTACGTCGTGGCGCTCTGGCTCAGCAGCGAGGCGGCGCCGCTGACCGCACCGCTGACCGCCCTCCTCGTCGTACAGGTCACGCTCTACTCGACCCTCACCACGAGTCTGCGCCGGGTCAACTCCGTCGTCGTCGGCGTGCTCATCGCCATCGCGTTCAGCGTCCTTGTCGGACTCTCCTGGTGGAGCCTCGCTCTGATCATCCTCGCGTCCCTCCTCGTGGGGCGGCTCGTGAAGGTCGAGGAGTTCATCCCGGAGGTCGCGATCAGCGCGATGCTGGTGCTCGGCGTCACCCAGGTCGCGCACACCGCGTGGGACCGCGTCCTGGAGACCCTGATCGGCGCCGTCGTCGGGATGCTCTTCAACCTGGTGCTCGCCCCGCCCGTCTGGGTGGACACGGCGGGGGAGTCGATCGAGGACCTGGCCCGGCGGATGCGCAGGCTGCTGCTGGACGTGGCGGAGGAGTTCGCCGGGGCTCCCCCCGTCGAGCGGGCGGCGGCCCGGCTGCACGAGGCACGACGGCTCGACAACGACGTGGCCGACGTGGACGGCGCGCTGCGCACGGCCGAGGACAGCCTGCGGTTCAACCCGCGGGTGAAGGAGGGCCTGCTGCACCGCATCGTGCTGCGCACGGGGCTCGACACGCTGGAGATCTGCGCCGTCGTCCTGCGCGTCCTCACCCGCACCCTGACCGACCTGGCGAAGGAGGGGGCGGGCGAGAACCTGCTGCCCCGTCCGACCGCGCTCGCCCTGCAGGAGACGGCCGAGCACACCGCCGACGCCTTCGTCAGCTTCGCCGTGCTCGTCACGGCCCCGGGCAGCGAGGCCGCAGAGGCGGCGGAGGAACGGCTCGCGGGCGAGCTGCGGGCCGCACGCGCCTGCCGGGGCGGGGCAGCCGACCTGCTGCTCGCCCTCGCGCTGCGGCACCCCGAGCGCTGGCAGCTCTACGGAGCCCTGCTCGCCGAGATCGATCGCGTCCTCGACGAACTGGACCCCGAGCACCGGGGCCGCCGCCTCATGGAGGAGCTCGACCGGCACACCCGCGAACGGCGGCGGCTGACGCGCCGTCCCGGACGCGACCGCGCCCGCGCGGAGAGCTGAGCGCCACGGACCGAGACCGGCTGGTACGCGACGAAGCCCGGCACGGCCCGTCGTTGAGGGCAGCGCCTCGGACGGGCGCGAGGGGCCCCTGCCCGACCGGCCGGTCGGGCAGGGGCCGGCAGCCGACGACGGGGCCTCGACGACGAAGACAGGAAGTCGATCCGGGTCGACAGGGCAGCGAAGTCGTCCGGGAACAGCTCCTCGCTCGGATCGGCCACGTACAGAGCCGCGTCGTCACCGAGCCGCCGTCCGGCAGGCGCCGGCATCCCGGAGTCGGCATCCCGGCGCCGGCGTCGATGCCGGCTCCGTACGAGCCCTCACAGTCGCCCAGGAAACCTGGTGCGGACCGGCAGTGCGATGGTGTGTGATCGGGGCCATGGCGATCGAGATGGGCAGGCCGGGAGTCGACGGGCTGAGCGGGGCCGTGAGCGCGCTGCGGGAGTGGCAGTACGAAGGGGCACCGCCGCACCTGCACCCGGGGGACCTGGGCTGGTTCTGGCGGTCGGGGGCGAAAGCGACCGCCGCGGCGGTCAGGACGTGGAGCAGGGGCGGACGGATCCTCGCCGTCGGGCTGCTGGACGGTCCCGATCTGCTGCGGCTGACGACCGCTCCGGAAGTCCGGCGGGACGAGGAGTTGGCGCGGCGGCTGCTCGAAGACGCGACAGACCCCGGCCGTGGCGTACTTCCCGCGGGCAGGGTGAACATCGAATCACCGGCGGACGCGCTGATCCAGGATCTGCTGGCCGGGGACGGATGGCAGGCCGACGAGCCGTGGACGCCGCTGCGGCGCGACCTCACGGAGCCGGTGAGCGACCCGGGCACGCGGATCGAGGCGGTCGGGGCGGAGGGGGCGCACGTGTACGCCGCCGTGCACCGGGCGGCGTTCGACGGGTCACGGTTCACGCATGAGCGCTGGCGGGCGATGGCGGCAGGATCGCCGTACGCCGACGCCCGGTGTCTCGTCGCGTACGACGACCGGGGCGACGCGGTGGCGGCGGTGACGGTGTGGTCGGCCGGTCCCGGCAGGCCCGGGCTGCTCGAACCGATGGGCGTGCACGGGGAGCACCGCCGTCACGGCTACGGCAAGGCGATCAGTCTGGCCGCCGCGGCCGCGCTGCGGGAACTGGGCTCGTCGACCGCCCTGGTCTGCACTCCGAGCTCCAATCTCGGCGCCGTCGCCACGTACATCTCGGCCGGCTTCCGGCCACGCCCCGAGGTCCGGGACCACTACCGGACGTCGTGAGGGATGCCTGCCTCTCGCCCGAAGGCCCTCCGCGTCGCGACGTCCGAACACGCCCTTTCCTGATTCGGAAGGGGGCGGCCGGGCATACGGATGGCCACAGGCACTTTGGAGAGGAAACGTACGCCATGGGCATTATCGGCTGGATTCTGATGGGGCTGATCGTCGGGATCATCGCGAAGTTCCTGATGCCGGGCCGCGACCCCGGTGGCTGCATCGTCACACCGCTCATCGGTATCGCCGGTGGTCTCCTCGGAGGATGGCTCGGCAAGGTCATCTTCGGGGTCGACTCCATCGACGGATTCTTCGAGATATCGACCTGGGTCGCCGCCATCGTCGGCTCCCTCATCCTCCTGGGCCTCTACCGCCTGGTGGTCCGTGCCAAGGACTGAGGCCGGGGGCTGAACGGGCCGCGTTCACCGGCCCGTTCAGCCCGGTGCGGTCCGTCCTCGCGGGGAGTGGGCGCCGCCTGCCGACGAAGAGGAGTCGGCCGGCGAGGAGGAATCCGGCTGCGCCGACGCGTCCGAGGACGGCTCCGGCTGCGCCGACGAGCCCGAGGACGTGGCGGCGGAGGACGAGGAGGCAGAGGATGAGGAAGGAGAGGAAGGAGAGGAAGAGGGGGAAGAGGGGGGAAGGCGAGGAAGAGGAGGACGAGGACGCATACGAGACCTCTCCTCCCCGCCGGCGCAGGCGGCAGGCCGCCTGAAGCCGCTTCCGGCACCGGCCCTTGAGCCCGCTTCCGGCATCAGGAGGTACGCGTGAAACTCCCCTTCAGAAGGAGTCGTTCCCTCGCTCGCTGGACACCTCCGGTCATCGCCCGCCGCCTGCTCCTCGGGCTGGCCATGTGGGGCCTGCGACGGGTGCTCCGGCGGGCCACACGCAGAGTGTTCGTCACCGGCTGAACCCGCCCGTGGCGTCGGCGTACGGGGCGTGAGGAGGCGATCACCGGAGACCCTGCGTAGCGTGGGACCCACCCGTGGGAAAGGACGGGCCCGCTCCACGCCACCGCGCCGCGAGACGCCCTGGGGAGAGCCGCGGAGGTCGTGTGTCGACGTACGAGGATGTGCTGGCCGATCTGCTGGCCCGCTCCCATCTGCTGTCCGGGCGGGAGCTCGCCGGCCTCGTCGAGGACGCGGGGCGGGGCATGGGGCTCCGGGGAACGGCCCTGTACGTCGCCGACCTGCAGCAGATCCGGCTGGTCGCGCTGCCCCAGCCCCGTGGCGAGGGGCACCGGACGCTCGACGTCGACACGTCGCTCGCGGGTCTCGCCTACCGCACGCAGCGGGTGCAGCGGTCGAGGGACGGCGGTACCGCCTGGCTGCCGATGATCGACGGAGTGGAGCGTCTCGGCGTCCTGATGGTGAAGGCGGCCGACCTGGACGACGCCCTGCTCGGACGCAGCGAGACGCTCGCCGAGATCGCCGCCCTGCTGGTCGTGTCGAAGTCCTCCCACAGTGACCTCCTTGTCGAGGCGGAACGCTCGCGGGCGATGACGGTGCAGGCCGAACTGCTGTGGGCCTTTCTGCCGCCACGGACCATCGGCACGGCGGACGTCACCTCTTCGGCGCTGCTGGAACCCGCGTACGACATCGGCGGCGACACCTTCGACCACACGCTGGACGACCGGGGCCTGCACCTGACCGTCATCGACTCCATGGGCCACGACCTCGCCTCGGGCGGGGCCGGCGCCGCCGGGCTCGCCGCCTGCCGCGCGACCCGGCGCTCGGGCGGCTCCCTGACCGACATCGTCACCTCGATCGACCGGATTCTCGACGAGTGGTTCACCGACCGGCTCATGACCGCCGTCGTCGCCCATCTGGACACCTCCGACGGGCGGCTGACCTGGATCAACTGCGGGCACCCGCCGCCGTTGCTGATCCGCCACGGGAGGGTCCTCCCGCAGGTGCTGGCCAGGGAGCCCGACCTGCCCCTCGGCTGGGGGTTCCTCGTCGGCTCACCGCCGACCGAGCACTCCGAGCGCCTCCAGCCCGGTGACCGGATCCTCCTCTACAGCGACGGGGTCACCGATGCCCGCTCGCCCGAGGGCGACCTGTACGGCGAGGAGCGGCTGGCCGACACCGTCATCCGTGCCACCGCCGCGGGCGCTCCCGCCCCCGAAGCCCTCAGGCGGCTGGTCCACGGACTGCGCCGGCACCAGGGCCACAAGCTGCGCGACGACGCCACGATCCTGCTCAGCGAGTGGCACCCGGGCGGCCGCGGCGCGGAGGTCCGTAACCGGACCGGGGAGGCGAGTGCCCGTCCCGGAGGCGGGTAGGCGTGGGTGCGAGACCAGGACCGACCAGGAACCGACCAGGACCACCGCGATACGTCAGGAGGGCCCATGAGCGCGTCGCCGAACGATCCCGTTCCCCCCAGCCCCACGCCCCCGCCCGGACCTGGACCCGCTCCGGGCCCGGGACCGCTGCCCGGGCCCGTCCCCGGCCCCGGAGGGCCGGACCCCGTCCCGCCGGCGCCGCCGCAGCCGGAGCCGGATCCGCCGTCCCCGGGCCCGCCCCCGGAACCCTTCCCCCAGCCGGGCCCGCTGCCCGCGCCGGGCCCGGGGCCGGAACCGGTGACCTGAACGCCCTGGGCCGGGCCGTCCCACGGCCCCTGGACAGGCCATCTGGACCGGTCTGGAGGCTCGGACCGGCCTTGACCTGCTTGGACCGGCCTGGACCCGCCCTGGACCGGCCGTCCGGACGATCCGGCCACCAGCTCCCGCCCGCCCCCGCTCGGACGAGCGACGTCAGACGAGCGACGGAACCCGCTCTGCCGGGGGCGGAGGCCCCGGCGGCGTACCGTCGCCGAAGGGCCGTCCGCCCAGCTCCTCCCGCCCGTGCGGCGCGAGCCAGCCCCGGGGGTCCGGCCCCAGGGGGACGATTCCCGTCGGGTTGATGTGGTTGTGGACGACGTAGTAGTGCGCCTTGATCTGCTCGAAGTCGATCGTGTCGCCGAAGCCCGGTGTCTGGAACAGGTCCCGCGCGTACCCCCACAGAGCAGGTAGTTCGGTCAGCTTCTGACGGTTGCACTTGAAGTGGCCGTGGTAGACGGCGTCGAAGCGCGCGAGTGTCGGGAAGAGGCGGACATCGGCCTCGGTGATCGTGTCGCCGACGAGGTAGCGCCGGCCGCTGAGCCGTTCCTCCAGCAGGTCGAGCCGCTCCCACAACCTCCGGTACGCCTCCTCGTACGCCCGCTGATCGCCGGCGAAACCGCACTGGTAGACGCCGTTGTTCACGTCCCGGTACACCGCGTCGGCCACGTCGTCGATCTCGTCGCGCCACCGCTCCGGGTAGAGGTCCGGCGCGCCCTCCCGCTGATGAGCCGCCCACTGGCTGCCCAGGTCGAGGGTGATCCGTTCGAAGTCGTTGGTGACCACCGCGCCGGTGGGGACGTCGACGAGGGCGGGCACCGTGATACCCCGCGGGTATCCGGCCCGGCGCCGGAAGAACGCCTCCTGGAGACGTTCGATGCCGAGGACCGGGTCGCGGCCGCCCGGGTCCAGGTGGAACGACCAGCTGCGCTCGTCATGCACGGGCCCGGCGATACCCAGGGAGAGCACGTCCTCCAGGCCCATCAGCCGGCGGACGATCGCGGCCCTGTTCGCCCAGGGACAGGCCCGGGCGATGATCAGCCGGTATCGGCCGGGCTCCACCGGGTAGCCGTCCCGGCCGTCGGCCGTGATCCGTGTCGTGAGGTAGTTCCGGTCGCGCTCGTACACACCGTCGCCCTCGTCGTCGCCGGTCATCTTCCTCGGCCCAGCCCTTTCCGTGCGCCTCCGCCACGGGCCCCGCCGAGGGACCCGGCCGGCCTCGTGTCACCGCTTCCGTAGCGTGCGCATGTCCTCCTCGCTCCACGAGCGGGTGTCCCGCGGCTCGACGTACGGCTCCTCGTCCGGCGGCATGCCACCGGCGACCGCCCGCTGGCGCAGCGCCTCGGCGTCGAACTCCAGGCCGAGGAGGACTGCCAGGTTGCTGATCCACAGCCAGATCAGGAAGACGATGACGCCGGCCATGGTGCCGTACGTCTTGTTGTACGACGCGAACTCGGCCACGTACAGCGCGAACCCCGCGGACGCGGCCATCCAGATCAGCAGGGCCAGGGCGCTGCCGGGGGTGATCCACCGCCAGCCCCTGCCCTTCGCGTTGGGACTCGCCCAGTACAGGAGCGCGATCATCATCGTCACGAGCAGGACGAGCACCGGCCATTTGGCGATCGACCACACCGTCAGCGCGGTGTCGCCGAGGCCCAGCACGTCTCCCGCGCGGCGCGCCACGCCGCCGGTGAAGACGACGATCAGGGCGCTCGCCGCGGCCATGAGCATGAGCGCCGCGGTCAGGCCGAGGCGGATCGGCAGGACCTTCCACACGGGCCGGCCCTCGGGCACGTCGTAGACGCGGTTGGCGGCGCGCATGAACGCGCCCACGTAGCCGGAGGCCGACCACAGGGCCAGTACGAGGCCGACCACCGCCATGACGGCGCCGGCGCCCGTGCCGCCCTGGACGTTCTCCACGGCCCGGGCGAGCACGTCGCGGGCCGGTCCCGGCGTCAGCTCACGCAGGCTGTCCATGACCTTGTCGGCCGTCGACGGCCCGCTGAGGCCGAGCAGGGAGACCAGCACCAGCAGGCCGGGGAAGAGGGCGAGGACGCCGTAGTACGTGAGGGCGGCGGCCCGGTCCGTCAGCTCGTCGGACACGAACTCGCGCAGCGAGCCCTTGAGTATCGCGAGCCAGGAGCGGCGCGGCAGATCGGCGGGCGAATCGGGCGCGCGCTCCTCGACCTCCGGTCCGGGGCCCGCGTCCTCCGGCTCGGGCACCCGCACCGGTCCGTCGTCGGCCGCGGTGGCGTCCGGCTCCGTACGGGGCGTGGCCTCTGGTTCCGTACGGAGCGGGACCTCCGGTTCCGTACGGGGAGCGGCGGCCGCCTCCGAACGGGGTTCGGGCTCGGCCTCCGCGCGGTGTTCCTGGGGGGCGTTCCGATCGACCATGCCCGGGCGCGTACCCGCCTTGCCCCGTCCTACGCGCCGCGGGCCGGTTCCGCCGACCTCGCGGGCCCCGGCGGCTTGCCGGTGCCGAAGGCGCGGCGGTAGGCGGCGGGCGAGACGCCGAGCGCGGTCCTCATATGGGCGCGCAGCGAGTTCCCCGAGCCGAGCCCTGCCCGGTGCGCCACCAGGTCGATCGACAGATCGGTGGTCTCCAGGAGCTGCTTGGCGAGTTCCAGCCGCTGCGCCGTGAGCCATTGCACGGGCGTCATGCCGGCCTCGTCGCGGAACCGGCGGGTGAAGGACCGCAGGCTCATCCGGGCGTGCTCGGCGAGCCGGGTGAGGGTGAGCGGCTCCGCGAGGTGTTCCAGGGCCCATGCGCGGGTCGCGCTCGTGCCGGCCAGGGTGGGCTCCGGGACCGGGCGGTCGATGAACTGGGCCTGCCCGCCGTCCCGCCAGGGCGGCACGACACATATCCGGGCGGCCCGGTTCGCCGCCGCGGCGCCGTGGTCGCGGCGGATCATGTGCAGGCAGAGGTCGACCCCCGCGGCCACGCCCGCGGAGGTCAGTACATCGCCGTCGTCGACGAAGAGGACCTCCTCGTCGACCTTGACCTTGGGGTACGCCCGGCGGAACTCGGGGGCGAGGTGCCAGTGCGTGGTGGCCGGGCGGCCGTCGAGCAGCCCGGCGGCGGCCAGCACGTACGACCCGGAGCAGATCGACACGAGCCGGGTGCCCGGCCGGATGCCGTCGATGGCGGCGCGGACGGCGGGCGGCAGCGGGCCTCCCCGGCCCAGCTCGGGCATGGCGTGTGTGGGCGGCAGGACGACCGTGTCGGCCCGGGCGAGCGCCTCCGGTCCCGCCGTGGGCTGCACGGTGAAACCGGCGTCGCTGACGACGGGGGCGCCGTCGGCGGTGCAGACGGTGATCTCGTACAGCGGGCGGCCCTCGGCGTCCGCCACGCTGCCGAAGACCCGGGAAGGGATGCCGAGTTCGAACGGGGGCACGCCGGGGAGGGCGAGCACGGCGATGCGGTGGGGCTTCACACGCCGCGCCGCCGGCTCGTTCCGGCCGGCCGTCCCAGGAGCAGTACGCATGGCCAGATCCTGTCACATAGTGGCCAGGCGGCCAATGCCGTGGCGGGACGGTCTGCCCGATCGTGGACGTGTCGCCGTCGGAAGGGATCCGGCGGCACACGGATGAGAGACAGGGAAGAGGCGGACAGCATGCGTGCGATGGTCGTGGAGCGGTGGGGCGGGCCCGAGAACCTGGTCGAGCGCGAGGTGGAGCGCCCCGCGCCGGGCCTGAACGAGGTTCTGGTACGGGTCCACGCGGCTGGGGTGAACCCCGTGGACTGGAAGACCCGCGCGAGCGGGGCCCTCATCGAGTGGGGCGCCCTCCCGGCCGTCGGATGGGACGTGTCCGGCACGGTGGAGGCTGTCGGCCCCGGCGTGGGGAACCTCCGGCCCGGTGACGAGGTCTTCGGGATGCCGGTCTTCCCGCGCCAGGCGGGCGCGTACGCGGAGTACGTGGTCGCACCGGCCCGCCACCTGGCGCCCAAGCCGGCCTCGCTGACGCACGTGGAGGCCGCGGCGCTGCCGCTCGCCGCCCTCACCGCCTGGCAGGCGCTCGTCGACACGGCGGATGTCAGGCCCGGCGAGCGGGTCCTCGTCCACGCCGCGGCCGGAGGGGTGGGCCACTTCGCCGTACAGATCGCCAAGGCCCTCGGGGCGTACGTCATCGGCACGGCGAGCGCGGCCAAGCACGACCTCGTGCGCGAGCTCGGAGCGGACGAGGTGGTCGACTACCGCGCCGACCGTTTCGAGGACGTCGTCTCCGGCGTCGACGTCGTCATCGACGGCCTCGGCGGGGAGACGGCCGAACGCTCCCTGAAGGTGCTCCGCGACGGGGGCAGGCTGATCACGCTGCCGGGCCCGGACGGCGTTCCCGCCGCCCCGGACGGCGTGCGGGCGGTCTGGGTGCTGGTCGAGCCCGACCACCTCGGGCTGCGTGAGATCGCGGCCCTGGTGGAGCGCGGGGAGCTGAGGCCGGTGGTCGACACCGTGCTGCCGCTCGCCGAGGCGGCGAAGGCCCACGAGATCGGCGAACGGGGCCGCACCACGGGCAAGATCGTCCTGGCGGTCGCCTGAGCCCGGGTGCGGGGACCTGGGGGCGGCCCGCTGCCCGGGCCGCCCGAGCCCTGTTCGGACGTGATCAGGGACGCGGTACGGGTGGCGGGCAGGCCGTGGCGGGTCAGTGGCCGTAGCGGCCGGTGTCGATCTCCCAGCGGTGGTAGCCGGCGATCCAGGCGGCGAGACCGTCGACGTACCGGCCGGCGGCCTCGCGCGCGGCCGGGGTGAGGCCGAGGAGGTCGCATATCTCGGGGACCTGGGACGACAGCTCCACGAAGCGGTCGACCATCGTCTGGGCCTCGCGCATCACCTGGCCGGCCGCCTCCTCGGGGGTGCCGCCGCGCTCCTCACGGACGATCATCACCAGGTTGGCCACATCGCCCCGGGCGAGCTCCTGGGCGTAGGAATGCACGTCGTTGGTGAACGACGGTATGTCGGCCGCCAGTTGACGCAGCCGGCGGAAGACCGGGTGGTGCAGTATCTCCTGCGGCAGCTCGAAGCGGTTGAGCCGTTCGACCATGTCGAAGAGGGTCTCCATGGCGGCCGTGCCCCGCCGGAGCGCCAGATAGCCCTCGCGGTCCGGAAGCCGGCCGGAGAGCCGCCCGGCGGCCTCGGCGGGGTGGCAGGCGAAGTACCACTCCCAGTTGTAGGCGGACCGGGCCCGCCAGCGTGCGGACATGCCGCGCAGGCTGCGCTCCCAGAGGTCGGCGAAGGCCTGCTCGACGGGGGTACGGGCCTCGGGGGCGGGACCGTTCCCGTGCATGAGCGCCGTCAGGCGGGCGCTGACCTCCGCCACCCGCGCCGGGGCCCGGCCGAGGTCCGAGTCGAGCCGGTCGTCGAAGAAGAAGTAGAAGCTGAGCAGGTCCGCGGCGAGGACCAGGTCGTCGGTGGCACAGTCGGGACTGGTGAACGCGGCGAGACGGGGCACGTCCCACCGGTCGTACGCCGCCGGGTCGACGACTCCGGCGAGCCCCGAGTGCCGGAGCAGCCAGTCCCGGTGGAACGGCGCGACGGAACCCTGGTTCGGATTGGCGCGCGGTGGAAACGGAAGATCGAGCATCGCGGCGTTGAACACGGGACCCCCAGGCGTTGACGCCGGGTGATCGCCCAACGCACCCCGGCGCGATCGAAGGGTACTGGACTTGATCATCAACTGCCAGGGACCGAGGGGGAGTCACGTGTCCGATCGGGGCCGTCGTGCCCGCGAACGCCCGCCCCTGACCAGGCGACCTCCGGTCCGGGGAGAGGGCGTTGTCAGTGCCGGCCGATAGCTTTGGAGTTGTTCGAGAGACGCTGCGAGAAGGGCGAATGCATGGGTGTCGCACGTGCGTTGAGGGTGGTGCTCGTCGATGTCAACGAGGAGGTGGTGGCGGCCTGGCGGTCCGCGTTCGCGGACACGCCCGGGGTGGAGATCCGGCGGGGCTCCCTCCTCGATGTCGATGTGGACGCGTGGGTGTCTCCGACCAATGCGCGGGGCCGGATGGACGGCGGCGTCGACGGCATCGTCAAGCGGCATCTCGGCGCCGGCATCCAGGTGAGGGTGCAGCGGGCGATTCGCGACCGGTTCGGCGGGAGCCTGCCCGTGGGCAGCGCGGTGTGCGTCCCGTCCGGGGCGGCCGTCCCGCGGTATCTGATCTCGACGCCCACCATGCGGCAGTCCTCGCAGAACGTCAGCGAGACGATGAACGTGGCGCTGGCGTGCGCGGCCGCCTTCCAGGCGGTGCACCTGCAGAACCGGGCCGAGCCGGGCAGCATCCGGTCGGTGGCGCTCGTGGGGATGGGCGCGCAGACGGGCCGGGTGCCCGCGAGGGTGTGCGCCAACCTGATGTGGACGGGGTACACCCTGTTCCACGACCACGGCTTCACCGACTACGACGAGTTGAGGGCCGCGGTCCTGGGGCAGCTCGACGACATCGAGGGAGCGGGGTCCGCGCGGCGGGTCCGGATCACCGTGCCGCGGCGGCCTTCCTTTCGGCACTGAGCCGCAGACCTCACCGACCGGCACCTCACCGACCGGTACCGCGCAGGGTGGTACGGCGGTCGGCGACGGCGTCACCGCGTCCGATCAGCATTCCGGCGTGCCCGCGGGGCCGTCCGGTTCGATTTCCGGGAGTTCTGACCTCGTGACCGCAGCCGACGTTCCCTCCGCGAGTGACGGTGGACCCCCGGCGGGGGACCCGTTGGGTCTTGCCGAACTGTTCACCGGTGGCGGTGAGCCGTGGCTGCCGCTGCTCGGTCCGGTGATCGAGGCGCAGCCGGGAGCCGCCGACTTCATTGGACCGAAGCGCAGTCCCGAGGTCGTGCCGGTCCGTGAGCTGACGTTCCAGGCGCTGAAGCCGCATCCGCCGCAGAAGTGGAAGGTGGTCGTCTTCGGACAGAACCCGTATCCGCGGGCGGAGAGCGCGACCGGCATCGCGATGTTCGACAACACCTTCAACGACTGGAATGACAGCCAGTTCGGCCGGGTGGTCAGCATCCGCTGCATCATCAAGGCCGCCGCGATGTGGAAGTACGGCATCGTCAAGAAGACGCCGATCGCCGACATCCGGAGCCTGCTGAAGAAGGAGGACACGGTCCAGCCGCCGGAGTGGTTCCAGGCGATGCTCACCCAGGGCGTCCTCCTGCTGAACGCCTCCCTCACGGCGAGCGCGGACGGGGCGATGCCGACCGACCGGCACACGTCGTTCTGGCGGCCGGTGGCCGAGCAGATCGTCGAGGAGATCCTCCGGGCGAAGCAGGATGCCGAGGAGGAGGACCGGGGGGTGGTGTTCGCCTGGTGGGGCGCGCACGCCCGGAGCCTGAAGCGCGTCGTCCAGCGTCTGGAGAAGAAGTACCCCGGGGTCGAGGTCCGGCACCTGGACCACCCGAACCCGGCGGCGCAGGGGGACGTCTTCTGCGAGGGCGACCACTTCGCCCAGGTGAACGACGCCCTGGCGGCGGTCGGCGCCGAGCCCGTCGACTGGCTGCCCCGGAAGGGCTGGGACCGGAAGGCGTCGGGCACCGGCGGCGCGGAGAGCGGTGGCGTCGCCGAGCGGATGGGGGCGTTCATCGCCTCGACGATGGAGCTGCACCAGCTCTATCTGGAGCGTCTCACCAGCGTCAAGGACGAGGGACTCGTCCTGCCCCCGATCACGGGGGTGTTCGACACACCGCTGATGGACTTCCGCAAGGCGGTCGAACCGGTGTCGAAGGTGCTCGTCAACCTGGACCGGCACATCGAGCGGTCCAGCCGGTTCGGGGAGGCCAAGGTCGCGGCGGCGGTCGCCGGGGCCGGTGTCGACGGGCTCTCCGCCGACGCGATCTCGGCGCTGTACCTCTACACATGCGAGTCGGCGTTCTACCGCGAGATCAACGCCGTGCTGCGCTCCTCGGACCGGGAGCGGCTGGTTCCCTATCTGCCCTACCTGCGACTGCTGTTCTCGGCGGTGGACGCGCTGCCGACGCGGACGGAGCCGCTGTGGCGGGGCGTGGCGCTCGATCTGAGGTCGCAGTACCCGCTGGGCCGGACGGTGACGTGGTGGGGCGTGTCCTCGTGCACGTCCGAGCTGGGCGTGGCCCGGGCGTTCCTCGGCAGCCGCGGCCGGCGGACCCTGTTCGAGGTGACCCCGGCGCGGGCCGTGGGGATCCGGCGGTTCTCCGCGTTCACCGGCGAGGAGGAGTACATCCTGGCCCCCGGCACCCAGTTGAAGGTGACGGAGGTGAAGGCCGAGCGCGGGGGCCTGTGCACCGTGCGGCTGGCCGAGCTGGAGGGCGAGGGTCTCGTGTCCTAGGGGTGTCTTGTCGACCGGCCGAGCTCGCGGCGTCCGGCACGAACGGGGGCGGGCCGGGCGAGGACGCGGAGGGGCCCGGACTCCAGGAGTCCGGGCCCCTCCGACCTCCGTCGGGGACTTCGGAGGTCTCAGATGAAGCCGCCGGGGCGGTGGTAGTACGTGCCCAGCTGCTCGCGGTACGCGGTGTCGCCGAGGTGCGTCTCCCGGTGGAACTCGGGGGAGTTCTTCACCTGGTCCTTGGAGCAGTCGACGTAGATCTTCTGCTCCTGCGGGTCGATGCGGGAGACGAGACCGGCGGGGAGGAGGACCTCCTTGCCGAAGATCCACACGCCCGTGTCGACCACCAGATAGGCGTCCCCGACCTCGTCGGAGTGCTTGTCGACCTTGCCGATACTGCCGTCGGTCGCCTCGACCTTGTAGCCGGTCAGGACCGTCCCGGCCAGGTGGCCCGAGGTCGAACCGTAGCTCCACGCGTGCTCAGTCACGCCAACAACAACTCCTCCGGTCGGTGGAGGACGACGAGGTGCTCCCTCTGTCGTCCTTCCCTTCTCCGTGTCGGTACGGGCGGACGTCGTGTCCCGCCCACGGTCCGCCTGCCCCGCCGTCATGTTCTCATTCGTGCCGCTTGGCCCTCTTTTCCGCCTTCTCTGCTCGCTGCCCTCTGTCCCGTTCCTCCCGTCCCTCCGGTTCTTCCGGGGCCCGTCACGCTGCCCAGCCAGCCCAGGGCGAAGCCGACGGGAATGGAGAAGGGGGCGACGGACTGGAGGGGGAGCCAGGCGAAGTCATGGCCGGGGAGGAGCGAGGAGGGCAGGCCCGAGACCACGGGAGTGAAGGTCTGCAGCACGAGGACACAGGCGGCGCCGCCCGTCAGGGTCCACAGCAGACCCCGTTCCGTGAAACGGCCCCAGAAGAGGGTGTAGACCAGGGCCGGCAGAAGGCTGGAGGCCGCGAGGGCGAGGGCCACCCAGCTGAACATCTGGATGTTCCAGTCGAGGGCCGTGTATGTGAGCGTCATGCCGGCCGCGCTCACGGCGACCGCGCCCCAGCGGGCGGTACCGATCTCGACCCCCTTGCCCCGGACGCCACCGCGGCGCAGCGCCTGCCGGTAGAGGTCGTGCCCGACCGCCGCCGACGCCGTCAGGGTGATGCCGGCGATCACGGCGAGGGACGTGGCGAAGACGGCGGTGGCGACGAGGACGAAGAGCACGGCGCCCGCCGCACCGCCGGGGCCGTCGGCGAGGACTTCGGTGGTGAGCATCAGGGCGCCGGTGCCACCCGGACTGACCGCGGCCAGTCTCGCGCCGCCGACGGTCGCCGCGGTGCCGAGACCGATCACCACGGTCAACGCGACCACGGTCGCCACGACGAGCAGCGCGCCGCGCACCGACCGGCGTGCCGCCGCGGGGCCGGGCGTGGCGTGCAGACGCATCAGGACGTGCGGCATGACGGCCGCGCCGAGGACGATGCTGAGCTGGAGCCCGACGAAGTCGAAGGTCCAGCTGGCGCTGGGGTTGGAGCGCTGGAGCAGCCCGGGACGGAGATACGCGGACCCTGCGCCGTTGTGTGCGAGCGCCGCGTCGAGCAGGGCGGCGGGGTTCCAGCCGAAGCGGGCGAGGAGCGCCCCGACGACCAGGGTCAGCGCCACCAGGACGACGACCGACTTCGCGCTCTGCAGTGCGGTCGCCCCGCGCATCCCGCCGACCGCCGTCGCGATGGTGATGAGCACGCCGGTCATCACGGCGATCGCCCGCTGCGCTCCCACGGTCTCCAGGCCCAGGAGCTGGGCGGTCACGAGGGCCACGGCCGAGAGCTGGACGACGAGATAGAGCAGGCACACGAGCAGGGTGACGACCGCCGCCGCGATCCGTACCGACGTTCCCGGCGCCCGGTCCGCGAAGACGTCGGCGAGCGTGAACCGACCGCGCGCACGGAGCGGCCCGGCGAGGAGGAACAGCACGCCCAGGGCGGCCAGCGTGCTGCCCGCGACGAACAGACCGTCGAAGCCCATCAGGGCGACGGTCCCCGCCGTCCCCACGACGGTCGCCGAGGACACGTAGTCACCCGCGAGCGCGAGGCTGTTGCGCAGGGGTTTGTCGCGGCGGCGGCCGATGTAGAAGTTGTCGGCCTCCTCGCGTTGCGGCCCGAGGAGCAGGCAGGCGAACAGGGCGGCGACGACGACGAGCAGGAAGCCGATCAGGACGGCGGCCCGGGTGTCACCCGTGGACAGGGACGGCGCGGCGGCGAGGATTCTGTGGACGGGCATGGTTCTCCGGAACGCGGGGAGGGGGACGGGGGCCCACGACAACACGGTCCGGGCCGCCGTGGCAGGGGCACGCCCGGAGACGGGTCACGGGCACACCGGCACGGCCGGGGTCTGTGCGTACGTCCAACACCCGCGCCGGACCACTCCGACACCGCCCGTGCCGTGACCCACGCGGTGTGCGCCGATCCGGGCCCCGCAGACGGTCCGGCCCCGCCCCCGGGGCGACGGCCTGACCCCCGTTCCGGGGCAGGGGCGAAAACTTGGGGGGCCGATCCCCATGCCACCGGAGCGCCTCCCGTACCAGGATCAGGGGTGCGCCGAACGGCGGGCCCGACGGTGGGGGGAGGAACGATGGCGGCGGAGACGGGACAGGGGCGGGCCGATGCTCCGCTGTCGGCGGTCCCCCGCTGGTGGGAGGCCGGGCAGGTCTCCGGCGACGACGGGGACGGAGGCCGCCCGGACTGGGCCGCGTTCGCCGAGTGGGCGTCCGCCGCCGCACCCGTGCGGGCCCTGGCGCCCGAGGGAGAGTATCCGGGGCTCAGCGGTTTCGAGTGGGTGCTGCGCCCCTACACCGAGCGCGCGGGGCAGCGGTTGGAGCGGGGCGTTTCGGGGCGGACCCGGAAACTCGTGGACCTGACCGCCGTACGGAGCGACCTGGAGCGGCAGCTCAGCGGCAGGCTCGCGAGGGCGGCGGCGCGGACGCTCGTCCTCGAACTCCACGAGGCCCGAACCGCCGGGCGCCTCGAAGGAGCCGACTCCCGCGCCCGGTTCCGGGACTTCCTGGGACGTACGGCGTCCCGGCGCGGCCTCGCGGCCCTGCTCGCGGGGCGGCCGGTGCTCGCCCGGATCCTGGGACGGACGGCGCTCGACACGGCGGACGCCGTCGCCGAGGCCCTCGAACGCCTCGCGGACGACCACGACCGGCTGACGCCCGGTCTCCTCAGCGACTCCGGACGGGAACCGGGGCTGCTCGTGGGCGTCGAGACCGGCGCCGGAGACGGGCACCGCGGCGGCCGCAGCGTCATGCTGCTGCGCTTCGCCGACGGAACCCGCCTGGTGTACAAGCCGCGTCCGCTCGCCGCGCACCGCCACTTCAACGCTCTCGTCACCTGGTTCAACGGGCTGCCCGGCACCACGGACCTGCGCACCCTGAGGCTGCTCGACCGGGGCGCCTACGGGTGGGTGGAGTTCGTCGCCGCCCGCCCCTGCGACACCGTCGCGGAGATCGAGACGTTCTACCGCCGCCAGGGCGCTCTCCTCGGACTGCTGCACCTGCTCGACGGGACCGACCTGCACCACGAGAACCTGATCGCCGCCGGCGCCCACCCGGTCCTCGTCGACGTGGAGACCCTCTTCCACCCGCCGCTGCCCGGCGCCGCCGCCACCGAGGACCCCGCCGCCCGCGCCCTCCACGACTCCGTCTACCGGGTCGGACTGCTGCCCCAGCTCCTCGTGGGCGACCACAGCGCCCTCGACGTCTCCGCCGTCGGCGGCGGCCACGAGGCGGTGTCGCCCGTGGCCCGGGCGGACTGGGCCGACACCGGCACCGACCGGATGCGCCTGGTACGCAGAGCGGGCACGTTCGGCGAGTCCGCCAACCGGCCGCGGCTCGCGGACGGCGAGCCCGTCGAGCCGGGCGCCCACGTCGAGGCGCTCTGCGACGGGTTCCGCACCGCGTACACGGCGATCAGCACCGCCAGAAGCCAACTCCTGGAAGGAAGAAGCCCGCTGACGGCGTTCGCGGAGGACGAGGTACGGGTGGTGGTGCGCCCCACCTGGATGTACGGCACGCTGCTCGACGAGTCGACCCACCCCGACCTCCTGAAGGACGCCGACGCACGGCAACGGGTCCTGGAGAGCCTGCGCACCGACGCGTTCGGCGCGGTGCTCGACCCTGGCCTCGTCGCCGAGGAGATCGCCCAGCTCTGGGCGGGCGACGTACCCCTGTTCACCGCCCGGCCGGGCGCCGACCACCTGTGGGGCGCGCCGGAGCGGCCGCCGGCCGGCCGCACGGAGTTGCCCGGGATCACCCGCGTCACGGCGAAACTCGCCGCCCTCGACACGGTCGACCGCCAGGACCAGGAATGGATCGTGCGCGCCGCGATGGCGACGACGTCCCGCACCCCCGCGCACCGGCCCGCCGAGGGCCGCCGCACCCGTACGGCCGACCGCGCCCCGGAGCCGGAGCGGCTGCTCTCGGCCGCCCGCTCCGTCGGGGACCAGCTGGTCTCCCTGGCGTACCGCGAAGGAGCGCGCAGCAACTGGATCGGCCTGGAGCTCCTGGACGACCGCTACTGGCGGATCGGCCCCCTGCCGGCCGACCTGGCCGGCGGCTACACGGGCCCTGCCCTCTTCCTCGCCCAGCTGGCGGCGCTCACCGGGGCCGCGCACTACGCGGAGGCGGCCCGAACCGCCCTGGCGCCGGTGCCCCGCCTGCTCGACGCGCTGACCTCCCGGCCCGAGGACCTCGGCGCGGTGGGCTCGGGCGCCTTCTCCGGACTCGGCGGCATCGCGTACGCGCTCGCCGGGACCGCACGGCTCCTCGGCGACCCGGAGGTCGGCTCCTGGGCGTCCGCCATGCTGCGGCTGGTGGGGGAGGCGGCGCGGTCCGAGCGGGAGTACGGGGTGGGCACGGGCGTCGCCGGCGGACTCGCGGCCCTTCTCGCGGCCCACGGGGCGGATGCCGGCGAGGCGGGCTCCGGTTCCGGTGCCTCCGCTCCAGGATGCGCGTCCACGGAAGAGGCACGGCAGACCTGGACGACCGCACGGGCCTGCGCCGACCGGCTCCTCACCACCGATCCGACGGCGGCCGGGCGGGGATTCGCGACGGGGGCCGCCGGGATCGGCTGGGCCCTGCTGCGCTTCGCGGCGGCCTCGGAGACCGAGACGGCTGTCGGGGCCGGGCTCGGGGCCGACGCCACCACCGAGGCCGGGTTCGCGGCCGACGCCACCACCGAGGCCGGGTTCGCGGCCGACGCCACCGTCGAGACCGGGTTCGGCGTCGGGGCCGCCCGCCGGTACAGGGTCGCGGGTCTGGCCGCGTTGCGGGCGGCCGTCGGCGGGGAGCCGGACGAAGGGCGGGGCCGCGGCGGCGGGTTGAGCCGGGACCGGTTGAGCCGGGGCCTGGGGCCGGACGGGGGTCGCGGGGGAGTCCCCGTCCGGTCGACGGACCAGGGGCCCGAGAGCGGCGCCCGGGCCTCGGCCTGGTGCCGGGGGCGCGCCGGTGTCGCGCTCGCGGTCCTTGACGCGCCGGGTGCCCTGGATGACCCGTACCTCTCGGCCTGGTCCCGCGAGGCCGCCGGGGAGCTGGGCCGTGACCGGCCGGCGCCCGACGACAGCCTGTGCCACGGCGAGGCCGGTGTCTGTGAACTTCTGGGCCACGACGCGCTCCCGGAGGCACGCCCGCACTGGATCCGCCGGGCAGGAGCGCTCCTGGCGTCCGTCGAGGAGACCGGCGCGCGGAGCGGCGCCCCGGACGGGGTTCCGCACCCCGGTCTGCTCACCGGGCTCGCGGGAATCGGCCATGGTCTGCTGCGGGCGGGGTTCCCGGAGCGCGTACCGTCCCTGCTCCTCCTGCGGACGTCCGGCCCGGGACGCCCCGACCTCTAGCGCCGCGACCGCCGGCGGCACGACCGTGCAGAGCGCACCACGACGGCGCGGAGCCCATCACGACCGCGCAGAGCGCGCACCACGACCGCTCCACCTGTCCCACCGCTCCACCTGTCCCACCGCATCATCTGCCCTACCGCACCACCTGTCCCACCGCACCATCTGCCCTACCGCACCACCTGTCCCACCGCACCACTCGGCACGACCACCACTCCTGCGGATACCAAGGACGAGTGAGGACCCATGCAGATCAGTGACTCGGTGACGTACGTCGACGGCGCGGAGACCGCGGCCCAGGAACACCCCGTGGGCGAGGTGACGTTCGGGGCGAGCGGGGCCCTCGGGCTGCGCAGCAGGCTGCTCGGCACGTCCGGCCTCGACGCCGCCGCCTCCCTGGACATGCCCTACACCACCGGCACCATCCCGCTGTCCTAGGACCTGCCCCTCGCGCGGCGAAGTGGCGTGGATGACATCTTGACGCGGCGAGCGGGGGCCGGGGTGATCCCCGGCCCCCTGCCGTGAGCGAAAGGGAGCAAGTAACCTGCGCCCATGCGAGCGACGTCGTCGGTCATCGTGGGGCGGGAAGCCGAGATCGGGCTCCTTGACGATGCCCTTGAGGGCGTCGGAAGGGGCGCCGGCCGGGCGGTGTTCCTCGTCGGCGAGGCGGGGATCGGCAAGTCCCGGCTGGCCGGTGAGTGCGCCTTCCGCGCGTACGACCGGGACATGCCGGTGCTGCGTGGCCGCGCCACGTCCACCGGGCTCGTCGTGCCCTTCCGGCCGCTGATCGAGGCGCTGTCCTCGCGTTTCCGGGCGGCCGGTGCCCCGAACGACCCCGAACTCGTCCCCTACCGGCCGGCGTTGGCCGGACTCGTGCCGGAGTGGCGGGCCGGCGCCGTGGCGCCCGGGTACGCGATCTCGCTGGTCGAGATGGCCGAGGCGCTGCTCAGACTGCTCGCGGTGCTCGGCCGCGAGCGCGGGTGCGTGATCCTCCTGGAGGACCTGCACGACTCCGACACCGAGACCATCGCGGTCGTCGAGTACGTCGTCGACAACGTGGCGGACCTCCCGGTCCTACTGGTGGGCACGCTCCGGCCCGACCCCGGCCCCGCGCTCGACCTCGCGCTGGCCGCGGAGCTCCGGAACACCGCCTCGCTGAGGGAGCTGGGACCGCTCGGCACCGCCGCCGTACGGGACATGGTGGACGCGTGTCTGGACGCCGGGCCGGGCGAGGTGCCCACGACCGCGCACCGGCACCTCGCGCAGCGGGCGGGCGGGAACCCGTACCTGGTGGAAGTACTCCTGGCCGACCTGCTCGACACCGGACGGCTGAGCAGGACCGACGGCTGGTGGCAGCTCACCGACCAGGGCGAGGCGACGGTGCCGACGGGCGCGGTCCGCAGCTGGGCGCGCCGGCTCGGCCGGCTCGACGAACCGGTGCGGGACCTGCTGCTCATCGCGGCGACGCTGGGCGGCCGGTTCTCCGTCGGGGCGCTGAGGGCGGTGACGGGGCTCGACGACCGAGCCCTGTTCGCGCACCTCCGGTCGGCGTCCGAGGCGGGGATCATCGCCCCGGACGGCGCGGCCCACGACGACTACACCTTCCGGCACGTCCTCACGGCGGACGCGCTCAGGGCCTCGCTGCCGCCCGCCGAACAGGCCGCGCTGGCCCGGCGCGCGGCCTCCGCCATCGAGGAGTCCGCCGGCGTGCTGTCCGGCGAGGAACGCCAGTTGGTGGCGACCCTGTGGCTCGCCGCGGGTGACAAGGCGACGGCCTCCCGACAGTTCGCCCAGGTCGGCCGGCAGATGCTGGACGCCGGCGCGTCGGGCTCGGCCGCCGTGCTGCTCGAACGCGCCCGGGGGCTGGCGGCCGACGAGGAACGTGACGCGATCACGGTGCGGCTTGCGGTGGCCGAGGCCGAGTCGGGGCGGCTCGACACGGCCTCCGCCCTGCTCGACGACCTCCCGCCGGCCCCGGCCGGGTCGCGCACGGCGGAGGAACGCGCCCAGGCGCACACCCAGGTCGCATGGGTCGCGACCATGGCGGAGCAGCAGGAGGAGGCGCGCCGCCGCATCCGGGCGGCCCGCGCCCTCTTCGGAGGCGCGCCGAGCCCGGAGCAGGAGGCGGCGCTCGTGGTGGTCGAGGGCCATCTCGCGCTGCTGCCGCACCGGGACGGAACGGACGGGCAGGAGAGACACGACGGCGGGGACAGAAGGGATGACCGGGGCAGAAGGGACGACTGGGGCGGTAGGGACGACCGAAGGGTGGGTGAGGACCGTCGTGAGCGGCTCCGAGAGGCGGAACGTTCCGCCAGGCGCGCCGCACTCACCGCGGAACAGGGCGACCGGCCCGAGGTGGCCTGCCGGGCCTGGCAGCTCCTCGCCCTGCTCTCCCGCGAGCGCGGCTTCGACGAGGCCGACGCCTGTCTGGTGCGGATGCTCGAGGTCGCGGAGAAGCACCGGCTCGCGGTGTCCCGGGCCGAGGCACTGGTACGGCTCGGCACCAACGCGTTCATGCGCACCGGGGAGGCGACCCAGCTGGAGACCGCCCGCGCGGCGGCGCATGAACTCGGCTCGCTGGCCCTGCTCCAGACCGTCGACGGGCTGCTCGCCATGCAGAGCGTGCTCGCCGGGCGGTGGGAGCGGGCCCGGGAGATCGGCGAGAGGTCCGTGGAAGCCAGCGCCCGCCTCCAGAACCTCTCGGCCCACCGCTATCTGCTTCTCGTCGACGCGATGCTCGCCGCCCACCAGGGGCGGGGCCGTGACCAGGATCGGGCCCTGGTCCGGTTCCGCCGCGCGGGCGGCGAGGAGTCGATGCTCGTCCCCCTGCAGCGCGGACTGTGCCAGGCCTTCGGTGCCCTGATGGCGGAGGACCGGGTACGCGCGCGGGCCGAACTCGACGCGGTGGCGGCCTGGGAGGAGGAGCACCCCAGTTTCTTCTACCTCAGTGGCCGGTACGGGCTCCGCCCCCTGCTGCGGATCCTCGACGGCGACGGCGACGGCGACAGAGAGGGCGGCAGAGGGGGCGACGGGGGCAGGGAGGCGTACCAGGAGGCGCTCGCCTCGCCCGGCGGGCAGCTGGCCTGGAACCGGATGTTCCTCGGCATGGCGGACGCGGTGCTGCGCGGCAGGAACGGCGACCCGGACGGTGCGCGGCGCGCCGTGGAGGAGGCCGGCCGCGCGGCGACGGTGTTCCCGCAGGCCTGGCATCTCGCCCTGCGACTGACCGCCGAGGCGGCGCTCGCCGATTCCTGGGGCGAGCCGGCCGCATGGCTGCGGACCGCGGAGGAGTACTTCCACGAGGCGGGCGTACCACCGGTGGCAGGGGCGTGCCGGGCCGTCCTGCGTCAGGCGGGGATCAGCGTCCCGCAGCGCCGGGGCGGCCGGGAGCGGATCCCCGCGGAGCTGCGCACGGCGGGCGTCACACCGCGCGAGTACGAGGTGTTCGCCCTGCTCGGGGAGCGGCCCGGCAACCAGCAGATCGCGCAGCGCCTGTGCATCTCGCCCCGGACGGTGGAGAAGCACATGGCGAGCCTGATGACCAAGACGGGCTGTGCGGACCGCTCGGCCCTGTGCGCGCTGTCGGCGGAACGGGCGGAGGAACAGGGCTTGACCGCTGCCGCTCTCCCGGTACGGCCGCGGACCTGACAGGGCCACGGGCCTCGGGAGGGGATCCGAGGGCCTCGCGCATGGGGGACGCTCCCCGTCGTATGGGGGTCGGGTCCCCATGACGTGGTCCTGGGTCGCGCGACTCTGCGGGCGCTCTACCGATGCGCGGTGGGGCCGGGGCGGCGGACCATCGAGCGGACCGACCAACTCCCGTCCCCCTACGGAGGTTCGCTCGATGCCGCGTCCGTCCGCGCGACCCGCCGCGTCACCCGGCACACTCCGGTTCTCCGTCCTCGGCCCGCTCGCCGTGTACCGGAACGACCAGGCCCTGGCCCTCGGCCCGTTGAAGCAGCGCGTCGTACTGGCGACGCTCCTCGCCTCCGCCAACCGCCCCGTCTCCGTCGACGCCCTGACCGACGCCGTCTGGCCGGACGAGCCTCCACGGACCGGCCGCAAGAACCTCCAGGTGTACGTGAGCTCCCTGCGCGCGCTGCTCGCCGAGGACGAGCGGGAGCGGCCCCGGGTCACCCACACGGGCGGTGGATACGTGCTGCGCGTGGCGGAGGACGAGTTCGACCTCCTGAGGTTCCGCTCCCTCGTGCGGGCCGCCGAGGGGCAGGAGCCCGGCTCCGCCGCCCGGTTGCTGCGCGAGGCACTCGACCTGTGGCAGGGCCCGCCGCTGGCGGACGACCTGCGGCGGTCCCCCCGGCTCGCCGAGGAGGCCGAGCGGCTGGAACTGCGCCATCTGACGGCGTACGAGAGCTGGGCGGAGGCGGAGCTGGGCCTCGGCGGCGCGCCGGCGGTGGTGGAGGGGCTGCGCGACCTGGTCGAGCGGCACCCGCTGCGGGAGCGGCTCCGGTGTGCATGGATGTGTGCGCTGAACGGCTCGGGCCGGCAGGCCGAGGCGCTCGCGGTCTACGACGACTACCGGCAGCTTCTCGCCCGCGAACTGGGACTGGAACCGAGCGGTGCCATGGCGGCCCGGTACCGGGCGATCCTCACGGGCGACGACCGGACGGGAGCGACGAAGACGACCGGAGCGGACGCATCGGCTCGGAAGGCCGGGACGACCGGGGTGGCCGGCCTCCCGGGACGGTCCGCGGCCGACCGCCCCCACCGTCCGGCGCCCGTCGTCCTGCCCCCCGATCTCGCCGACCTCACCGGACACGGCGAGGAACTGCGCCACCTGGTCAACGTCCTGGAGGACGAGGACGAGGGCGCCGGTCGGGTGGTGCTGCTGTCCGGCCCCGCCGGGGCGGGGAAGACCACTCTGGCGGTGCGTGCCGCGCATCTGCTCGGCGACCGGTTCGCCGACGGGCGGCTCTGCGTCTCCCTGCGGAGCGCGGACGGCCGTCCCCGCTCCCTGGAGTCCGTGATCGCCGAGGTCGCCGAACGGACCGGCCGCGCCGGGCTTTCGGGGCCCGGCGCGTGGCGGGAGTGGCTCACGGACCACCGCGTCCTGGTGATCCTCGACGACGTGCCCGAGGAACGCGCCGTACGGCCCCTGCTCCCGTACGGCGGAAGAGGCAGGGTGCTGCTCACGGCACGCGGTCAGCTGGGCGGTCTCGCTCCCGTGCACCGGGTGACCGTCCCCCCGCTCGGCACCGCGGAGGCCGTGCAACTGCTCGCCGGGCTCGTCGGCCACAGCCGGGTGCGGGCCGACCGGGAGGCAGCGCTGCGCATCGTGCGCGCGTGCGGCGGGTCGCCGCTGGCGGTCAGGGTCGGCGGGATGCGGCTCGCGGTGCTCCGCCACGTGCCGCTGAGGGAGTTCGCGGACCGGCTGACCGACCCCGCCGGCGTGCTGGACGAACTCACGTCGGGGGACGTGTCCGTACGGCGATGGCTCGCCGACGGCTGGGAGGCGCTGTCGGCGGAGTGCGGCCGGGACGCGGGACGGCTCGCCGCGGGCACGGGGGACGGCCCGTTCGGCCTGAGCGAGGCGGCCGAGGCCCTCGGGTGCGACGAGCGGCACGCCGTACGGGTGGTGGAGGCGCTCATCGACGCCGGGATGGTCACGTCGCCGGGCGGCGAGGTCACCGCGCACGCGGCGCAGTACGAACTCCCCCATCTGGTACGGCTGTACGCGCGCGGCACGCGCCACGCGCAGGGGACGCCGGTACTGGCCCCGGGCTGAGCGGCGGCGGGCGCCTGAGGGCCGTCCGGGCGCCCCTCAGGCCGGCCGCCGGGCAGGGCGCAGGTCGTCAGACGGGCGGCAGCCGTCGGTGCAGGAGGCAGAACTCGTTGCCTTCCGGGTCGGCCAGGACGTGCCAGTTCTCGGCGCCGGTCTGGCCGACGTCGGCGGGCTTGGCGCCGAGCGCGAGCAGTCGCTCCAGCTCGGCGTCCTGGTCGCGGTCGGTGGCGTTGACATCGATGTGCAGTCGCAGCTTGCCCGCCCTGGGCTCGCTGCTGGGACTGAGGACGAGTGTGGGCTGCGGGCCGCCGAATCCGGCGCCGGGCGGTCCGATCTCGATGCTTCCGTCGTCGTCCCGGTCGAGTTCGACGTAACCGAGGACCTCGCTCCAGAACGCGGCGAGCCGTTCGGCGTCGGCGCAGTCGATGACCAGTTCACTGATGCGGCATGCCATGGCCGGCAGTTTACGTGGAGGCCCCGGGCCCGGCCAGGCGTTCCCGCGCTCCTGGCCGCCGCCTCACCGGTGCGTCGCCCGCGGGGCGGGGAGGCCCACGTGCTGGGCGAGGAACGCGAGGCACTCGGCCTGGAGCGCCACCGCACGGGACGCGGCCCGGTCGGCGTGCCCGACGCCCTGCTCGACCCGCAGCAGGACAGGTCCCGGGCCGGCCGAGGCGTGTTGCAGCGCGGCGCACATCTTGCGGGCGTGCAGCGGATCGGTCCTGGTGTCGCCGTCCGCGGCGGCCAGCAGCACCGCCGGGTACGCGGTCCCCGGCGTGACGCGGTGGTAGGGCGAGTAGCCGAGGAGTGCCGGCAGCAGCTCAGGATCCCGGGCGCTGCCGTACTCGGGCGTCCAGCTGGGGCCGAGGCCGGACAGCTCGTAGCGGACCATGTCCAGGAGCGGCGCCATGCACACCACGGCGGCGTACTTCTCCGGGTGCTGGGTGAGGGCGGCGCCGACGAGGAGTCCGCCGTTGGAGCCGCCCATGATCGCGAGCCGGCCGGGTGCGGTCCAGCCCTCGGTGACCAGCCGGTCGGCGGCGGCGGCGAAGTCGTCGAAGGTGTTCTGCTTGTGCTCCCGGCTGCCGGCCCGGTGCCACGCCTCGCCCTCCTCGCCGCCGCCGCGCAGCCCCGCCCAGGCGAACACCCCGCCCGCCCTGACCCAGGCGAGGACCTGGGCGCGGTAGCGGGGTGACATGGTGCGGCCGAAGCCGCCGTACCCGGTGAGCAGCGCGGGACGCGGCACGTCCGGGCTCCCGGTGGGGGAGAGCACGAACATGCGGACCGTCGTCCCGTCCCGCGAGGGGAACGCCACCTGACGGGTGACGGCGCCCCCGGCCGCGGGGGCAGCCCGGGCGTCCGGTGCGTTCCCCTCCCAGCGGGTCACACGGCACGTGCGCGCGTCGAAGCGGAGCACCCGCGTCGGCGTGACGAAGTCGGTGTACGCGAACCAGGCCTCGTGACTGCCGGGCGGCCCGGCCGTGAAGTCGCCGACCGCGCCGGTGCCGGGGAGCGGGACCGTGGCGACCTGCCGGCCGGCGACCAGGTCGTGCACGGTCACCTCCGCGACCGTGTCGCGTGTCCACGCCGCGAGACCCAGGGGGTGTTCGAGCTCCGGGCCGGACACCACGACGAGGTGGGTCAGCACCGCGTCGGGCCGCTCCGGGATCACCTCGCGCCAGGCGTCCGGGCCCCGGTGGAGTTCGGCCGGCCGGCACGCGACGACGCGACCGCGGGCGGCGTCGCGGTCGGTGCGCAGCCACACCAGATCCCGGGGACCGGTGCCCGGGACGGCGTGCAGGCGGGTGGCCGCGGGCCTGCCCTCCTGGACCGGCAGCAGGGACGGGCGGTCGAGCGGGCCGGCGGACAGGTCGGCCAGATAGAGGTCGGTGCCGCGGCCGGTGCCGAGCGTGGCCGTGACGCCGAGCCAGCGGCCGTCCGCCGTCACGGAGACGCTGTAGAACTGGGTCCTGTCCCGGCCTTCGCCGAAGACCACGGCGTCCGTCTCGGGCGCCGTCCCGACCCGGTGCAGACAGACCCGGCGGTGATAGCGCTCCTCGCCGGGGTTCAGTCGCGGGTCCAGGTGCCTGACGTAGTAGAACGCCTCACCCCCGGGCAGCCAGCCGATCGACGACTTCCGCACCCTGTCCACCGGCCCGTCGACGACCTTCCCGGTCGCCACGTCGATCACCTGGAGCAGCGAGTCCTCCGTGCCGTTGCTCGACACCTGACACGCGAGCAGATCGCCCTCCACGGACGGCTCCCAGGCATCGAGCACGGTCCGCCCGGACGGATCGAGGACAGCAGGGTCGAGCAGCACCCGCGCCGCCCCGCCCACCCCTTCCGCCCCCTCGCCCCGGCCCGTCCCGGCCGTCCCGGCTTCCGCGACCACGAGCACCGGATGCTCCTGGCCGGCGTCCTGCCGCAGCCAGAAGACCCGGTCGCCGCGCACCTTGGGCGACCTGGCGCGGTCGACGGCGTCGAGCGCCGCCACCTCCGCCTTCCACCGCTCAAGCCCGGGCCAGGCCGCGCGCTCCGCCGCGTAGAGCGACTCCTGTTCAGCGCTCCAGCGGAGCGTCGAGGGGTCCTCGGCGTCCTCGAGCCGACGGTACGGGTCGGGGACGCGCAGCCCGTGGAGCTCCTCGACGACGTCCTGCCGCTCCACGTGGGGGTACTGCCGCCGTGTCGGTCGCACGTCGTCGGGGGTCACTCGATGCTCCCTGGTCGATGGTGGGGCGGACGATGGACGGGCACCGAGGGGGCCGTACCGGCACCGGCCTCCGCGGCGGGTTCGTCGGGCGCACCGGCACCGGCCTCCGCGGCGGGTTCGTCGGCCGTACCGGGCAGCGCGAGCCAGGCGTAGACCCCGGAGAGCACGACGATCAGGCCGGACACCGCGAAGATCGTGTCGACCGGCCCGAACCGGATTCCCCCGGCCGAGCCCGTGAAGCCGTGGAGCACGGAGCCGGCGAGCCAGCCCGACAGGACCGCCGAGAGCATCGACGCCAGTTTCGTCACCGGATAGAACACGGCCATCACCCGCCCCCGGTAGTCCGGGGGCGCCGCCGCGAGCAGCAGCGGAGCCATCGCCGTGTTCAGGACGGTGAGCGGGACGGTGAAGACGAAGAGCAGGGCGACACCGGCGAGGAAGCCGCTCTGCCGTGAGTACGCGACGAGCAGTACACCGCTCACCAGCAGGCTGATCCAGGTGCTCCGCCGCGCCCCGAACCACTGCACGACCCGGCCCGCGCACAGTGCGCCGGTGATGCCGCCGACGCCCATGGCCATGCCGACGTAACCGTAGAGGTGGGCCTCGGCGTGGAGGTTGTCGGTGGTGAAGAAGACGTTGAGGGTGCTCAGCGCGCCGATCCCGAACTGGCCGATGACGGCGAGCAGGAGCAGCGCGACCAGGAACCTGCTGCGGGCGAAGAAGCGCAGGCCGTCGGTGAACTCCCGGCGCAGTCCGGCCCGTTGTCGACCTTCCGGCTTCCGCGTGGAACCCGGTCCGGTCGGGTCCCCTGTCGCCGGTCGTGCGCCGATGGACCGGATGGCGACGTACGACACCGCGTAGGAGAGCGCGTTGAAGAGCAGGGCCCACTGGAGTCCGGCGGTGAACAGCAGGGGCGCGGCGAGGGGCGGACCGATGATCCAGGCCGTCTCGCCGGTCGCCTGGGCGATGCCGGCCGCCCTGGCGCGGTCGGCGTCCCCCTTCACGAGGTCCGCCAGGATCGCGAAGCGCGCCGGAGAGAAGAACTGGCCGGCTGCGTGCAGCAGGAGCACCGTCGTGTAGACGAGGGCGAGCCACATCCCCTTCGGGAGGGCGTCCGTCGGCAGGAAGGAGACCACGGTCAGCAGAGCCACGAGCACGCCGCGGACCGCCTCGCTGAGCAGCATCGTGCCGCGCTTGTCCCAGCGGTCGACGAACACTCCCGCGAGCGGACCGATCACGAGCACGGCGGCGCTCGACGCCATCAGGACGCCGCTGACCGCGACCGGCGCCCACGTCTCGTCCTTCGCGAGAACGGTGGCCACCCACAGCACCAGGGTGGTGCTGAAGACGGCGTCACCGACGGACGAGACGGCCTGCCCGAGCCACAGCCGGGTGTAGTCGCGGTTGATCAGGGTCAGTCGCGGTGTCATGACGGCCCCGGCGACGAGACGGCAAGGGCCATGAGGGCGGTGACCAGGGTCGTGTGGTACGCCTTGCCGAAGAACTCCCCGACCGGGGCCGCCGCGGACGCCGCGAGCGCCGCCGACCGCCCGGGGATCGCGCCGTCGGGCCGCTGGGCACGTACGAGGCACTCCACGGCGGCGGCCCCCGAGGGCGTGCGCAGCGGATCGCTCCCCAGGATGAACTGGGTGAGGACGAGCTCCGCGGCGAGGTCCCACCGGTCGTGCGCGACGCTGTGCCGCAGCAGCCGGTCGACCAGGCCTCGCGCGTGCGCCAGGGCGTCGCCGGTGAGCCCCGGCGCGGTCCGGCCGAAGTCACCGAGATAGAACGCGGTGTGCGTGAGGGCGTACGCCTCCGGTGTGCCGAGCGGCGGCGCGTCGAGTTCCGTCACGTCGCCGGTGCGGGCGGCCGCGCGGAACGCCACCAGCGGGCTCCGCGGTACGAGTTCGGCGTACGGCTCGATGGTGTGGCGGGCGCCGGCCTTGTCCGCGTAGTAGCGGATCTCGATGCGCCGGTACGCCGACTTCCCCCGCGGCGAGAGGAAGCCGGGGTCCAGCCGGGTGAGCGCGCCCCGGCACTGCGTGTCGTCGATCCCGTCGGGGGCCAGCGCGGCGTGGATCAGCCGGTAGGTGGAGGCGTATGCGGGGACCTCGTCGAGGAGCCCGGGGAAACGCGGGTCCTGCCACAGCTTCCGTACGAGCGCCGCCGCCTCGCCGAGCGCCTCGGGGACGCCGGCCGGCCGGGCCGCGCAGTGGCACAGCAGGGCCAGCTCGAGCGCGGCCTTCGCCCTGCCGTGCGTCGCGGAACGGGCGCTGGGCGAGAACGGGTCGAAGTGGTCCAGATGCCGTCCCAGCCAGTCGAGCGCGCCGGCGGAGAGGCGCTCCAGGGGCGCTGGCGCCGGTGAGCCGGAGTGGGCGTCCGCCGGTGCGTCCGCGGGCGAGGGCAAAGGCGAGGGCGAGGGCAATGGCACAGGCGAGGGCGACCGTGGGGGCGAGGACGAGGACGAGGGCGAGGGGGAGGGCATCGCTACAGGCGCCCCGTCTCGTGCAGATGGTCGAGCAGGGCCGTGTCCACCGCGTCACGGAACCTCGCGAGCGTCCGCGCGTTCTCGTCGTAGCGGTACAGGTCCTGGCAGGCGATCCAGCGGTCGCGGGTCTCCGTACCGGGCAGGTACCCGTCGGCGACCGTGCCGACCTCCCAGTCGGGTTTGCCCGCCGTCTCCCAGCAGCTGGCCAGGGTGCCGTCGGCGCTGACCACCGCGCCGTAGCGGCCGTCGGTGTGTCCGCAGGTGACACAGGTCTTGCGGGCTCCGGGGCGGCTCACCGTGAAGCCGAGGTCGAGCGCCCGGCGCTGCCAGCGGGTGAAGGCGGCCGAGAGTTCGCCGGTGTGCAGCAGACTGTTGGCGTATCCGACGCCGACGTCGCCGACCCGGGCGAAGTACAGCGTGCACCGCGCGGGGTCGACCGCGCCCACGAGCCGGTCGATGAGCGCGTCGACCCCGTGGAAGGTCTCCTGGGACACGTTCACCCGCAGCGTCCACTGGATGGGCGAGACCTCGGAGGCCTTGACGATGTTGCGGACGATCTTGTCGAAGGTTCCGCTGCCGTCCGCCCTGCCGACCCGGATACGGTCGTGATCGGCGCGGTCTCCGTCGAAGGTGACCTGGATGGACGTGAGCCCGCGGTCGGCGAGCCGCCGTGCCAGCGACGGGGTGAGCAGCGTCGCGTTGGAGATCATCCAGGCCGAGGTGGGCGCGATGTCCGCGGCCCGCTCCAGGAGTTCAAGACAGGCGCGAGGATTGAGCAGTGGTTCTCCGCCGAAGAGAAGGATCCTGAGCTTCTCCAGACCGGCGGCGGCCATCTGACGCTCGGTGAAGCCGAGGATCGAGGTGATCGTCTCCGAGCTGAGGCGGGTCCGGGCGATCCGGGGCGGCCGGCTGCCGCCCGCCTCGTCCTGTGCGGTGTTCTGGAAGCAGTAACCGCAGCCCAGGTTGCAATGGGTGCTGGTGAGGACGGTCAGCGCGTAGGCCCTGACCCGGGCGGAGGTGAACATGCCGCTCTCGCGCAGCCGGTGTTCCGCCTCGGGATACAGACCGCCCTCGGCGGTGACGTGCCGGCCGCTGAGACGGGCCACCCCGCCCGGCCCGAGGAACCACCAGTTCCGCTCACCCTGGAGGAGGCGCGCGCCGGAGGGGAGGGGGGAGGAGGGCGCGGGCCCGGCTACCGGCGCGGAGAGCACCGCTCCCTCGGGACCCACTGCCTGGTCGGTGCTCATCGTGCCTCCCGTACGGCCCGTGCTGCTCGTCCTGCCGGTACGGGCTGTGCCGCTCGTACGGCCGGCACCGCCCCTGCTGCTCGTCCTGCCGGAACCGCCGGTGCTCCCGCCGCGGGAAGTGCCCCGGTCCGGCCGCTCGTGACGATCAGCGTCGCCAGCGCGGTCACGAGGGTCGCCTGGTAGGACTTCCGGAAGAAGTCCACGGGCGTCGCGCCGGCCGGAGCCCGCCGGAGGACCGACCGTCCCGGGATCGCGCCGCCGGGCGTCTGTACGCCGGCGAGCATCCGGAGGCCGGCCGCCCCCGACGGGGTGTCCAGCGGATCCGCGCCCAGACAGTACTGGGCGAGCACCAGCTTCCCGACGAGGTCCCACTCACCGAGCCCCACGCAGTGCTCCGTGAGCCGTTCCACGACGTGGAGCGCCCGCCTCCGCGCCTCCTCGGTCAGGCCGGGATCGCGGTGGCCGAAGTCGCTCAGGTAGAAGACGGTGTGCGTGACCACGCACACGTCCAGGTCGGCCACGGGCAGGGCGCCGGCCCGGGCCGGCAGGCTGGCCTCGTACAGCTCCCGGTACGGGGCGAACCGGTGCTCGGCGCCCGCGAGATCCGCGTAGAACCGCGCCTCCAGGTGGAGGTACGGCGACTTCCGGCGCGGCGCCAGGTAGCCGTCGGACGCCAGCCGGGCCAGCACGGAGCGCGGCGCGTCCGTGACGGCCCCGGCCGGCGCCAGAGCCGCGTACATCAGCTCGAACTGCCGTGCGTACCGCCGGTCGAGGGTGAGGAGGTGGGGGAAGTCCGGTCGCGCCCAGGCGCGTTCGACCGCTCCGGTCACCTGGTCGAGGGCCGTGTCGGCAGGCGCGGCTTTCCCCCAGTACCGGCCGAGCAGGGCGAGTTGCAGGAGGGCCTTCACCCGCGGGGTCACCGGCAGTTCGGCGCGGCCGGCCGGTGAGTCGAGGTAGCCCGCGTGCTGTCCGATCCAGTGCCGCACACCCGCGGACAGACTCGTCACGGCCTCATCGAGGCCGGCTGATCGCGTACTCATGGTCCTCCTTCGGGGTTGCGGATGCCTGGGCCACGCGCTCGACGACGTCGGCGGCGCGCGCCGCGCCGCCCGGCGCGGCCAGCCTGCCGCCGAGCGCACGGGCGCGGCTCCGCAGGCCGTCGTCGTGCCACGCCCGCTCCAGCGGCGCCGACGGATCCGCGGACGGGGTGGGAGGGACGCGTACGGCCACACCGGCCCGCACACAGGCGCCGGTGAGCAGCGGCTGCTCGGAGCCGTTGGGCGAGAGCGCGAGGGGCCGGCCGCGCAGGAGGGCGCCGAGGACGGGAGCGGAGGTGCCGTTGGCCAGCACCATTCCGGCCAGGTCGACGAGCGGGCCCATCCACGGCTTGCGGACCAGCAGGATGTCGGCGTCGGGAGCGGGCCGGGGGTCGGTGGACCGGCCCTGCTCGACCACGGCCTGGAACCGGCCGCCGGTGAAGATCTCGTTGAGCCGGGGCCACAGACTGTTGCCCCCGAAGAAACGGCCCAGATGGACGTAGACGACGGGCTTCCCGCACCGTGCGACGTGATCTCCGACCGCCTCGGCCTCTCCCGGACCGGGCGTCGGCTCCCAGGCGAGCGGGCCCACGTGCCGTACGCGCTCGGGGAGTTCCGCGCCCGGGTACTCCAGCGCGGGATCCCCGCGGAGCAGCAGGGCGTCACCGAGGAGCGGGTCGTCCTTCCACCGGGGAGCACGCCCCGCCAGAGCGGATTCGTCGCGCGTGGCGGCGTAGATGTCCCGGCAGTCGAGGGTGCGGCTCCGCCGGGTCCTGCCCAGGTGGGGTTCGTCTCCGCCGCCCGTCCGGTAGTCCCACAGATGGACCGCGAGCCCGATGACCACCACCGGAATGTCGAGTTCCTCGGCGGCGAGCAGGGCGCCGGTGCACAGCACAGAGGTGACCAGCAGGTCGGCGCCGGTGTCCCGGGCCGCCCGCAGGGTCGCCCGGTACTGGGCCGTACCGGTCTTCCCCCACCAGGTGGCGGAGAAGGCCCGCCGTCCGCCGAAGTCCTCCGCCCTCGCGAAGGGAAACCCGGCCTCCGCGACGAAGGGCGCGGCTGTGGACCGGCCGAGAACGCTGACGTGATGACCGCGGCGCCGCAGTTCACGCCCGGCCGCGAGGGCCGGGTAGAGGTAGCCGCCGTCGCTGAGCGGGCAGAGCAGGATCTTCACGACGTGCTTGCTCCCTCGGGCGGTCGGCGGGTGCGGGCCCCGGTGCGGGCCCGGGTGCGGGCCCCGGCATCGGGACGGGCGGGGCCGCGGGCCCCCCGGCTCCTGGCACGATCTGCCGAGAACCGGGTGGCCCGCGCGGTGCTTCAGACCTCGGTGACCTCGGTCAGGAGAGGTCGCTGGAGTTGTTGACGATGCAGCCGGCCTCGGCCTCCTCGTCCTCGCTGTGCGCCACGACCTCGATGTCCTCGTCGTCGGTCGGCTGCGGGTTCGTGTTCTCGGGCATGTTCGTCCTCCTCGGTCGGCGGCGTCGCTGCGCCGGATGAGAAGAAACGTACGGACGCCCGGTATGGGAACGCCTGACGGCCGGTTCGACGCCGGTATACGCCGACCCCATGGACGCGGTACGCCCCCGAAACCGGCCCGCACGCCCGGCCGCGCCGCCTTCTCGGACCCTTCGCGGGGCGCCGGGACCCGCCCCGGCCCGGGACTTAACCGATTACCAGGCGTTCCCGAACCGGAAGTGTGGCGCCCCCGGCGACGATCGGACGACACCTGGCGCGCCGCACGGGCGACTTACGCGTACGAGCGGCGTACGAGCGCGAGCCACGTACGAGAGCGGGCAGTGCACGAGAGCGACCGAACGCACGAGGACGAGCGGCGTACGAGCGCGTGACGAGCACGGAGGAGGAGACGTGGACCTGGCGGAGCTCATCGGCCTGCGGCCGGTGCCCTGCGGCGGTCTCCTGGTGGCGCTCACCCGCCGCTGCCCTCTGAGCTGCGCACACTGCTCCACCGACTCCTCCTCGACGGCGTCCGAGCGGCCCGACCCGGAGCATCTGCTGCGCTTCGTCGGTTCGTTCGGTACGGAGGACCGCCCGGAGGTGGTCATGCTCACCGGCGGCGAACCGCTGCTCCTTCCCGAGCTGGTCGTGAGCCTGGCGGGACGCGCACACGCGGCGGGTTCCCGGGTCGCGCTGCTCAGCGGCATGTTCTTCGCCCGTCAGGGGCGCGTCCCGGACAGGATCATGCGAGCGATCACCACGCTCGACCACTTCTCGGCCAGCCTGGACGTCCACCACGAACGCGAGGTTCCGCGTGGGGAGGTGCTCCGCGTTCTCCGGGAGGTCCTCGACGCCGGGATCCCTGTCAGCGTCCACCTCACGGGTACAGGCCCCGACGACCCGTATCTGGCGGAGGCCGTCGCGGACATCCGGCGCGCCTTCGCCACGGAGGTTCCCCTGCTGGTCAACGAGGTCCGGCCGCTCGGCCGCGCGGTGGGCCTCGTCCGGGAGACACCGCCCGGACCGGACGGCTCGGTCGCGGCGCCGTGCGCCCTCGCGGCCTGGCCGGTGGTCGCCTTCGACGGGACGGTGGCCGCCTGCTGCAACCAGTGGACGGTGGACCGGCGCCCCGTACCCCCGCACCTGCGGCTCGGTCACATCGCCGCAGACGACTGGCAGGCCGTACGGGCACGCTCCCTGGGCTCCCCGGTGCTGCGGATGCTGCGCGCCGTCGGCCCCCGGCGGCTGCACGCCCGCTACGGGACCTCACCCGCCCCGGAAGGCTACTGCCGCAGCTGTCACGCGCTCGCGGACCGCCCCGAGGTCCTCGCGGGCGCGGCCCGTGACGCCGGCGGCCGCGTCGGCGAACTCCTCGACCGGCTCGGCGCCGAGCAGCAGCTGGCCGCCGGACCCACCGCCCTGGTACGCCGCCTGGGCTGCGCGCGCTACGCGCACCTGGTCGAGTCGCCCCGGACAGAGGAGTACGACCGCCGATGAACCCGTCGCGTCGAACCCGTGGAGCCCGCCGATGAACACCACCGCGTCCCTCGCGCTCACGACCACGCTGACGCCCACCACGCCGGTACTCCGGGCCGCCATCGCGTCCCTCTGGCGCCCGGACGGACTGCGGCAGCGATACCCGCGCTACCTGGCCGCCATGCACGCGCTCGTACGGGCTTCGGTGCCGCTCCTCGAACGGGCCGCCGCGCGGTGCGCCGAGCTTGACGACCCGTCGGCACGGCGCCTCGCGGCGTACTGCACCCGTCATGCCGCCGAGGAGCGCGACCACGACCTCTGGCTGCTGGCCGACCTGGCCGCCGCCGGTGCCGGGCCCGACGCCGTGCCGCACCCGGTCGCCGTCGAACTTGCCGGGGCGCAGTACTACCGGATCGCACACGAGCACCCCGTCGCCCTGCTCGGCTACATCGCGGTCCTGGAGGGCAACGCCCCAGGGCCACGGCTCGCCGACCGTCTCGCCGCGGCGACCGGGCTTCCCGACGGCGCGTTCCGCACGCTCAGGGAACACGCGGAGCTCGACGGCGGTCACCTCGACGACCTCTACCGGGAACTCGACGCCCTCGGCCTGACCCCGTTCCAGCGGACCGCCGTCTCCATCAGCGCGCTGCACACGACCCACCTGCTCACCCGGCTCTTCCTCTCCCTCGCCACCGCTCCCGGAGGACACCCGTGACCGCCGCCGCCGCTTCGCACGACGACCCTTCGTCCGCCGGGCCCCCGTCCGCGCCCACCCCGGAATCGCCCACCCCGGAGACGCCCACCCCGGAGACGCCCACCCCGGAGACGCCCACCTTGGAGACGCCCACCTTGGAGGCGCTCGCCGCCGCGGGGTTCGTCGTCGACGCCCTCAGCGACGAGCAGCAGGAGGTCCTGCGCGCGCTCACCCCGGAGGAACTGGCCCTGCTCGTCGACATCAGGGGCCGGCTGGACGCGGTGGCTCCCGAGGTGCAGGCCCACGCCGACGTGGCGGGCGGCGCCCTCTTCTGACGCAGGCCGACCCGTCGACCCGTGCCCACCCCGGAGGAACCCATGCCCTGCGCCTCGTGCCGGAGCGCACTGCCGCCCGGAGCCCGGTTCTGCCCGTCCTGCGGCAGCCCGAGCACCCCCGGCCCGGTCACGGCCAAGGCGACCGGACGCAAAGTGGTGACGGTGCTCTTCTGCGACCTGGTGGGCTCCACGGCGCTGTCCGGAGCGCTGGACGCGGAGACCCTGCGCTCGGTGACGCTCCGCTGGTTCGATCTGATGCGGCTGCGGATCGAGGAACAGGGCGGCACCGTGGAGAAGTTCATCGGGGATGCGGTGATGGCCGTCTTCGGTGTGCCGGCCGTGGGGGAGGACGACGCCCGCCGGGCGCTCGCCGCGGCCCTGGCCATGCGGGAGGCGCTCGCGGGGCTCAACGCCCGGCTGGAGCAGGCCGTCGGCGTACGCCTTGAGATGCGTATCGGCGTCAACACGGGCCAGGCGGTGACCGGGTCGGCGACGCTGCGACAGGCGATGGTCTCCGGTGAAGTGGTCAACGTCGCCGCGCGGCTGGAACAGAACGCCGGGGCGGGGGAGATCGTCATCGGCCCCGACACGCTGGCGGCCGCCGGGCCTGGTGTCCGGACGACGGAGACCGGCCCACTGCTGCTCAAGGGCAAGAGCGACCGGGTCGCCGCCCACCGCCTGCTGGGCCTGGACGAGGGGGACGACCCGGAGGCCCTGCGCCGCTTCGACCTCGCCTTCGTCGGACGGACGCGCGAACTCGCCCTTCTCGACGGGGCGCTGACACGGGTGACCCGGACCCGCAGGGCCGATCGCGTGGTGGTCGGCGGGGAGGCGGGCCAGGGCAAGACGAGACTGGTACGCGAGTGGCTCCACCGGGCCGGGGGAGCGGCGGGGGAGGCGCGGGACGCGACGGGGACCGGCCCCCGCCACGGAGTCGGGCGCTGCCGGGCCCGCGGTGAGCAGCCCAGCCTCGGGCCGCTCGCCGACGCCGTGGCCGACCTCCTGAAGACCGGCGCCGCCGCGTCCGTACCCTCGCCCGAACTGGACCTGCTCCAGCAGGGCCTGCTCCTGGACGGGACGCCCAACCCCTCGCCGGCGGACACCTGCGCGGCGCTCGCCAAGGTCCTTGCCGAACTGTCCGCGACAGAACCCGTCGTGCTGGTGATCGACGACTGCCACTGGGCCGCGCAGCCGCTCTTCGACGCCCTCGACCAGCTGCTGCGCGGACTCACCGACGCGGCTGTCCTGATCGTCCTCCTCACCCGCCCCCACCTCTTCGACGTACGACCGGAACTGGCCCGGGCGGCCGTCGCCCTCACCGGGCTCACGGACGCGGAGGCACAGCTCCTGGCGGCCGAACTGGCCGGGGGCGCGGCGAGCGGCGAGCCGCTCGGCCCCCGGGTCCTGGCACGGGTCGGCGGAAACCCGCTGCACCTTGAGCAGTTGCTGGTCGCGGGGGATCCCGTCGACGCGGACAGCGTCCCGCTCCAGCTCCAGGCGCTGATCGGCGCCCGGATCGACGCGCTCGCCCCGCCGGAGCACCGGGCCCTGGGCCTGGCGTCCGTCCTGGGCGGTGACTTCACCGCCGACGAACTGACGGTGCTCGCCGCCCATCCCGCGGAGACGTGGACCGGGGCGTCGGTCCGGCCCGCGCTGCACCGGCTGGTCCTGCACCGCCTGATCAGGCCGGACGGCGAGGCGTTCCGGTTCGCCGGAGGACTGATCCAGGAGGTCGTCTACGCCACCCAGTCGAAGATGGACCGGGCCGACCGCCACGAACGGGCGGCGCGACTGGACTCGGTCCGTGAGCGGGGGAGCGCCGCGGTCGGCGCGCATCTGGAGCAGGCGTACCGCTACCGGGTCGAGCTGGGCGCCCAGGACCCGCACACCGACGGGCTGCGCCGGCGGGCCGCCGACGCGCTCGCCGAGGCCGGGCGGCTCGCGCTCGCGCACGCCGACCCCGTATGGGCCGCCGACCTGCTGTCCAGGGCCGCGGCACGGTACGGGGCGGGGGAGCCGGGGAGTACGGCGGCGCGTCGGAGACTCGGCCAGACGCTGCTTGACCTGGGGCGCGGTACGGAAGGCAGAGCGTTGCTCGAAGAAGTGCTGGCCGAGGCGTCGGCCGACGGCGCGGCCACGGTGGAGGCCGCGCACGCGCGTCTCGCCCTGGCGTCGGCCGGCCCGTCTGCCGGCCGGAGTGCCCCTGGACGTGAAGAGCTTTCCGTCCTTCCTCCCGGCCCCGGCGGGTCTCTCCTCCCGCCCCCCGGACGCGACGAGACACCCGCCGAAGCCGCCGACGCCACCCTGCCGGTCTTCGCCGCGGCCGGCGACGATCTGGGCCAGGCCAAGGCCTGTCTGCGGCTCGCCCAGCGCGCTCAGGAACAGGGCCGGCACGGCGAGGCGGAGCGGCTGCTCGTCCGCGCGCTGGACCACGCCGTACGGGCGGACGCCGAGCCGGAGCGGGCCGCCGCCCTCGGCGCGACGGGGGTCTCGCTCTGGCGTGGCCCTCAACCGGTCGCGGACGCCGTCGCCCGCTGCCGTGAGCTTCTCGCCGACCAGGGGGCCGGCCGTCGGGCCGTCCGGTTGACGCTCAACTGCCCGCTGGCGGTACTCCTCGCCCTGCAGGACGACCGAGACGGGGCAGGCGAGTGCCTGGCGGAGGCGGAACACCTCGCGCAGCGGCTCGGGTACGCCGAGGCCGACGCGTTCCTGCCGATCTTCACCGCGACCGTCGCCGACCTGGCGGGCCGGCCGGAGGAGGCGCTCAGCAGCCTGGAGCGGGCCGCCACCGCCGCGCGGGAACTCGGCGCCACGGCGCTGCGGCGCGCTGCTCTGCAGGATGCGGCCCGTATCAGGCTGGACCTCGGCGACTGGCGTACCGCCCACGCCCTCCTCGCCGAACTTGAGGGGGAGCGGGCGGAACCGGTCCGGCCGCGAGCCGAGTCGGCCGACCTCGACGGCCTGCGCGCCCGGATCGCGGCGGCGCGAGGGCGGTCCGAGGCGGCGACCCGGCTGGCCGCCAGGGCGTTGGCGACGGCAGCCCACACCGACTCGCCCATCGTCCAGGGCCTCGCCGCCCTCGACCTGGCCCGTACGGCCCTCGTGCTGGGGCGCCCGGCCGCGGCGGTGGAGGCGGCGGCCCGCGCCCGCGGGTGCTTCGCGGCCAAGGGCCATCTCCCCGCCGTACGTCTGGCGGAGGCGACGACGGTCAAGGCCGCGGCCGCACGCCGCCAGGAACCCGAGGCCGCGGCCGTACGCCGGCCCCATCTCGCCCCCCACACCGATGCCGAAGCCGATGCCCATCCCGAATCCGGTCCCTCCCTCCGCCGCAGCCGCCCGCCGGGCTCGCCGGGACACCAACCGGCTGCCGGACGCGTCACGGACCCCGGAAGTGACACGGACTTCGTCACGGACTCCGGACGCGTCACCGGCGCAGGAGAGGAGGCACCGCGATGACCACCGCGCGGCGGCCGGCGCCCGGACTCACCTGGGGGCTTCGAGGGCGTGGCCCCGAGGACGTACCCGTGGAGGCCGACGGGCCGCCGGACGCACCCGAGGGGGGCCTCGGCCTCCTCGGGGGTACGGGGAGCGGCATCCGTGTCTGCGTGGTCGACTCGGGTGTCGAACGGGAGCACCCCATGGTCGGCCCCCTCGCCGGTTCGTGGCGTGTCGTCAAGGACGACGAGGGGGTGCGGGTCGAGGAGACGGAGGAGGGGGACGCCTGCGGTCACGGCACAGCCTGCGCCGGGATCATCCGGCGTACCGCGCCGGACTGCGAGCTGACCAGCGTCCGGGTCCTCGGGGAACGTTTCTCCGGCAGCGGCGACGTCCTGCTGGAAGGCATCCGGTGGGCCGTACGCCAGCGGTTCGACGTGGTGAACCTGAGCCTGTCCACCAGCAGTGACCGTTTCGTGGAGCAGCTGCGCCGGCTGGCGGACGAGGCGTACTTCCAGCAGACGGTGATCGTGGCCTCGGCGCACAACACGCACGTGGAGAGCTTTCCCTGGCGCTTCTCCTCGGTGATCTCGGTGGGCAGCCACCAGGAGGACGACCCGGACCTCCACCTCTACAACCCCGAGCCGCCGGTGGAGTTCTTCGCGCCGGGCCAGCGGGTCCAGGTGGCGTGGCTCGGCGGTACGTCGATCCGGAGCTCCGGCAACAGCTTCGCCACACCGTTCATCGCGGGGCTGTGCGCGCGGATCCTGTCGAGCCGGCCCCGGCTGACACCGTTCCAGCTGAAGAACGCCCTGTACCTGTCCGCAGCCAACGTCCGTGTCCACGGACGCCGGTAACGACCGGCGCCGGAAGGGAACCCCCATGGCTCAGACGATCACTCCCGTCGCGTCCGCGGCACGCCAACCCGATCCGGCCATGGAGGAACTCCTGCAGTCGGTGGTGGACACCGCGCGCGCGATCTTCGGGGCGCAGGCGAGTTCCATCCTGCTTCTGGAGGCCGCGGCGGACGAGCTGGTGTTCGAGGCGGTGTCCGGGCAGGGACAGGACTTCCTGGTCGGCCGGCGGTTCCCGGCCGGGCGGGGGATCGCCGGGTGGGTCGCAGCCTCGGGGGAGCCGATGGTGGTCGACGACCTCCATGACAGCGCGTCGTTCGACAGGGACATCGCGGAGTCCACCGGCTACGTTCCGAACGCGCTGATGGCCGCCCCTCTCATCCACGGGAACCAGGTACTCGGGGTCCTCGAGGTGCTCGACCCGACCCCGCAGGCCCGTTTCAGCCTGACGGAACTCGACCTGCTGTGCCTCTTCGCCCGCCAGGCCGCCGTAGCCCTGTACGTCCTCACCACCCACGCGCGACCCCGGCCGACGCCGCACCCCCCGGCCGCCCCTGACGACCCCTCGCGCACCGAACTCCTGCGCCTCCTCTCGGAGGCCCGCCGCCTCCTCGGGGAGTGAGAGGAGCGGAGCCGAAGCGACGGCGGTTTTCCACGTCTCCGTAGGGTGTGGCCATGTCACTGAGCCGCACCGTCCTCTCCTCCGGCCGTTCGATCGACCTCTCCGATCTGCGGATGACCTCGACGTACGGGGGGATGCTGGAGGGCTACCCGTGCAAGCGCGTCAACGACTTCAAGATCGGGGGTCGCCTCCGGGCCGCCGAACGGGCCTTTCCCGGCACGCCGGTCCACCTCGTCCCGCCTGCCCTGGCGTACCCGGACGGGACGGCCGGTGCGTTCGGCCCTGTCGAGGTGCTGCCGTCCGTGGCCTGCGTCGGCCTCTTCCACTCGGGCGCGATCGCCCCTGACGCGGACCAGGTGCTGTTCCGCTCGGCCCTCGCCGTCGTCTGGTTCCAGGCGACGCCGGCCGTCCCGACGGAGGACAGCGCGGACGCCGGCCTCCGCGACATCCCCTGGGAGGAACTGGCCCAGGACTACGAGCTCTAGGGAGCAGAGCGGTGCGAGGGGGACGAGGGGAGGGGCCCGAAGCAGCTGTGGAAGCTGGGGGTTCTGGCGGAAGCTGAGATTCTCACCCATCGACTTCCCCCTCCGGGCGCGTGCCAGCGTGACGCGGTGACGAAGATGCTCGTATAGACGATCAGCGCTGGTCCCGGGGAGCAGCAGGCGCTGTACGAGCTCGAGGACGCGACGACGGAGAAGGCGTTCGTCCTCGGCGAGTTCTACCGGCGCGACGCCGCGTGGCCGTTCCGCGCGGTGAGGGTACGACTCCGGGCTCGCGGAGGTCTTCGGCATGGGGGGCGGGGTCCCGGCGGGGGTCCCCGGGCTCGGGCCCGTACTCATCGAGGGCGTGGCCATGGTCCCGGCGTCCGATGCCACGCCGTGGTCAAGGCGGTGTGGGCGTGAGAAGCCGTGCCGTACCGATCATGGAGTCTGTCGATCGAACGAGAGTCTCGACGGTGATCACGGGCCTTGCCCGGCGTGAGAGCAGATCCTGGCGGTGTACGGGGAAAATCCAGGGGAGCGGACGGCCGCGCTGCTACGGTCGGGCGCCATGAGCTGGCTTCCCGATGACTTCGTCCACCCCGTCCTGGTACCGCTACCGGGCGGTGGTCATCACCTGCGGCCGATCCGGGAGGCGGACACCCCGCTCGACTATCCGGCTGTGATGGGTTCGCGCGAGCGGCTGTGGACCATTTTCGGCCCGGCCTGGGGCTGGCCCGCGGACACCATGACCTACGAGGCCGACCGGGCCGACCTTCTGCGGCACGAGAAGGAGATCGCCGCGCACCAGTCCTTCAACTACGCGCTGTTCGACGCGGCGGAGACAGTTCTGCTCGGCTGTGTCTACATCGACCCGCCGGAGAGGGCCGGCGCGGACGGCGAGATCTCCTGGTGGGTGGTGGACGAGCTGGTGGGCAGCGAGGTCGAGCAGGCCTTCGACGCGCTGGTGCCGCAGTGGATCGCCGCCGACTGGCCGTTCGAGCAGCCGCGTTTCCTCGGCCGTGAGATCTCCTGGTCGGACTGGCTCGCCCTGCCGCAGCATCCCGACAGGTAAGTGGCTCCTGCTGGCCCTGGCGATGTCCATGGAGTCGTACGACCTGGACCCCGGCGCCCCGGGTCAGCCGCACGGTCAGGGGAATCTGGTCCTGCTCGCCGTCGGCTCCTTGGTGTCCGTCGGGGCACCTGGCTTCTGAAGGCTACCCGCAAGCCCGGGGCGCGGCTGCTCGCCGACGGGCTCATCGCTCTCCGGCTGTTCGCTGTCGTGATGTTCACGAGCGTCCTCACCGTCGACCTCGTCAACGGCTGAGAGCGCCGCTCCCGCCTGGTCGCGACCAACAGCGCCATGCCCGCAGCTGTTTGAGCAGCACGCCTCCGCGCTCGGCTGACGCCGAAACTCAATATGAAACGATCAGTGGGAGATCGATCACGCGACCGGCGGCACGTGCACGCGGAGATGTAGCGTCGTGACCATGGAACTGTTGAGCGGCAGTGTTACTGACCAGGCGCCCGCTGATCCGGCCGCCACGGATGACATGCTGGCCGGCCAGCCCATCGGCTATTGGAGCGGTCTCGCCCACGAGGCTGTGACCCGGCATCTGCGTGACGTCATGGCCCGGGTCGATGTCACCCAGCCGCAGTACTGGGTGCTCAACCGAGTGAACGGCGGCCCCACGGCCCCCAGCCGTGAAGAGGTGAGCGCCCAGCTGACTCCCCTCGCGGGTGGGGAGCGCGAGATCCCTCGGGTCATCGACCAGTTGCTTCACCGCGGCTGGCTACGGCTCGACGCCCAGCAGAACCTGCACCTGACCGATGCCGGCGAGGCTGCCAGGGCCCGGCTTCGCGGGCTGGTCACGGAGGTCCGCGCGGAGGTGCACAAAGGCATCAGCGACGAAGAGTACGTGGCCGCGCTCAAGGTGCTGCGCACGATGATCGCCAACGTCGGGGGATTCTAGCCACCTCATTGCCGCTGCGGCGTCGGATGAGGGTCCGGATGCGAGGACGTGCATCAGGAGAAGTAGCGGTTCTTGGGGGGCTTGGGGGGGCGATGCGAACATCACGGCGGGGCGGCGAGGGGCAGAGGTTCGCGCTGACCTCGGACGAGGACGACAGCGATTTCTGGGGCTTCGCTCACGAGGCCGAGGGGTTGTTCACGCCGCTGCCGGATGAGGAGGGAGCGCGCCGAGTGCACCTCGCGGGTTGCCTCCCGCAGGGTGGCCTGTTGAAGAGCGCCGACCGCGTCGGCAGTCGTCGTGCCGAGGCGGGAAACGCCTGGTTCGAGCTTCTTGACGGCGACGGTGCCGCCATGGGGTGCTACTTCGTCAATGAGGTCACCGTCGTCGACGTCAAGCCGTCCGCCCACGGAGCCGGCCTCGTCGACCTCACGGTGACGCTGTGGTGCGAGGACGCCCTGCCTGGGGCGGACGCGGTGTGGGACTTGGTCCGCCTCGGTCGGCTGAATCGCACCGGCATGTGGCACGAAGGGGCTCCCGAGGGCAGAGAAGCGTGGCTGGCGGTGGCGCTGTGGTCCCGGAGGTACCGGCGTCAGGGAGAGTCGGATGCTCCGGCAGGGCAGGTGTTCACCGTCGACGGCAGGTACATCGTCGACAAGGACAGCTTTTTCTGCGCGATCGGCGAGGCCGTCAACGGCCCCGGCGGGTACTTCGGCTGGAACCTTGACGCTCTGGACGACTGCCTGACCGGTGGTTGGGGCGCCTCCACTCCGTTCACCTTGTACTGGGATGCCTCGGCCGAGTCTCGGGCACGACTGGGGGCGCGCGTGCCCGTCGGCGATCGTGAGGTGGCGCTGTTCGACCTGCTCCTGGAGATCTTCGAGAAGCGGGGCGTGAGCGTCATCCTTCGGTGACGGCTTCGACGCTTCCGGGTGTCGGTCCGGAGCACCCGGAGCAGCGCACGCGCCACGCCTTCTCGGTGATCGAAAAAGGCGATCAGAGGCCGAAGAGTTCGGCGCCTGCCAGCAGGCCGAGGGCCGTGCCGGCGGCCAGCAGGGGGAGGGCCAGGACGAGGAGGAGTGCCGTGCCGGCCAGGAGTTGGGCCGTGGTGCGGCGGCGGAGTTGGCAGACGGCCGGGTCTCGCGGGTCGTAGGTGATCTCCTCCTCGTCGCGGCCGCCGTTCGAGCCTCGGTAGCAGCGCGGCACACCGTCGGCGTCGATGAACCGGTACACGTACAGGGCGTCGGGATCGCCCGCGTCGAGGGAGCCCGAGTTCTCCCGCTGCCCGTCGACGGTGATGCCCCGCATGAGCAGGACCCAGCCCTGCCGGGCGGATGTCCACCCGAGAGCGGTGAGGGAGACGCCGGCGCCCGCGAGGAGGGGGACGAACACCCAGTACAGCGCCCCTTCCCAGGTCTCCGTGATCAGCAAGGCCGCCAGTACCAGGCAGAACACGACGGCCGCCATGGTGCCGGCCCGCACCTCGCGCAGCCGTGACAGCCCCGACCCCTCGGGGCGCCCCCGCCGTTCCACAGTGACCTGCCGCGAGCCGGGTGTCCGGGGCTCGTCCGCGTCCCGTTCGGGCAGCGCCTCGTCCAGCACCGCGAGGAAGCGCTCCACCGCGAACCGGCTGCGGGAGTCCAGCAGATATGTCACTGCCGCCTCCCCCGCGCCCGCCCCGGTCAGGACGACGGCCAGCCTGCGCCCGCCGCGACCCCGCGCCTCCACGCGCTCGATCGCCGCCACCGGGATCCGTCGCAGCTCCCGCCGCGAGTCGAGCAGCAGCTCACCGTTCCGCAGCCGCGCACGCCGGCCGAAGCGTCCGTGAAGTACGAGTGGGGAAGAGGCCTTTGGGGTCACCCGCTGATCCTAGGAGGCGCCCCGCCCTGTCATGTCCTGTGCGTCAGGACGGATCGGCAGAGCCTCCGACCGTACCCGTCGTACGGGGCCGCGCTCCGGGTCGGTCCCCGCCGTGGCGCACATCGCTGATCGGTGGGTGCCTCAGCGGACCGAGCGGGGTGTACGTCGTCGCCATCGGCGCCGGGCGCGGGGGTGGACCGCGCGGCCCATGCGCCGTCCGGCGGCCAGATAGCCGAGCAGTGCGCCGGCGGTGTTGAGGAGGACGTCGTCGACGTCGAAGGCGCGTCCGGTGATCAGGGCTCCCTGGATCAGTTCGACGACCAGCATCGTCACCACCGTGAGCAGGCTCACGCGCAGCAGGCCTCGTGTCCTGCGCGACAGGAGCGGCAGGAGGATGCCGAACGGCACGCCGAGTGCCACGTTGCCGCCGAGCTGCTTGACGGTTTCCACGAAGCCCGGCTGCTGGAGGTAGGCGCGGATCGAACTGCCCGGCGTCAGGTTGTTGTGGGTGAGCGGCGCGGACGCGGGGGACGTGTTGAGGGTGAGGCGGGCCAGCGCGATCGCGAACACCACCATGCCCGCGAGTGCCACCAGCGCCACCAGTGCCCGCACCACCCGTCCCGGTCTGCGCCGCGGGGTCTCCTCCCCGGTCCCCGGCGGTGCGGTGCGTGGTGGCATGTCGCGTGCGGCGCTGTCCGCCTTCGCCGCCCCGCCCCCGGAGGTCCGCACGCCCCGGTCGCGTCTTCGCATCCTCATACCCGTCCCCCTGCCTCAGGCTTTCCCGGAGGGGTTCGACTACCCGGGCGGCCGCCCGGCAATCCGGCGCCGGGTCACAGGCGGCGGCCCCGTCCACTGTCCACCGTTGGCTGTGCCCGCCTCAACTCCGCCTCACGCCGAGGCAGTTCGGGGTGCTGGTGAATGACGACGCACCTGGCGGGCAGCAGACTCCTATGCGAGACGACCGCGACGAACCACGTGACCGTGACGAACCACGTGACCGCGACGACCCGGGAGGCAGACCCGCGCGCCCGGGGAGGCGACGTGGGCGCGGGGCCCGGAAGTGGCCCGGCGTCGCCGTCGTACTCCTCGCGCTGTCCCTGGCGCTGCTCCTGCTGGGGCGGTTCTTCCAACTGCCGGGCCTGGGCTCCCTGTTCGGTTCCGATATCCACGACCGTTCCGGCCCGGCCGTCCTGAAGTCCATCCAGGACATGAACCGCCATGAAGGCGCCCTCGGCACCTACCAGGTCGTCGTGGACCTGGAGAAGGACGCCAGGTTCCTGCCCGACGCGATCCGGGGCACCCGCACCCTGTACGTGGCCACCGGCAGCGTCAGCGCGTACGTCGACCTCGCCGGCCTCGGGCGCGACGCCGTCACCATCGACGACGCGCGCACCACCGCCACGCTCCGGCTGCCGCACGCGCGGCTGGCCGAACCCTCACTGAACCCCGAGCGGTCCTACGCCGTCTCGAAGCAGCGGGGCCTCCTCGACCGGCTGGGCGACCTCTTCTCCGACAACCCCGCGAGCGAACGCGCCGTCCACACCCTCGCCGCCCGGCATATCGGCGAGGCCGCCCGCGAGAGCGACCTCACCACCCGCGCCGAACGCAACACCACCGCCATGCTCCAAGGGCTGCTCCACGCCCTCGGCTTCGAGCGCGTCACCGTGACCTACACCTGAGCTTCTCGGCTCCTGTTCTCCGGCGAACCGACGCCCGGGCCGACGGCGCACCCGCCCTCACCCGGCGGGAAGCACGCCGAACCGGCCGCCGTCAGCCAGCGCTGCGCGCCGCCGCCCCGTGCCCTCAGTCCCCCCGCGCGGCGCCCCGTCGGCCCGGCGCGGGCCGGTCGATCCGGTAGACGTAGTGCAGGCGGTCGTCGATCGGGTTGTCCGGCTCCAGGTCGCCCTCGGCGACCCGTACCAGACCCGCCTTCTCCAGGGCCCGCCACGATGCCCGGTTCGCGGCCACCACCGGGACGACGATCGAGGGGGTGCGCGGGTGGTCGAGCCAGGTGCGTTCGATCATGGCGCGGACGAGGCGCGGGCCGACGCCCCGGCCGGTGAGTGCCGGATCGCCGATCAGGTAGTCGATCGAGGCCGTTTCCGCGGGGACGTCGAGGACCGCCGCCAGCTCCTCCCGGTACTCCGGGTAGTCGCCCCAGAGACACCGCTGGACCAGCCCCACCGGTACGCCGCCCAGCAGGGCGATCCAGTCCTCCGCGGGCTCCTCGCCCCGGGCGACCGGGCCGAAGTCGCGGGCCACGGCCGCCGCGTCCGTCTCGTGGTTCCACCAGCGCGCGACGTGCGGCTGGGAGAGCCACCGCCGGAGCAGGGGGAAGTCCTCCTCGGTGACTCGGCGCCAGGTGATCACCTGTACTCCTCCGTCTCCCTGCCCCGGTATGCGCTCCGCGCCATGATCCCAGGAGGCGTTCGCTCCCGCACCGGGATTCCGCTGCCCCTCAGGAATCCCGTCTGCCGGCACACACACTGGTGACGGCGGCTCAGGCGAGCGCCCGGACCGCGTAGAGGGCGCCAGGTCCGGTGGCCGGGGTCCCCACCCCCGGAGCCCTCAGTCCACCCGTATGCCCAGGACGCACGCGTCGTCCTCGTGGCCCGCGAGCTCCGTGTCGGACAGCAGCGCGTCGATGACCTGCCGGGGGGTCGAGGGGGACGATGCCGCCACCGCGCGAGCCAGCCGGTCGATGCCCACGGTCACGTCCTCGCCCCGGCGTTCGACCATGCCGTCGGTGTAGAGCACCAGCAGGTCGCCCGGCTGGAGCTGTGTCGACGAGGTCTCGTACGCGTATCCCGGGAGCGCGCCGAGGAGGGGGCCGCGCTGGTCGGCGCTCATGGGCTCGGCGTGGCCGTCGCGGAGGAGCAGCGGCGCGGGATGGCCGGCGTCCGCCCAGTGCAGGACCTTGTCCTCGTCGAGGTGGCCGGCCACCACCGTGGCCGTCTGCCCCGCCGGGTCGCTGCACACCAGTTCGTTCAGCCAGGTCGTGATCTCCCCGGCGGACGCACCCGTCTGCGCCAGGCCCGCGAGCGCGTGCCGCTGCTGCGCCATCCGGGCCACGGCGTCCAGGCCGTGCCCCGACGCGTCGCCGATCGCCACGAGCACCCGGCCGTCCGGCAGCAGCCGGCACTTGTACCAGTCGCCGCCGACCGCCGCGTCCGGCTCGGCCGGCCGGTAGGAGGCGGCCACGGTCAGCCCGACCGCCGCCAGCGCCTCCGAATGGGTGGGGAGGATCGCCTCCCGCAGGGCGTCCGCGACCCGCCGTTCCGCTTCCGTCTGCCGTCGCAGCCGGTCCGACTCCCGCTCCGTCTCGGCGAGCCGCCGCCGGCTGCGGATCTGCGGCGTGAGGTCGCGGGCCACCAGGTTGAGGGCCCAGGCCCTGCCGTCCGTCCCGGTGACGGGGCGTGCGAGGAGGTCGAGCGTACGGAGCTCGCCGAGGATGACGAAGCGGAGCCGGGTCCAGGCGGGTTCCTCGCCGGCGAGGACCGAGGTGAGGAACTCGGAAAAAGCCGTCAGATCGTCCGGCAGCAGCGCGTCGCACAGCTGCTCCAGCGTCCACGGCATGCGGACGTCGGCGTGGAAGATCCGGCAGAGCCCCTCCGACCAGGTGATCTTCCCGGAGAGCAGGTCCCAGTTCCCCCACCCCATCGACGCCAGGAACTGCGCGTCGATCGTCAGCAGATCCGCCTGGCTCTGTACGGGCTGCCACGTCGCCAGCACCTGCTTGCCGCACCGGGCCGCTGAGTACAGCAGCGGGGCCCGGTGGATCCGGCCGAGCCGCTGCTCGGTGTAGTCGACGACCCGCCCGTCCAGGGGCTTGCCGGTGTCCACCACGTCCGCGAGGGCGGCCAGCAGACCGGAGTTCGCGGCGCCTGGCCGTGCCTCCAGGAACCGCTGGCCGACCTGGTGGTCGGGCTGTTCCAGCCAGTCCGCAGACCGGACGCGGTTGCCTGCCACGATGCGGAAGTCCAGGACGGCACCCGTCTCGTCCCCCACCGGTTCGAGCAGCACGGCCGAGGCGGGGATCGCGGCGAGCACCGAGCAGACCCCGCTGCCGCCGGGCTCGTGGGTGCTGCACAGGCACGACGTCTCGCCGTCCGTCTCCGCGGACGGCGGGAGCACCGCAAGGGACTGCAACGGCGACGCCAGCTCCGTACCGCCCGATCCGCCCAGGGGGCGCTCCGCGGTCCTGCGTACGGATGCGCGCAAGCTGGAGATCTCACGGCCGATCATGCCCTTGAGGGCGTCGATGCTGTCGGGCAGGGGAAAGCTCATCGGCTGCCTCCGCGAACCACATGACGCGCCGCTCACCTCCGAGTACCGATGGCACGCCGCCCGGGCTCCGCTGACCACTCGACTGATGACGATGACGATGGTGATGGTGATGGCCGGTACGGGCACCGGGCCCCGGCCACCACGAGGCGGGTGCCCGGCGACCAGTCCGTTCATGCGTCCCGGCCACGAACAACCGGCAGGGCCGTCGCGCGCGCGTCCGGCGCCCGCGCTCTCTCGCCCGCCGCCTCAGTCACCGCTCCGCCCGGCGTGTCCGCCGGGCGGCATACTGGATGTGTGCTTCGGTCACCGCCGTGCGTCGGCGCTCTGCGGGAGCGAGCCGGTGAGGCACTGCTGCACCGGGTCGCGGGCCCCGAGGCGCACCGGAAACGAGACCGCATCCACGGCACACCCGGCCCCCGCTGGTTCGGCCCCGACCGTCCCGTCCGGGTGGTGCACGGGGACGCTTCGATGTACGCCGGCGGTCTCGCCGCCCTCCTGCTCCAGTCCCTCCACCCGTCCGCGATGGCGGCGGTCGCCGCCCACTCGGGCTTCCAGGGGGACCCCTGGGGGCGTCTCCAGCGGACCAGCACGTTCCTGGCGGTCACGACGTTCGGGACCGGCCACGACGCGGAGCTGGCGGTGGCGCGCGTACGGGAGGTGCACGCGCGCATCAGCGGCACGACGTCCGAGGGCGTGCCGTACCGCGCCTCGGATCCTCATCTCCTCGGCTGGGTGCACGTCGCCGAGACGGAGTGCTTCCTCAGGGCCCACCAACGGTACGGAAGGGCTCCCCTCGGTCCTGCCGACGAGGACGGGTACGTGGCCGACATGGCCGAGGTGGCGCGGCGGCTCGGCGCGGAGCGCCCGCCCCGGACGCGCGCCGCACTCACGGCCCGGCTGGCCGAGTACCGGCCCGAGCTGCGCGCCACCCCCGAATCCCGGGCCGCGGCGCGCTTCCTGCTGTCGGAACCACCGCTGCCGGCGCTCGCCCGGCTTCCCTACGGATTCCTGGCGGCCGCGGCGGTCGAACTGCTGCCGGGGTGGGCGCGAACGGCCCTCGACCTGCCGATCGGCACCCGGCTCATGCTGCCGCTGGCCCGACCGGGCGGCCACGCGGTCACCGCCGCCCTCCGCTGGGTGATCACGGCCCCGCCGCGCCCGCCTTCGTCACCCCGCGGAGCGGCGGGGCCGCCTCGTCCTGAAGAGTGGGAGAGCCCGGGGGATGACGGACCCGGCCGCCTCACACCGCCGTAGCGCGATCGCACGCGGTGACCGTGGCCGCACGGGGGCATGGAAGGGGGCTCGGCGCTCGCGGCCGGCCGGTGAGGACGTTCAGCCGGAGGGGTGCCCGGCGCTGTCGGTGTGGCTCGCCTGGCTGGAGAACTTGTTCAGGAAGACGTCGTACCGGCCGTCGGAGCGCTGCGTGAGCGTCGCGCCGTCCTGCCAGATCCCGTTCTCCGCCCACCACTGCGAACCGGCGGGGTCGCCCTGGTTCTGGTGGATGTTGTGCATGCCGAGGTCGTTCTCGGGATCGTCGTCGAACGGTTCGCCGAAGACGAGGACGCGTCGGCCCGGCACCAGCATCGGTTCGAGCGCGTCGGCCGCGTCGACGTTGGACCCCGCGTGCCAGGGCCGCGAGCCCAGCAGGTCGAGGAGGTCCTGCAGCCAGGACGGCGGGCGGCGCTGGAAGAGGAGGCCCGCGCGGTCCACGAATTCCGGGTGGCGGAGATAGTCGAGGGCGCCGGAGCCCGGCGTGCGGGCGAGGTCGTGGTAGCCCGGGGCGAGGGCCGTGGCGGGCCCGATCAGACCCGCGGCCAGCGGGAAGGCCTTCCACTGCACGCCGACGTTGGACTTGTGGCTGTCGACGTCGATGGCGCAGTGGTAGCGGCCGCCGGGCGCGTCCACCTCCAGATTGACGTGGAACCAGCGGCCCTGACTGTCGGGCTGGTCGCGGTGATGGCCGTGCAGGGTTCCCGCGAGCACTCCGTAGCGTGCGAAAGGCATGGCGCCAGTGAAGCATTCGCGGACACGGTGAGCATGTCGGCGGTGACACTCCGTACGCACCCTTGGCGGCCCGTCCTGTCGGTGCCCATTGCTGCGCTGACCTCGGGAAACGCAGGTGGGGCGCGGTGAGAACACAGGTGAAGCGCAGGTCGGACCTTTGATATATTCATATCCGTCGCCGCCGCGGATGATCACTCTGCGGAGCGGCGCACACCTTGTCCAAGTGGCGGAATGGCAGACGCGCTAGCTTGAGGTGCTAGTGCCCTTTATCGGGCGTGGGGGTTCAAGTCCCCCCTTGGACACGATGGATGTACCGCCGACGTGGTGGTCGAGAGCGATCTCGGCCACCACGTCGGCGTTTTGCGAGCACCGTCGGGACGAGCGGCGGCCAGGCGGACGGGTGCCGGTCGCCGGGTGGTGCGGTCACCGCACGGACGTGGCGACGGCCGCCTCGTACGAGGGTGCGACCCGTACGTCGGTCAGTGACCAGCCCGGCAGGGCTGCCGGATCCGGCCCCAGGCCCGTGTACGTCCGTTCGAGGCCGCCGGCGAGCCCTTCGCCCGTCCCCTTGAGGTACGCCTCCTTGCGGACCCAGCACCGGGTGAAGGCGGCCTGTCGTTCCTGCGGCGGCAGCCGGTCGAACTCCTCCCGTTCGCGCGGATGCAGGCTGCCCGCGACGAGGTCCGACACCTCGGCCTCCGGGTGCGCCTCGATGTCCACGCCCACCGGCGTCGCGGCGAGACCGACGAGCACCAGGTCCCGGCTGTGCGAGAGGGAGAAGTGGACGCCACCGCCCCGCACGGCCGGCCGGCCGTGCGGCCCTCCGCAGAGCGGACAGTCCTCCCTGACGAACACCACCTTGTCCGCCGGCGTGCCCAGGCAGTGGCCGAGCAGCCGCCGCAGCGCCCCGTGCGCCGCGAGATAGCGGGCCCGGTCGCCCTCCCGTACCAGCGCCCTCCACCGCCGCCGTTCCTCGTCGTCGAGGAGGTCGTACGCGGCGGGGTCGTCCGCCACCCGCAACAGCCAGAGCGCCACCGCCCCGTCGGTGACGGGTGCCACCGCCGGCTCCGGCCCGGAGCCGGCTCGCAGCATCCGTACGGGAGTGATCTCCATCGTCATGGCGTCATTCTGCAACGAGGGCGGCCCCTCGCGTGTTACCCGTTGGTAGGGCATGCTTGCGGGCAACCATCCAACGGCCGGGGGCTGAGGCAGCGGTGACGACTTTCGAGGAACGGACCACGGTCCACGCCTTCCGGGACGACGCGCTCGGGGAGCACGACGCCGTCGGTCTCGCCGAAGCCGTCCGACGGCGTGAGGTCGGCGCCGCGGAGGTCGCGAGGGACGCGGCCGAGCGGGTACGGGAGGTCGAGGCACGGCTTCACGCCGTGCAGGTCCACCTCGACCCCCCGGCGTTCGCGGCAGGCCCGGACGGCGGAGTGTTCGCCGGTGTGCCGACGTTCGTCAAGGACAACACCGACTACCTGGGCCTGCCCACCGGCCACGGCAGCGCGGCCTTCACCCCGCGGGTCGCACGGCGGCACGCCCCCTTCACCCGGCAGCTCCTGAGCAGCGGCGTCACCGTGCTCGGCAAGACCCGGCTGCCCGAGTTCGGATTCAGCCCGGCCACGGAGTACGAGAGCGCCGAGCCCGTGCGCAACCCGTGGAACACCGGCTATTCGGCCGGCGGTTCGTCGGGCGGCAGCGCGGCCCTCGTCGCCGCCGGGGCGGTGCCGATCGCCCACGCCAACGACGGCGGCGGCTCCATCCGCATCCCCGCCGCCTGCTGCGGACTCGTCGGTCTCAAGCCGACCCGGGGCCGGGTCGTGACCAACGCCCAGAGCCGTCAACTGCCCCTCGACATCGTCTCCGACGGCATCGTGAGCCGTTCCGTACGGGACACCGCGGCGTTCCTCGCCGCCGCCGAGACGCACTGGCGCAACCCGAAGCTGCCGCCCCTCGGCCTGGTCGAGGGCCCCTCGGACCGGCGCCTCCGCATCGGGTTCCTGGTGGACTCGCCGAACGGCGTCCACGCCGACGCCACCACCCGGGCGGCCGTCACCGGGACGGTGGCGACACTGGAACGGCTCGGGCACACCGTGGAGCCGGTGGAGCTCGCCCTCGACCCCCGCTTCACCGACGACTTCCTCACCTACTGGGGAATGCTCTCGTTCCTCCTCGGCGTCACGGGCCGCTCCCTCGGCCGGGACTTCGACCGGCGCCGGATGGACGGCCTCAGCCGGGGACTGCGCGAGGACTACCTGAAGACCTGGCGGAGCACTCCGGGTGTGCTGCGGCGGCTGAGGCGTACGGCGGAGGCGTACGCGGCGGCCTTCCGTGGTCTCGATCTGATCCTCACACCCGTACTCGCCCACACCGCCCCGGAGCTCGGCCACCTCAGCCCGACCGTGCCGTACCGGACCCTGATCGAGCGGATCCTCGCGTACGTGGCCTTCACACCGGTCAACAACGTCGTCGGTACACCGTCCCTGTCGGTGCCGGCCCCCGGCGCGACGGAGGCGGGCCTGCCCGTCGGTGTCATGTTCTCCGGCCGCCCCGGCAGCGAGAGGACCCTGCTGGAACTCGCGTTCACGCTGGAGGCGGACCGCCCGTTCCGGCGCATCCAGGACGTCTGACCCGGACACGCGGACGCCACGGACGGCCCCCGCGAGCGCCGTACGGCGGCCGTCTCCGGCCGGGGCCGCGTCAGCTGTCGCCACCGAGGGCGCGCTTGAGCTCCGACTTGTTCATCTTGGAGCGACCGTCGATGTTGCGTCGCTTGGCCTCTTCGTACAACTGGTCGTACGTGCGACCCTCGGCGCCGCTGTGGGAGCGCCGTCCTCCGCGCTCGCCGGAGGACATGTCCTCCCGGGACGTCCGGCTGGACGACTTGGACTCGCCCGCCCGGGCCCGTTCCTTGTTCACGGTGCGGGCGGCGATCTCCTTGGCGCGCTTCGTGCTCTCGCCGCGGTCCTCCGCGCTCTCCTTGATGTGCTCGTACTGCCGCTCCCGCTTGGGGCTCGATCCGCGAGGCATGGTGGTTCTCCTTCCGGCGTGTTCCGCGGGGCTTTCCGGCGTGCGGCTACCCGCGTCGCGGTCCGTCACTCGTCACCCGCCCGATCGCGGGCGTCACGTGACGGGGTTTCCGCTCACCGGCGCCGCCACGTGTCACCGTTGTCCGTCACCTTGTCCGTCACCGTTCGAGCCGTGCCGGCTCCGGGCCCACAGAGGCAGGGCGAACCAGCACAGCAGGTACCAGGCGAGGACGGGCGCCACGAGCCACGGCACGACCGTGTTGTCGGTGGCCACCCGCAGGATGAGGAAGAGTGCGGAGGTGAGGGTGGCGACCAGGAACAGGATCCCCACCATGACAAGCCGGGACGCCCAGACGACCGCCTGGGGCTTGAGCCGGTGTCCGGAGACGAGACGGTGGAAGGAGACCGGGCCGATGAGCGCGCCGGTGGCGAGCGATCCCAGGATCACCGTGAGGACGTAGGTGGTCTTGTCGGCGGAACCGAGGCTCGCGTACCGAGGGGTGAAGACCACGGTCAGCAGGAACCCGAGGAGGATCTGCACCCCTGTCTGGGTCACGCGTATCTCCTGCAGGAGATCCTGCCACTGCCGGTCGGCGCGTTCGTCCGCGGTCTCCTCGCGTCCCCGCCCGTGCCCGTTCCCGTGCTCGCGGTCGTCCATCCCCTTCACCTTCCACCTTCCCCTGTTCCGAGGGTCCGACGGCCCCTTGTCGGACCGGCGGGCCGTACGCCGCGTCTGCCCGGCCCCGGGGGTCGCATCCGTGCCGCGGCGGCTCTTTGTGCCATCGCACGACGCCCCCGACGCAGGAGGGTCGCCACGCGGGGGGAATGCCATGCCTCCGTCGGGGAAGGGGCCCGTTGAACGAAGGAGACGAGCCGGTGGACCAAGAGACCGGATGGGGCAGAGTCGTGAGCGCAGGGCATCGCACGCCGGACGGGAACCGCCCATGGCCTTCGGGTGACACGGGCGGGACGCCCGACGGATCGGCCGGAGACGAGCGGCAGGTTCCGCGCGACGCCGCCGAGGCGCGGGCGCGAGTGGCCGGGGTGTTCGCGGACATCGCGGCCGTCACGGGGATGCCGCCGTCCCCGACGGCTCTGGGTGACGCGCTCCTGGTGACGTCCGAGCTGGTGAGCAACGCGTTCCGGCACGGGAGCGGCCTCACCGGCTTCGGAGTGACGTGCGACCGGGGCGCGGTGACGATCATCGTCGCGGACGCGAGTGGCGAACTGCCCCACCACACGGATGCCCGGGGCGGGAAGCGGGACTTCGCACCGGGGGAGGGCGGCTTCGGCTGGCCGCTGATCAGATTGCTGGCGCTCGAGATCAGGCTGTGTCTTCCACCGCAGGGCGGGAAGACCATCGAGGTGCGGCTGCCCCTTCACTGATTCCGCTTCTTCGCCCCTGCTTCCCCACGGTCCTGCTTCTTCATCGCGCCCGCGTCATCGCGGCGGCCGGAAGAGCCCCTCGGTGCCGGTCAGCCGGAGGAGGCGGGCCATCCGTGGGCTCACGGGTCCGAGCGCGAGCGGGCACCGCCCGCCGTCGAGGTGTGCGAGCCGGGCGGCCAGGAAGGCCCGAAGGCCGGCGCAGTCGCAGAAGGTGACGGCGGAGAGGTCGAGCGTGACGCCCTCGGGATGTGCGCACAGGGCGGCCATGAGTGTCCGGTGCAGGTGGGGGGCCGTGTCGCTGTCTATCTCGCCGCTGACACGGACGGTGCCGTCCGGGGAGACCTCCACGGTCATCTGGGGATCCGGGGAGGTTGTCCACGGCTGGAGAAGAAGGTCGACGGCGGATGCCAGGACCTCCGCGGAGCGGTCCGGAAGGGGATACATGATGCGCTCCCACGGGCCAGACAGACCTGGATGTTTCGCCCTTATGGTGCTCTTCGCGCTCATAGCATGTCAATCTTTACATGAGATGAATTTCGGGTCTTGTGACTCATGAAGAAATCGCCGCATAATGACCCAATGAGCGACAGTCCAGCCGATCGTCGGTCGTGGACCTTTCTGACGAATCACGCCCGCGTCCTGGTGGTGATCGCCCGGGACCCGGGCGTCCGCCTGCGCGATGTCGCCGCCGCGTGCGGCGTGACCGAGCGGACGGTGCAGGCGATCGTCGCCGATCTGGAGGCGGCCGGATACCTCACCCACGAGCGCGAAGGGCGGCGCAACCGTTACCGGCTGGCCTCCGGCATGCGCTTCCGGCACCCGCTGGAAGGCGACTTCGAGATCACCGGCCTGCTCGACCTCTTCAGGGCGCGCCCCACGGATGGCGGTCGCCTGCGCGGCGCCGGGGCGCGCGACGGCGGTGCCGGGCGCGACGGGAGGCCCGACGGTGCTTCCGCGCGCCGTGTCGAGGGGTCCGACGGTGTTCCCCTGCGCGACGGGAGGCCCGACGGCGCTCCCGTGTTCCGGGTCGAGGCGCAGCGCGACGTTCGCGTCCGTGACGAGGGGAACTGACGCCCCTTCACTGAGGCGCGGGAGACCCGTGTGACCAGCGTCACGCACGCTCCCCGTGATGTCTCCGGAGCGGAATCCGCTTGATCATCAGGCGACCCACGCCGCTTCCCAGGGGAAGGGTGATCACGTATGGACCGCGAAAGCCTCACGCTGTCCGCAGTCGACATGGCGCGTCACGCATCCGAGTTCGTGGAGCGCGCCACCGCGCGGGCACGACTGCCGCTCGACTACACCGCGGCGAGCCTGAGCGTTGTCGACCGGCTCATCGACGGCCTCCGCCGGGGCGGCGCCGGCCCTGACGACGTGGCCGGCCCCCTTCTCGGCCTCGGCGCCTACGTGGGTGAGGTGCTGGTGCGCGAGGCCGGCGCGGTCTGGGTGGACCTGCCCCCAGAACACCTGCTGCGCGCCGTCTTCGCCCGCTCCGTCGGACTGCGGATGCCGGACGGCCGGGTGTGGAACCCGCTCGGCCGGACCGTGAACCGCTTCGAGATCGGGCCGGGGGAATCCCTGCGGACGTACTACCTCACCCTGCACGGGAGACGGCCGCCGCACACCCGCAGACGGAAGGTCCGCGCCCCCGACGGGCTGGCTGGGGACCGCTCCTGACGGTCTGACAGGATGACCGGGTTCCGGTGCGCGGCGGCCGGAGTTCGCGAACGTACCGGCTGTGAAGAGGATCGTGTGGACGAGGGGACGGGGCACCGGCGCACGCCCACCACGGCGCACGACCTCGATCTCGGCTCCGCCGTCGAGCGGGCCCGGGCGGGCGACGAGGAGGCGTTCGCGCAGGCGTACCGTACGGTCGCCCCCGGGCTGCTCGGATATCTGCGTGGCCTCGTCGGCGAGGACGCCGAGGACGTGGCCTCGGACGCCTGGCTCGAGATAGCCCGGGACCTCGGCCGGTTCCGGGGCGACGGCGCGGGTTTCCGCGGCTGGACCGCGACGATAGCGCGGCACCGGGCGCTGGACCATCTGCGCCGGGCCCGCGCTCGTCCGCGCCCCGCCCTGCTCGAACAGGACGCGCTCGAACTGCCGGCCGCCGGGGACACCGCGGGGGAGGCTCTGGACGCTCTCTCGACGGACCGGGCGCTCGCGCTGGTCACGGGGCTCCCCCGGGAACAGGCGGAGGCTGTCCTGCTGCGGGTGGTGGTCGGCCTCGACGGGCCGACGGCCGCCCGGGTCCTGGGGAAGCGCCCCGGTGCGGTACGGTCCGCGGCGCACCGGGGATTGAAGCGACTGGCGCGGGAACTCAAGGCAAGAGGGAGGTGACGGATGCCGGAGGAGCGACGGGACCACGGCCTGGAGGAGGCCCTGCGGGCCGCGCTGCGCGCCGACCGGGGCGCGGCGGAGGAGCCCACCGCCGGGACAGCCGGGACACCACGCATGGCGGGGAAAGCCGGGACATCCGGCAAGGCCGGGTCAGCCGGGACACCCGGCAAAGTCGGGACACCGAGCACGGCGGGGACGACTGGAGAGGCCGGGTCAGCCGGGACGACCGGAAAGGCCGGAGGCGCCCTGGAGACCGGCACCGCCGCCGGTGGGAGCGCCGGAGAGCGTCCGGGCCGGGAGGCCGCACGGACCGGTGGCGAGGACGCCGAGGCGAGTGCCCTCGCCGCCTTCCGGGCCGCGCGCGAGGCGGGCCTGCACACGGCCGGCCGTACACGCCGCCGTGACGACTGGACGCCCGGTGCCGGGCGCCGTCGCAGGCGCTCCCTGCGCGCCGCGGCCGCGGCGCTCGCGAGCGTGGCTCTGGGCGGAGTGGCCATCGCGGCCGTGGACCTCCCAGGGCGCCTCCAGGACGACCCGGTTCCCGTGCCGGCCCCCGCCCACGAACCGCGCCGCTACACCCCCCGGGCCACGGAGCCCGTCCCTCCGGAGGCCGGCGTGAAGCCGACCGTCCCATCGGCCGGGCCGGCCCTGGAACGCCTCGACAGGGGGCCCGAGGGGCTCCCCGGCAAGCACGAGAGGGAGGCGCTCTGTCACGCGTACGGGGCGGTCACGGGAGAGAAGAAGGAGCAGGACAAGGAGAGGGCGCTCCGGTCGCCGGCCTGGCAACGGCTCGTCGTGGCGGCCGGCGGCGAGGAGAACGTGGCCGAGTACTGCGGACAGGCCCCGCTACCGGGCGACGGCACGGGCGCGCGGAACAGCTCGAAGAAGCCGATGAGGGACGCGAGGAACCTGCGGGAACCGAAGGGCGCCCCGGCGAGTCCCCCGAAGGCCGGTGGCGGCACCCCGAACCCCGCCGCCCTCACGTCCGGAAGAGGTCCGGCGCAGCCCCGCCAGGGCCGGCCCTGACGCGTGGCCGACCGATCGTGGGGAGACGCGGGAGCCTCCGGGAAACGCCGCCTGAGCTCGTGCTCGGCCCGCGCATCGCCCTGACGTCCACCCGCCCGCGAGGAACTCGGCACACCGGCGGAACGAACCCGGTTGTCACCACGCGCGGTCAGCGTGGAGCACAGGAAGCGTGGTCCTCCGGGCACGGATGCGCGTCGCACGTCTCGAAGCCGTGGTCGTCCCGGCGCGGATGCGTCGGCACGCCTCGAAGCCGTCCGTACCTCGGGTGGTGTCAGCCGCCGCGGCGGATCCTCGCGGCCTGGCGGGCCTCGGCCGTCTTACGGGCCTCGGCGGCCCGCCGTGACTCGTTCTTGGCGCGGCCGGGACGGCCCGGGACCGTCCCCATGCCGCGGAAGGCCGCACCGCCGCGCTTCGGCCCCTCCTGGGTCGGCGCGCTGCCGTCGACGGGCACACCCGAGGGGGCCCGGGCGCCGGTGATGCGGCTCAGCTCGGCCTCGCCGGAGCGGACCTGGGTGACCTGGGCGTGGATGCCCGCGTCCGCCATCAGCCGGGCGACGTCGCGGCGCTCCTCCTGCGTGACCAGGGTGACGACGAGGCCCTCCTCGCCGGCCCGCGCGGTCCGGCCGCCACGGTGCAGGTAGTCCTTGTGGTCGGCGGGCGGGTCGACGTTGACGACGAGGTCGAGGGCGTCGATGTGGAGGCCGCGTGCCGCCACGTTGGTGGCGACGAGCACCGGAACCTCGCCGCTCCTGAAGCGTTCCAGGGTGCGGGTCCTCAGAGGCTGGGACTTGCCGCTGTGCAGGGCCGCGGCCCGTACGCCGCTGCCGAGCAGGTGCCGGGTGAAGCGGTCGACGGCGGCCTTGGTGCGCAGGAACATGATCACGCGCCCGTCGCGGGCCGCGATCTCCGTGGCGGTGGCGAACTTGTCGGCGACGTGCACCTGCAGCACGTGGTGCTCCATGGTGGAGACGGTGGCTGCCGAGGGGTCGACGGAGTGGACGACCGGGTCCTGGAGGTAGCGCTCCACGACGAGGTCGACGTTGCGGTCGAGGGTGGCGGAGAACAGCATCCGCTGGCCGTCGGCGTTCACCCGGTCGAGCAGTTCGGTGACCTGGGGCAGGAAGCCCATGTCGGACATCTGGTCCGCCTCGTCCAGGACGGTGACGGTCACCCGCTCCAGGCGGCAGTCCTTGCGCTCGACGAGGTCCATGAGCCGGCCGGGCGTGGCGATGAGGACCTCGGCCCCGTCGCGCAGGGCGGTGGCCTGCCGCCCGATCGACATGCCGCCGACCACGGTCGCCAGGCGCAGCTTCAGGGCGCGCGCGAAGGGGTCGAGGGCGTCCGTGACCTGCTGGGCCAGCTCGCGTGTGGGGACCAGGACAAGGGCGAGGGGCTTGCGGGCCTCGGCTCGGCGGCCCGCGGTGCGCACGAGCAGCGGCAGGCCGAAGGCGAGCGTCTTGCCGGAGCCGGTCCGTCCGCGCCCCAGCACATCGCGGCCCGCGAGGGCGTCCGGGAGGGTCGCGGACTGGATCGGGAACGGCGTGTCGACGCCCTCGCTCGCCAGTACCTCGAGGACCTCGGGCGGCAGGTCGAGCTCGGCGAAAGTGCCGGCCGGGGGCAGAGCGGGGGTGACGGATGCCGTCGTCGCGAATTCGTCCTTCGCCGCGGCCGCGCGTCGTGCCTTGTCGGTACGGGGGGTGGTGTGCGATGTGTCCATGGGAGCCTTCCTCGAAACCGGTGCGCTTCGAGGAATTCGGGACGGGCAGAAGCCCAGATGAATTACTGGAACGCCTGGAAATGCCTGGAAAATACAACGAGCCGGGGCCCTCACCACACGGGTGAGGGCCCCAGCTGCGTCGGACGTGTCAACGTCAGGCGGGGAGAATGTTCTCCGCCTGGGGGCCCTTCTGGCCCTGCGTGACGTCGAAGGTCACCTTCTGGCCTTCCTGGAGCTCACGGAAGCCAGAGGTGGCGATGTTGGAGTAGTGGGCGAAGACGTCCGGGCCGCCACCCTCCTGCTCGATGAAGCCGAAGCCCTTTTCAGCGTTGAACCACTTCACGGTGCCGTTAGCCATGTCAAATCTCCTTCGGGGCGTAGCCCAGGGGTCCGCACTGTGCGGAACCCGGAGTCGCCGTGATGATTGCCCCGTCCGGAAAACTGCACCGAAAACACAGAAAGTGCCTGACGATGTCGAATCGTCAAAGGCACTTGTAAGTTTCTTTGGGAACCACGACTGCAACTGCTGTTGACTGTAGCACGTCGGCCGGGGGCGTGCACGGAATTGCCTTTCCCCGGCCCTGGCGGGTCGAGAGCACTTCCGGGGCCGCCGGGGCCGGGGCCGGGGCAGTCGGCCTCGCCCGGTGTGCCGTCAGGACGAACGTGACCGAGATGAGCAGCGCCCACGCGCCGAACTTGGCGGGGGACACCGGCTGCCAGCCGTCCAGCTGGTCCGGGTAGCTCCAGGCGCCGACGTACGTGGCCGCGTTCTCCGCGACCCACAGGAAGAAGCCGATCAGGACGAACGACAGGGCCAGCGGCATCCGGTGCTCCCGCTCGCCCACCCGGAACCGCACCCAGGTTCCCGCCGTCGCGGCGAGGAGCAGCGCGGCCAGGGCCCAGCGGGCGTCGGGCAGCCAGTGGTGGCTGAAGAAGTTCACGTACACGGCGCCGGCGAGCACCGCCGTCGCGCGTGGCCGGTAGCCCGTGAGCCGCAGCTCGAACAGGCGCCACGCCCGGCAGACGTAACTGCCGAGGGCCGCGTAGAGGAAGCCGCCGTACAGCGGCACCCCGCCGACCTTCGTCCACGCCTCCTCCGGGTAACTCCACGAACCCATCCGCACCTTGACCAACTCGAAGAGCAGTCCGATGACATGGCAGGCGCCGATCACGGCCACGTCCCGGCCGGAGTCCCATCCCAGCTTCCACGCGAGGGCGGTGAGCAGGATGCCGTACAGGAGCAGCAGGTCGTAGCGGGCGATCGGCAGTTCGGGCAGCAGGGTGGAGACCGCGATGCCGCCGATGAGCGCCACCGCGAAGGCGCAGCAGCGCGCCTCCAGGACCGTGAACCGCAGGAGCTGGCGTATCCCGTGCGAGAACGAGTTCATGCGGGGAGGGACGCCAGGGCCCTTGTGGTCGGTTCGCCTTCCGCCGGGACGACGCCCGGACGACGACGGCGCGCCGCACCCCGTGAGGGAGGTGCGGCGCGCCGTGGTGCCTTCGAGCGGGTGGGAGATCAGACCGCCGGAGCCGGGAAGGTCGGGTACTCCACGCCGGAGACGTGCTGGACGACCCGGATGACCTGGCACGAGTAGCCGAACTCGTTGTCGTACCACAGGTAGAGGATCGCGTTGTCGCCGTCGACCTTGGTCGCGCCGGCGTCGACGATCGACGCGTGACGCGAGCCGACGAAGTCCATCGAGACGGCGTCGGGGGCCGTGGTGAAGTCGATCTGACGCTTCAGCGGCGAGTGCAGCGAGACGTCACGGAGGTACTCGAGGACCTCTTCGCGGGTGGTCTCGCGGCCCAGGCGCAGGCTCAGGATCGCGATCGAGACGTCCGGGACGGGGACGCGGATCGAGCTGCCGGTGATCGGGGCCTTGAGCTCCGGCAGCGCCTTCGCGACGGCCGAGGCGGCACCGGTCTCGGTGATCACCATGTTGAGCGGCGCGGAACGGCCGCGGCGGTCCGCCTTGTGGTAGTTGTCCAGGAGGTTCTGGTCGTTCGTGAACGAGTGGACCGTCTCCACGTGACCGCGCAGCACACCGTACTCGTCGTCCATGGCCTTCAGCGGCGGGACGATCGCGTTGGTGGTGCAGGAGGCGCAGGACAGGACCTTCTCGTCCGGCTTGATCGTGTCGTGGTTGACGCCGTGCACGATGTTCGGCACGTCACCCTTGCCGGGCGCGGTCAGGACGACCTTGTCGATGCCGGGGCGCAGGTGCTTGGACAGGCCCTCGCGGTCGCGCCACTTGCCGGTGTTGTCGATCAGGATGGCGTTCTCGATGCCGTACGCCGTGTAGTCGACCTCGGAGGGGTCGTTGGCGTAGATCACCTTGATCGTGTTGCCGTTGGCGACGATCGTGCTGTTCGCCTCGTCGACCGTGATCGTGCCCTGGAACTGGCCGTGGATGGAGTCGCGGCGCAGCAGCGAGGCGCGCTTCACGAGGTCCTGCTCGCCACCGCCGCGGACGACGATCGCGCGCAGGCGCAGGCCGTTGCCCGACCCTGCCTTCTCGATGAGGAGGCGGGCGACGAGACGGCCGATGCGGCCGAAGCCGTAGAGGACGACGTCGCGTCCGTCACGGCGCTCGATCTTGTTCTCACCGATGGCGCCGGCGACGGCCTCCGCGGTGAACGCCTCCACCGAGAGACCGCGGTCGTCGGTCTTGTACTCGGCGGCCAGCATGCCTATGTCGATCTGGGACGGGCCGAGATCGAGGGTCGTGAGCGTCTGGAGGAACGGGAGCGTCTCGGTGACCGAGAGCTCCTCGCCGTCGATCTGCCGGGCGAATCGGTGGGTCTTCAGAATGGAGACCACCGACTTGTTCACCAGGGAGCGGCTGTGGACCAGGACGGTGACGTCCTGCTCCCGGTGCAGCTTCCCGATGATCGGGATCATCGACTCCGCGATCTCCTCGCGGTTCTTCCAGCTGGTGAACGAGTCGTCATTGACAGTCACAAGTTTATCTTTCGAGCTAGGCGGCGCTCATATGGTAACCCCAGGCCTGTTTGCTCCATCAAGGGGTGCCCCCACGCGCGTGGCCAGTCGCCGTTCGAGCGCCGTGCGGCGCTCGGGCCACTCCTCGGCGATGATCGAGAAGACGGCGGAATCGCGGAGGCGGCCGTCCTCGCCCGGTGCCCAGGAGCGGGTCGACTTCCTGAGGACGCCCTCGAAGCTCGCGCCGACGCTCTCGATCGCCGCCCGCGAGCGGGCGTTGCGGGCGTCGGTCTTGAGGTCGACCCGTGCCACCTCCCAGCTCTCGAAGGCGTGCCGGAAGAGCAGGTACTTCGCCTCGGTGTTCATCCCGGTGCCCTGCGCGGAGGCGGCGAGCCAGGTGAAGCCGATCTCGATCGCGCAGAGACCCTCGCCGGAGGGCCACGGACGCGGGTCCCAGAAGGAGGTGTGGCCGACCACACGACCTGTCGCCACGCTCACCTGCGCGTACGGGGCCAGCCTGCCGTCGGCGGCGCGGCCGAGCTGCGCGTCGACGTAGCCCGCGACCTCCTCCCGCCGCGGCACCCACGTGTAGTGGTACGAGTCCCGGTTCTCCTCCGCCGCCTCGGCGAGACCGGCGGTGTGGTGATGCCCCAGCGGTTCCAGGCGCACGAACGCGCCCTCCAGAACCGGCCCTTCCAGCGTGAAACCCATGGTCCGCACTCCGTGCACGTCGAGCTGAGCAAGATCTTCCAACGGGGTGCAGCCTCGCAGAACCGGCGCCCGGACGGCATCTCGATTCCGTAGGACGGTCAGCGGAAGGCGAGGGTCCGGAAGGCGTTCCTGACGCGGGCCAGGGGGCCGTTGTCGCGGGTGAGGCGAAGGCGGTTGGTCAGCAGGACGGCCCAGCGGTTCCGTGCCGGTGACACCCACATGCCCGTGCCGGTGAAGCCGAAGTGCGCCCAGACGTCGTCCGCCGGTGCCGTGCCCGGCGCCGGATGCCAGAACAGGCCGCGCGGCGGGTCGAGCCGGCCGGTGTGGACGCGGAGCGACGCGGCCGTCCACTCCGCGGAGAACACGCCGGGCAGCGGGGCGAGGAGGTGGCGCAGGAAGCGCGCGATGTCACCGCTGGTCGTGAAGACCCCCGCGATGCCGCAGGCGCCGCCGAGGAGCCGGGTCGAGAAGTCGTGGACGGTGCCCTTGAGCGGGGCGCCGCTCTCCTCGTCGTACTCGGTGGGGGCACACCGCTTCCTGACGGTGGGCGGCAGCGGACCGTACCGGGTCTCCGTCATGGCGAGCGGGCCCCAGACCCGGTCCTCCGCGAGCCGGGGGAGCGGCCGCCGGGTGAGGTGCTCGGCCAGGTAGCCGAGGATGAGCGCGGCCCGGTCGGTGTACGCCACGGCCTCACCGGCCCTGTGCCGGAGCGGCTCGGCGAGGACGCCGTCCCGGACGTCCTGCGGATCGGATCCGTACAGGTGCCGCAGGTTGGCGCGCAGCGGCAGGCCCGCCGTGTGCGTCAGCAGATGGTGGGCCGTGACCCCGGCCAGGGGCCGGCCCGCCGCCTCCGGCCAGAAGGAGCCGAGCGGGGCCCGCAGGTCGAGCTTCCCGGCGTCGACGAGTGTGCCGGTCACCGCCCAGACGGCGAGGATCTTGGTGAGGCTGGCGACGTCGAAGAGCGTGTCGGTGCGCATGGGTTCCCCGGGGTCCGCCGGGTCGAGCAGCCCGGCGGCCCCCTCCCACACGGTCCGGCGTGCGTCCCCCACCGCCCACACGGCGCCGGGGAACACCCCCGCGCGCACCGCGTCGTCGAGGAGCCGCTCGAAGGGGTCGCTGCGCTGCGCCAAGGCGTGCCTCCGGGGGTGGCGGGCGGCCCTGGCCCGGTGGGCCGCGCTCCGGAGTCATGCCCGCGCCGTACGGGAAGACACCCTTCCGTCAGTGGGTGTGCCCGGCGGTCACGCGCGGGTCACTCGCAGGTCACCTCGTCGCGCGGGGTGTAGTGGGTCTTGAAGGTCTGGCGGTCGACCTCGGTGCCGCCGTTCTTGAACACCCGGTCCACGGAGATGTCGAAGCCCTCGAGGGGCTCCTGCGGCACGCACTCCTCGCCGGTGCCCTCGCGCTTCGCGGGCTCCTTGAGGTTGGTGCGCGGCCCGGCGACGGCCTCCACGGAGTCGTACTTCTTCGTCCCGAGGAAACTCACGGTGACGGAGGAGTCCGTGGCGTCCGCCTTGATGTAGATCGGCTTGCCGGAGTCGTTGCGGAACTTGAGGTCGAGCGAGCCCCAGGCGACGGTCGCCTCGCGCCCGGCCGGGTAGCGCTCGATGTAGAAGGAGTGGGCGCCGTATTCGACGGGCTTCACGCCGGCGAAGAACATGGCGTTGAAGACGGTCGTGGCCATCGCCGACACACCGCCGCCGGGCGCGGAGCGGTACTGGCCGTCGAGGATCATCGTGCCGTCGACGAATCCGTTGTCCGGGGTGCGCTCGCCGACCGTCTTGTTGAAGCTCCACACCTCACCGGGCCGCACGAGCGAGCCGTTGATGAGTTCGGCGGCCCTGCCGATGTTCGTCGTCCGGTACGGAGCCTTCGGGAAGTCCACCGTGAACGTCGACATCTGCTCGGTGATGCCCATGCGGGCGAGGGAGTCGGTGGTCAGTTCGGGCTGGGTGACCTTGGTGGCCACCGGAGCCGTACGGGCCGCCTCGCCGGTCCTGGTGAGCAGGGGGCGCACGGCGTCGCCGAGGGCCTTCGCGGTCACCTCGTGGCCGGGGCGGCCCTCCGACTCCACGACGACCCTGCCGTCCCGGACCCCGAGGGAGGCCTCGACGGGCGCGTTCGTCAGCGACGCGACCGGCCGGGCCACGTCCGGGTCCCGGAGCAGCGCCTCGGCGTCGAGCGCGGCGGTGAGCCTGCCGTTCTCGGCCTTCACGGTGAGGTGGTCCCCGAGGGTGGAGGGTGCGATGCGCAGCCGCTCGGTGCCCGCCGTGAGCGTCACCGGGCCGGAGACGGCGGGCTTCGCGTACGTGTCGAGGAAGCGGGACACCTCGGCCGCGGGGAGCTTCGGCTCGGTCATGGCGACCGGAAGGATCACGGGCGCGGAGCCCGTGGCGGCGGGATAGGCGGCGCGCAGGGTCTCGACGGCCCGCCCGGTGTCCAGCTTCCGGCCCGTCACGGGCTGGGTCGCGACGGCCTCGCCCGCCCGGAAGGCGACGGACCCCTCGCGCACCGCTCGGTCGTTCTTCCTGGCCAGCTCGGCGACGACCGCCCGTGCCTTCTCCGGGTCGTACGCGAGGACGGGGCTGATCTCCCGCTCGCCCGACGAGAAGAGCCGCCCGATGACCGTGACGGGGTCACGGGAGGGATCGGCCGCCAGGTCGGCGGTCCTCGCCAGGTCCACGGTCAAGCCGGCGGCGGCCGGTTCCACGGTCGCGGCACGGTCGCCGACCCGCACGGGTATCGGCGCGCTCCAGGAGGCGGGGGCCTCCGCCGCGAGCTTCGCGCGGGCCTCGGAGCGGCTCATGCCGCCTATGTCCACGCCGCCGACCCGCGTGCCGGCGGATATGTCGTCACCGGTCGCGAGCAGCCCGGCCACGTACAGCCCGCCCGCGGCGACGGCGACCACACCTGTCGCGATCGCCGCCGTACGGAGGCGCGGGCGGCGCGCCTCGCGGTGCGTCGGGGCATGGTCGGTCCTGGAGCGGGGCACACGCTCTCCCGTGGCGTCGAGAAATGGGGGATCCACACGACGGTACGCCGAAAGTGTGTCTTATGCACATAAGGACGGGTTGACCTGCGGGGATACGGAGGGCGGCGGGGGCGGTAGAGAGCGTTCCCGCCGCTGGAGGGAGCGGCTGCTCCGTCCCGCCCCGGCCCGGCTTCTCCGAGTCCCGCCCAGGCCGGCTCCTCCCCGTCCCGCACGGGCCCGCCTTCCCCCGTCCCGCCCACGCCCGGCCTCTCCGAGTCCGCCTAAGCTGGAGCGATGCCTGACATCCCGAGTCCCGGGCCCCAGTCCGTCGACCGGGCCCTCGCCGTCCTCGACGCCGTCGCCGACGCAGACCGGCCGCTCGGCGCCAAGGTCCTCGCCCGGCGGCTCGGCTGCGCCCTCTCGACCGTCTACCACCTCACCGGGCCCCTGCTCGCCCGCGGCTACCTCGTCCGCACCGCCGAGGGGTACGCCCCGGGACCCCGCGTCCCGTCCCTGCACCGCTCCCACCAGCGGCACCACGGACTCGGCGCCGGCACCGGAGAACTCCTCGGCCGGCTCCGGCGGGCCACCGGCGCGGAGGCGTACCACACCGCCTACCGCGACGGCCTGATCACGGTCGTCGACACCACCGCCCCCGTCACCGACGCGGCCCACCCCTTCACGCCCGGCCCCGAGGAGCGGGCCCACGCGACCGCCCACGGCAAGGCGCTGCTCGCCGCCCTCCCGCGCCCGCTGCGCCGCCGCTATCTGGCCGAGCACGGGATGGCCCGCTTCACCGAGCGGACGATCACCAGCGCCGAACGGTTCGAGGCCGAGGCCGGCCGGGTGCGCGACCAGGGATTCGCCGTCTCGGTGGGCGAGGCCGACCTCGCGTACACCTGTGTCGCGGTGGCGCTGCCCGAGCGGGGCGACGGCATCGTGCACGCCCTCTCCGTGTCACTGCCGACCGCCGGCTTCGGGCGGCGGCAGGGCGAGATCCGGGCCGCGCTCGCCCGCGCCGTGCCGGAGTTTCCGACCCTGCCGGAATCCTGAACGGACCGGCTGGTCCCGCCCGCCGACCGCGCCGCAGGCTTGCCGCATGATCTTCATCGCCGTCCGGTTCACCGCCCGCCCCGACCACGCCGACCGCTGGCTCGACCTGGTCGCCGACTTCACCCGCGCCACCCGCGAGGAGCCCGGCAACCTGTTCTTCGACTGGTCCCGCGCCGTCGACGACCCGAACGTCTACGTCCTCCTGGAGGCCTTCGCCGACGCCGAAGCGGGCGCCGCCCACGTCGCCTCCCCACACTTCGCGGCGGGCCTCGCGGCCATGGCCGGTGCCATCGCCACCACCCCCGAGATCATCAACGTGGAGGTCCCGCAGCAGGGCTGGGGAGCCATGGCCGAGCTCGCCCCGACCGGCGTCTGACCCCTTCCCCGGCGCCCCGGGCACGCGCCGTCCCGCCTGATAGGTTCGCGTGCACACGCAGGCGGGGCGGCGGCCCGAGGGGAGAAGCGGCACATGAGCGGGCGACAGACCGGCAGGCCCACCCTGGAAGAGGTAGCGGCGAGAGCCGGAGTCGGCCGCGGCACGGTCTCCCGGGTCATCAACGGCTCCCCACGGGTGAGCGAACAGGCCAAGGCCGCCGTCGAACGGGCCGTCGCCGAACTCGGTTACGTCCCCAACCGGGCCGCCCGCGCCCTCGCCGGCAGCCGGACCGACGCCGTCGCCCTGGTGATCCCCGAGACCGAGGCGCGGCTCTTCGCGGAGCCGTACTTCCTCGACATCATCCGCGGTGTCAGCGGCGAACTCGCCGACGCCGACAAGCAGTTGCTGCTCACCCTGATCCGCAGCGAACAGGAGCGGCAGCGATTCGAGCAGTACCTCGCCGCCCAGCGCGTCGACGGCGTCCTCCTCGTCTCCGTGCACGCTTCCGACCAGCTGCCCGACCAGGTCCGCGCCCTCGGCCTGCCCGCCGTCCTCAACGGCCGCCGCACCGAGGACGAGCGCGTCGCCTTCGTCGACTCCGACAACACCGGCGCCGGCCGCACCGCCGTCGCGCACCTCGCCGCCCGCGGCCGGCGCGGCATCGCCACCATCACGGGACCCCTCGACATGTACGTGGCCCGCTGCCGCCTCGACGGCTACCGCGAGGGCCTGGCGGACGCCGGACTCGCCGCCGACGAGGCGCTCGTGGCCAACGGCGACTTCACCGAGGAGGGCGGCCGGCGTGCCATGCGGGAACTCCTGGACCGCAGGCCGGACCTCGACGCCGTCTTCGCCGCCTCCGACGTCATGGCCGCGGGCGCGCGCGGCGTCCTGCGTGAGGCGGGCCGCCGCGTCCCCGAGGACGTCGCCCTCGTCGGGGTCGACGACTCGGCCGTGGCCCGGCACATGGACCCGCCGCTGACGAGCGTCCGCCAGCCCATCGAGGAGATGGGCCGCACCATGGCCCGCCTGCTGCTCCAGGAGATCGCCGCGCCCAGCGACCCGGACGAGCAGCCCCGCCAGATGCTCCCCACGGAACTCGTGGTCCGCGCGTCCTCCTGACGGCGGGCCCCGCGCCCGACCGGCGCGCACGGTACGCCGAGATGCAGCCGCACCAGGGGCCCCGGAGAATGGACACGGTACGGGATCCGTATCCGCGACCAGGGCGCTCCCGACGGCGTCCGACCCGGCAAGGGGGCGGTCGACCATGTCGCTGCGCCAGCCGAACCGGCCGCTCGCCGCGACCGCATCACTGCGCCGATGGGTCCTCCTGTACCTCCTGGCCGTGACGCTGCTCACGGCCGCCTATCTGAAGTTCCCCGCCCGGCACACGATCCTGTGGGCGCTCATCGGGCTCAGCGGCGTCGCCGCGATCCTGGTCGGCGTCCATCTGCACCGGCCCTCACGGCGCTGGCCCTGGATGCTGCTCGCCGCCGCCAACCTGACCTTCGTGGGCGGCGACACCGCCTACAACGCGATGGAGGCCTTCTTCGGCCAGACCAGACCCTTCCCGTCCGTCGCGGACGCCCTGTACCTGGTCACCTACCCGCTGTTCGCCATCGGCCTGTTCGGCTTCATCCGTTACCGGGCCACCGGGCGCGACCTCGGTGTCGTCCTCGACGCACTGATCCTCACCTCGGGCCTCGCGCTGCTCTCCTGGGTCAACCTCATCACCCCGCTGGCCAGGAGCGAGGACATGAGCTGGACCGAGAAGGCCATCTCCATCGCGTACCCCCTCGGTGACGTGCTGATGCTGGCCATGCTCGCCCGGCTCCTCGTCCCCGGCGGCCTGCGCTCCCGGGCCGTGCAGCTCCTCACTCTCGGCACCTGCGGCATCCTCGCCTCCGACGTCATCTACGGCTCCCTCCAGCTCAAGGGCACCTGGCAGGTCGGCACCCCCTGGGACCTGGGCTGGGTCGTCTTCTTCACGGCGTGGGGCCTCGCCGCCCTCCACCCGTCCATGACGGGCCTCACCGAACGCGCCCCCGAGCCGCCCCCGCGTGTCGCCGAGCGACGGCTCGCCCTGCTCGCCGGGGCCTCGCTCGTCGCCCCCGCCCTGCTCCTGCTCCAGTCGCTGCGCCAGGACAGGGACCAGGACATCGCCGTCATCGCGATCTTCTCGGCCCTCATGTTCCTGCTGGTCCTCGCCCGGCTCTGGGGCATGATGAACGACCACGGCAAGGCCGAGGCGCGCGAACACAGCCTCAGGGCCGCCGCCGCCTCCCTCGTCGCCGCCCTGAGCCCCCGAGAGGTCGCCGGCGCCGTGGAGACGGCGTCCGCGACGCTCTTCGGGCCGGGCACCGGTCACCGTGCCCTGCTCCTCGTCCGGGACCGCAGGGGCGGCCTCAGTGCCGTCGCCACCGCGGGTCACCCCTGGAGCTGCCGCACCGACGTGCTGACCGGCTCCCCGGCCGACGAGTGGAGCCCCCTGGCCGGCCGGCCGCGCCGGTCCGCCGCGTCCCCCGGGGCCCGCCCACCGAACGACGTGCCGCCCCGGCCACCGGCCCCGGGCCAGGCCCCGTCCCCGGACGCGTCCTGGCCCGAGTCGGTCGCCGACGGCACCCGGCTCATCCCCGTGAACCGGCTCGACCCCGCCGTCGCCGTGGAGCTCGCACCCGAGCCGTTCGCTCTGCTCTGCCCCCTTGAGCTGCAGGCCACGGCGGGCTCCGAGCCGATCCTCGGCGTCCTTCTCCTCGCGGGCCCCGAGAAGAAGCTCGCCGAGATCTCCGGACCCGCCCAGTCCCTCGCCTCCCAGGCGGCCCTTGCCCTCGAACGCTTCGCACTCAGCGAAGAGGTCAACCGCCGCACCAGCGAGGCCTACTTCCGCACCCTCGTCCACAACACGTCGGACGTCATCCTGATCGTCGACGACGACGACACCGTCCGCTACGCGAGCCCTTCCGCCGAGACGATGTTCGGCCGCCCACTGCTCCCCGGCACCCCCCTCGCGGAGCTCGTCTCCCCCGCCGACACGGTCGCCGCCCTGCGCGTCCTCGCCGACACCCGGTCCCGTGCCTCCGTCGACGCCAGGGGCGACTGGAAACTGGTCCACGGCGGCTCCGCCGACCTGGAGGTCGAGGTCCGCTGCAGCAACCTCCGCGACGAACGCACCGTCCACGGCCTCGTCCTCACCCTCCGCGACGTGACCGAGCAGCGGAAACTGGAACGGGAGCTGACCCACCGGGCGTTCCACGACTCCCTCACCGGGCTCCCCAACCGCGTACTCCTCCTCGAACGGGTCGAGCGCGCCCTGCTGCGCGGCCGCCGCGAATTCACTCTGACCTGCATGCTCTTCGTCGACCTCGACGACTTCAAGGTCGTCAACGACACCATGGGGCACTCCGTCGGCGACGAGCTCCTCGTCGCCGTCGCCCGCCGCCTCACCTCCGTCCTGCGGCTCAGCGACACCGCGGCCCGGCTCGGCGGCGACGAGTTCGCCGTCCTCATCGAGGGCGCCCGGGAACCCCGCGACGCCGAGACCCTCGCGGCGGAGATCGTGCACACCCTCAGCCAGCCCTTCCACCTCACCGACGGAGCGGTGTCCGTGTCGACCAGCGTCGGCATCGCGACCGTCCTCGACAGCGCACACGCCGAGGAACTCCTCGGCCACGCCGACCTCGCCCTGTACGCGGCCAAGGCGGCCGGCAAGAAGAGATGGCGGCTCTTCCACCCCGAGTTCCACTCCCGTCTCGTCGCCCGCCACGAACTCCAGGCGGGTATGGACACCGCCATCGCCGACCACGCGTTCGCCCTGCGCTACCAGCCGATCGTCGAGGTGCGCGACGGCGCCCCGGCCGGCCTCGAGGCGCTCGTCCGCTGGCCGCACGCCCGCCGCGGCATGGTCCCCCCGGACCAGTTCATCGCCCTCGCCGAGGAGAGCGGCCACATCATGCCGCTGGGCGCCTGGGTCCTCGAACACGCCGCCGTCGACATCGCCCGCTGGCAGAGGGCCCGTCCCCGGCAGGCCCCGCTGTACGCCAGCGTCAACGTGTCCGCCCGCCAGTTCCGCGACCCCGGGTTCCTCGACGGCGTACGGCGCACCCTCCGCTCCTCGGGGCTCGCGCCCGGATCCCTCGTCCTGGAGCTCACCGAGACCGTCCTCATGCGCAGGGACGCCCAGATCAGGACAACCATGGCCGCCCTCAAGGACCTGGGCGTCTCCATCGCCATCGACGACTTCGGCACCGGATTCTCCTCGCTCAGCTACCTCCGCGAGTTCCCCATCGACGTCCTCAAGGTCGACAAGTCCTTCATCGACGACATCACGACCGACCCGCAGCAGGTGGCGCTCATGGACGGCATCGTGCGCATCGCCGACGTCCTCGGCCTCCAGGTCGTCGCCGAGGGCATCGAGCACGAGGAACAGCGCGCGCTCCTCGCCGAGATGGGCTGCCGTTACGGGCAGGGCTACCTCTTCGCCCGCCCGATGACCGCCCATCAGGCGGAGTCCTACCTGCACCGCGCGCCACCCCCGGGCGAGCGGCCCGCCGTCCGCCCGGCCGCCCCTCCCGCCGCCCGCCCCACGGCCACCGCGGGGCCTCCGCCGCGCCCGTCCCGCTGGCAGGACCTGGAACACCTCCACCGGACGACCCGCATGTGCGACGCCGTCATCGACGAGATCGACGGCCGCCGCATCCGCGTCCGCGACGACTGGCTCATCGACTTCGCGAGCTGCAACTACCTGGGCCTCGACCTCGACCCGACCGTCATCGAGGCGATCGAACCGCAGGTCAGACGGTGGGGCACCCATCCCAGCTGGTCCCGGCTCATCGGCAGCCCCCGGCTCTACCCCCGTATCGAGGAGCGGCTGACCGAACTCCTCGGCGCCCCCGACACCCTGCTGCTGCCCACCATCACCCTCATCCACCAGTCCGTGATCCCGCTCCTCGCCGGCACCGGGCAGGTCTTCGTCGAGGCACAGGCCCACCGCACGGTGTACGACGGCTGCGTCGCCGCGCGCGGCCAGGGCGCCGAGATCCACCGCTTCCACGCCGAACGGCCCGGCGAACTGGCCGCGCTGCTGCGCGGCGCACCCGCCGACGTGACCCGGCTCGTCTGCATGGACGGCGTCAACAGCATGACCGGCAACTTCCCGGACCTGCCCGCCCTGGCCCGGATCTGCCGGGAGAACGGCGCCCTCCTGTACATCGACGACGCCCACGGCTTCGGTGTCATCGGCGAGCGCCGCCCCGGCGAGAGCAGCCCGTACGGCGCGCGCGGCAACAGCATCGTCCGGCACGTGGGCGAGACCTACGAGGACCTGGTCCTGGTCGGAGGCTTCTCCAAGGCGTTCTCCTCGCTGCTCGCCTTCCTCGCCGTCCCGAAACGGCTCAAGGACCACCTCAAGGTGGCCGCTGCCCCCTACCTGTACTCCGGTCCCTCGCCGACGGCCTCGCTCGCCACCGCCCTCGCCGGTCTCGACGTCAACGACGAACGCGGTGACGAGATCCGGGCGGCCCTCTACCGCAAGACGGCCCGCGTCCTCGGCCATGTGAGGGCCCTCGGCATCGCCACGCCCAACACGGACGGGCTGCCGATCGTCGAGATCCCCCTCGCCCGCGCCGAGGACCTCGACGCCGTCGCCGCCTTCCTCTGGGAGCACGGCATTTACGTGACGCTCGCCTCCTACCCGCTCGTCCCACGCGACCGGGTCGGCTTCCGCGTCCAGGTCACCGCCGCCAACACGGACGAGGAGATCGAGGAGCTGTGCGCGGCCCTCACGGAACTCGCCGGCCGCTTCCCCCTGCAGCCGGCCACCGCCGCTCGCCAGAGCACCATGACGGCCGCCCGGGGACCGGAGAAGTGATGGACCGCCGGACACGGGGGACCGCGCCGGGCCCTCCGGGGACGTTCGGGGCGCGCCGCAACCGGGACGCCGACTGGAACGCCTGGCCCGTCGCCGACTACCTCGCCGAGAACTACCGCAGACTCCACCCCTGCGACATCGGCGTCATCCGCCACCACTCCGCCCTCTACCGGCGGTGCGCCCCCGGCAGCCTGGCCCGCACCCTCGAACTCGGCGCCGGCCCCAACCTCTACCCGCTGATGCTGGCGGGCGCCGCCAGCCGCCGGATCGACGCCCTCGAACCCGGCGCCGCCAACATCCGCTATCTGCGCCGTCAGCTCGACGAGGGCCCCGACGACAGCTGGGAGCCCTTCTACCGCCTGTGCCGCTCCCTCGACCCCGCCCTCCCGGCGAGCTGCGCGGAGGCGCTCCGCACGGTCCAGGTCGTGCCGGGCACGGCCGAGGACCTGACCCCCGGCACATACGACCTGGCCTCGATGAACTTCGTCGCCGAGAGCGTCACCGAGGACTTCGACGAGTTCACCGCCCTCTGCGCCGCCTTCGTCCGGGCGGTCCGCCCCGGCGGCCTGCTGCTCGCCGCGTTCATGGAACGCATGCCGAGCTACCGCGTCGGCGCCGGACCGGTCTGGCCCGCCTGCCCGGTCGACGGGACCGTCCTGCGGACCGTCTTCACGCCCCGCACCACCGGCCTGCGCGTCACCAGGCTCGCGAAGGACCGCACCCTGCCCGAGTACGGGGACACCGGCATCCTGCTTCTCACGGCCCGACGGCCGGACACGGCCGGGCCGCCTCAGGAGTGACGCCGGATCGTCTCCGCGTACTCCGCGAGCGAGGAGCCCGGCGTCCCGTCGTACAGCTGATGGTCGAAGGCCCACATCATGCCCTCGAGCCCGCAGGACGCCATCTGCCGGTACGCCGTCTCCGTCACACCGGGGCGGTACGGGGCCACCTGAGGGCCGGCGCTCTCCCCGGCCAGCCGGTTGAAGCCGGCGCTCCTGGCGACCGCCACCACCCAGCGCGCCGACGACCAGTCGCGCACCACCGCCTCGTCCGGATCGGACGGGTCCGTCCTCGCGTCGGCCGGCGCGCAGCCGTTGTCGTCGGGGTCGCCCGTGCCGTCGACCAGGGCGGTGGTGACGACCCGCACGGTCTCCCGGTGCTCGACCCGGGGCAGGGTCACGAAGAACCCGGCGCCGCGCGCGACGAGCCGGATCGACGGCGAGTCGACAAGCCGCGCGTCGACGGCCGCCCGCAGGTCCGAGGGGTAGAAACCGGCCCCAGGCACCAGGACCTTGAGCGCTCCCGCGTACCCGAGCGAGGTGTACAGGTCCAGCTGCCAGTTCACGGCCCCGGCCAGCGCCCCGGCGTACCAGTCGTACCAGTGCGCCACCTGCTCCCGGGTGAACGGCTTGCCCTGGTAGGTGCGGTCCCCGGGCCGCCACCCGGGGTAGGGGCTGCTCCGCTGGGCGTGGCGGTCGTACGCCCAGAACTCGCCGGGGCCGTCACTCTCCGACAGGGGGGACGGGTAGGCGAACTCGCCGTGTTCGTTGACGCCGACCCGGACCGCCCAGAAGTGCTCCAGACCGATCAGCCGGTCCACCGCGCGCGCGTACCCGGCGATCTGTTCCCGTACCGGCCCGCTGAACACCATGTTCGGCGTCTCGGTGGACCGCTCGCCGAACTGGTTCACATAGACGGACTCCGGGAAGGCGTCCGGCAGCCAGGACGGCGGATGGTTGAGACCGAGCCCCGCCTCCACCCGCAGCCCCGCCTCGCGGAAGACGCCGAGCCGGTCCCGTACCTCGCGCGCGTACTCCTCGTCGTACACCCCCTGCTCCGGCTCGAACCTGCCCCAGTCGATCTGGAGATGGGCCACCCGGAGGCCGTGCTCGTACTCGGTGCGTGCCCGGTCCGGATCGGTCTGGAGGGTTCCGTACCAGTACGGCTCCGGCGTCGGGTCCGGCGCCTCGGGCCGCAGCACGCCGAAGGCACCTACGAGCAGCAGGAGCACCGCGAGCAGCGCGGCCGCGGCCGGCGCGCCCCGGGAGCCCCGCCACCGTGGTGCCCTCATGACAGGAGCTCCTGGTACAGGGCGGCGTACCGGGCCGCGAACGGCTCGGAACCGAAGTGGTCCTCGACCAGCGCCCGGCCCCGCTCGGCGAGCATGTCCCAGGAGCGCGGCTGCCCGAGGAGCCAGGCCAGCTGCTGCCCGGTGCGGCGCGCGTCGCCGGCCGGGGCCCGCAGTACCCCGTGGCCGAAGTCGGCGAACTGGGGGAGGTCGCTGAGGATCGCCGGGCGTCCGGAGGCGAGCGTCTGGAGGACGGTCAGCGGCACGTCCGCCTTGCCGCCGAGCACGGGCGGCGGGAAGAGCAGCACATGGACGGAGGCGAGCAGCGCGTGCATGTCGTCGACGTAGCCGCGCACCTCGAAGTCCGTGAGCCCCGCCGCGCCGGCCCGCTCCCGCAGTGCCTCTTCCCGGGCGGTGTTGTCCTGCCCCGGCCGTCCGCGCATGGCGAGCACCAGCCGGAATCTCGCCCCCGTCCGTGCCGCCTCCGCCGCCGCGTCGATCGCCAGCTCCGCCCCGCCGTCCACGTCGTGGTGCCCGGCGAACAGCACCACGGGAAACCCCTCCGGGCGCGGCAGGTACGGCCACGCGTCCGCGTCGATCATGGGCGGCACGATCCGTACGTCCCCGAAGTCCGCCGCCCGGAGCCGGCGGGCCATCGACTCGGACAGGGCGACCGTCGTCCCGAGCGGCCGGATGTGCGCCAGAAAGCGGGCGTCCATCACCCCGGGCACGGTATGGACGACCGGCCGCCTCCCGAAGAGCAGCGGGCGCAGCCACGAGAAGGCGGGGAAGGTCCGGCCGATGGTCAGGAAGGCGTGCACCAGGTCGACGCGGCGGGCGAACACGGCCCCGGCGAGCGCGGACTGCGCCCGCTCGGGAACGTGCGGGACACCGTCCCGGGAGAGGATGCGGACGGGCCGTCCGCGCGTGGGCGACGTCTGTCGCCGGGCCGGCCACTGGGAGAACCAGACGAAGTCGACGTCGGTCAGCGTCCGGAGGACGTCGGCGGCGAGCCGCACGTCGAAGCCGTCCGCCCCGTCCAGCGGGCTGCTGGTCAGGAGCAGCACGCGGGGCCGCCGCTCAGCGTGTCGCATCGCCCACCTCCACGACGGGCGACCCCGGTGCGGCCCCCACGGGTCCCGGCACGGGGCCCTCGGGCTCCGGCGCCGGGAGCAGCGGCCCCGTCACCGCGGAGCCGGGAACGGCGAGTTCGGTGACGCTCGGACCGGGCAGCGGGGACGGCAGCCGGTACAGGGCGAGCGTGCCGTACGTGGGCCCGTCGAACGCGAACACCGGCCGCAGTCCGCCCGTGAGACGTTCCACCTCGGCGAGCGTGTAGTGCCCGTACCCCTGCTCGACGACCCGCCACGGCACGATCACGTACCCGGCGTCGTTGACGGCCCGCTGCTCGGGCGTCAGCCAGTGGCCGAGCCGGTAGGTGTCCATCAGCGTCCATTCCGTCGCGCCCCGGGTCCGCTGCCCGTCCACGGTGACGATCCCGCTGCCCGCCGGCACATGGGTCAGCAGATACGCCCGGAGGCGCTGGAAGCCGTCGTCGGGCGTCCAGCGGTCCTGGGCGTACACCGCGGCGGGGCCGGCGAGGAGCGCCACCAGGGCGCCGCACGCCACCAGGCGCAGCCCCGGCCGGCGCCGGGACGGCATCGGTACGGTGACGGCGAGCGCCACCAGGTTCGGCACGAACAGCAGGTACAGCGCCTGCTCCTCCAGGGTGCCCACGGCGACCGCGTACCCCAGGGTGAGGATCGCCGAGGCGTGGAAGAGCGTGAGCAGCCGGTACACCGGCTCCTTGCGGCGGAGCAGCAGGAACAGCGCCACGGGCGTGAGCGCGAGCAGCAGGTACGTGACCGCGTAGCCGGGGAGCTCGTCCACGATCCGGCCCGCGAGCGGGGGAGCGCCCTCGGCGTTGAAGCCGGTCTCCTGCACGATCCCGAGGAGCCGCCGCACACCGGCGGTCTTCGCCTCCCAGAAGGCGTCGAAGTGCCCGAAGCCGGCCACCAGAGCCACGTACACGGCGTACGCGAGGACCGTCGTCGCGGTGGTCAGGGCGACGAGGCGCCGGGGCGGGCCCCAGCCGAGGGCCAGGGCGGCGAGCAGCGGCAGCACGGTGATCAGCACCGCGTGATCCTTCGTCAGGACCGCGAGCCCGAAGAACAGCCCGGCGAGCAGCGCACGCCCCCGGGGCCGGGCGGGCCGACCGGAGCCGGCGAGACCCACCAGCACCAGGTATCCGGCGAGCGCCCACACCATCGTTCCCGTCTCCAGGAGCACCCGGTCGTTCTGCCGGATGCAGAACTGGTCGACGGCGAACACCAGACCGGCGACGACGCCCGCGCCGCGCGAGCGCACCCGGGCGACGAGGAAGACGAGGAGGGCCGCCGTGGCCCCGGCCAGGAGCGCGTTGAGCACCCGCGAGGAGTGCACACCAGCGATGACGTCGGCATGCTCCCCGACCACCTTCATCCAGCCCGCCTCCACGTAGAGGAAGCCGGGCGGGTGGAGGAAGAACAGGCCCTCGTCGGTCGCGGGGAAGCCGCCCCCGGCGGCGCTCTCCCCGAGCCGCCGGTAGATCGGTTCGTCGATGAACAGGTCACCGGCCCGCCCGATCTGCACGAGCCGCAGGACCACGGTGAGCAGCGCCGCCCCCGCCGCGTACACGACGACGGGCACGGGGCCGTGCCGGCCGCGCGGACGCGGCGGGGCGGCGGAGAGGGGCGTCTCCGCGTCCGTACGGGAGGACGCCGGAGCGGTACGGGGGACGGTCACGGCGCACCTCCGACGGTACGGATCCGCGGGGCGGTGCCACCCGGGGAAGCCGGCTCCCCAGCGGGGGGCCAGGTGTCGTCGGCCGCTTCGGGCAGCAGATAGACCTCGGGCACGCGCGGCACGCGGCCCTCGGGGAACAGGGCGTCGGCCTGGGTCCGGTACTCCCGGATCAGCTCCGCCTTCCGGTCGAGCCCCCGCTCCCAGGCACGGGCCACGAGCCGGTGCGGACCGGTGAACCCCGGATCGGCGACGGCGTGCTGGTTGTACGGGAAGTCGCTGTAGTACACGACCCGGCGGCCGCTCCGCGCGGCGGCGGTGCGGACCAGGACGTGGTCGGCGTGCCCGCCCACGCCGAGAGGGGCGAGGACGAGACCGCCGGTGGGACCGGGCAGCAGGGCGTCCACGGTCTCCCCGACGGCGCGCAGCGTCCCGGAGTCGTACGGGGAGACGTGCCCCCGGGACAGGTGCAGCCGGTACGTCGGGTACACATGGGACACCTCGGGCAGGAACCGGGCGAGCCGCTTCGTGCCCGGACGGGGCCGCCGGAGCCGCCGGAACAGGCCGTCGACCAGACCCGCGTGGCACTGCCGGACACCGAGCCGCTCCAGGACCCGCCGGTCCTCGGCCCGCCGCTCGGCGTACAGCTCCTGCGCGTCGTCGGTGCCGGTCTGCTTCAGGTACTGGCGCGCCGAGAGGGTGTACGGCGGCGGCGCGGCCTCCGTGAACAGCGTGGCGACCGTCACCGGAGCCCGGCGCCCCGCCCATCCGAGCAGGCCGCCGCAGGACAGGACGGCGTCGTCCAGATGCGGGGAGAGCACCAGGATCGGCACACCCGATCCGACGACGGTCCTGACGAAACGGGTCAGCGGGTCGTCTGCCATGACGCACCCCTCTTCCTCGGCCGCCGTGCGGAGGCGGGACTGTCCAGAAGCCGGTGGGCCAGGGCCAGATAGCGGCCCGTCATCTCGTCCCACGTGTAGTGCTGGGAGGCGAGCCCGGCGCGCCGCCCCAGACGACGGCGCAGCGCCCCGTCCGTGGCCAGCTCGCCCATCCGCTCGCCGAACGCCGCGACGTCGAACGGCGGTACGGCCACGCTGCCGCCGTCGCGCATCCAGCGGAGCGCGGGCAGGTCGAAGTGGAGCACCGGCTTGCCGTACGACATGCCTTCGAGGGCCACCAGGCCGAAGGTCTCGTGGCGGGACGGCATCACCAGGAAGGCGCTGTCGCGCAGCAGCTGGCGCTTGCGCTCCTCCCCGGCGTACCCCACCCAGTGGACCCGGGTCTCCGGTCCGCGCCCGTGGGCGGCGACGAGCGCGGCGAGCCGGCGTTCCTCGGCCGGTGTGCCGCTGCCCGCGAGCAGCAGGTCCAGCGGCGGCGCGGCCCGCCCGTACGCGTCGAGCAGCAGGTCGAGGCCCTTCACCCACGTGTCGATCCGCCCCAGGTAGAGGATGAACTGCCCTGTCCCGAGCCCGGACTCGTCGAGCGGGCGCTGCTCGACGCCGTTGGCGATCACCTGCACGTCGGCCCGGGGGCTGAGCCGCCGTACCACCGCGCCGTCCGCCGTGTTCATCACCACGATGTGCCGGTAGCAGCGCAGTCCGAGACGCTCCACCACGAAGAAGGGGATGTGGTAGCGCCGCCACAGAACCTCGGCGCTGCGGCCCTGGTCGATGCCGACGACGGGGGCGCCCGTCGACAGAGGGAGGAAGCTCGTCGAGAACGGCGGGGTGAAGCTCTCCAGCCACAGGTCGTGCCGGATGCGGCGGGCCACGAACGGCAGCAGCGCCAGGAACAGCAGTTGTCCGGCGCGGGGGCCCGCCCCGCACACCGGCAGCCGGACGTACCGGATGCCGTTCCTTTCCTCGGTGCCGGCGGTCCGGCCCGCCGTCACGACGGTCACCCGGAAGTCCTCGGCGAGCCGGCGGGCCACCTTGCCGATGACCAGGGCGCCGCCGCCCCGGTAGGCGGGGTTCTCCGCGTCGTCGTAGACGGACATCACCACGTGCCGCCGTCGCCCGTCCGGGACGGTGGCCTCCTCCCGTACCGCACGCTCCCCTGCCCGTTCCCGTACCGCGTCGAGGATCCGGTCGAGGGCCTCGGCCGCCACCCGGGGCGGAGGCTTCTCGCCGTCGAGCCGGACGATCCCCGGCAGCCGTCGCGACCAGCTCCGGTAGTGGGCCCACCACACGGTCGGCGGACCGGCGACCTCCTCCCAGCCCCGGCCCCGCAGGGTGTCGGGCCCGGTCTCCACGAGCAGCGTCAGACCGTAGAGGCAGGCGATCCCGCGGAAGGCGGACGCCGCCTCCGAGGCGGTGGGCAGGTCGAACTTCACCAGTCCGTCGAGCGGCCCGCGGTCCGTCAGGACCACCGCCTCCCCGCCGCGCGCCCGTAGCCTCGCGCGCAGTCCGGCGACCCTGATCCGGACGGCGAGCTCACCCACGTCCAGGAGCGCGTGGGCACGCCGCAGCCGGGATCCCCGGCGCTCGGGATCCGTGGCGCGCCGTGCCCACCCGCCCCCACCCGGTCCCCCCGAATCCCTCACCCGTGGCGGAACCGGGAACCTGCGGCACAGGAAGCAGCCGTAGCAGTGCAGGGTGACGACGGTGAGACCGCGCTCGCCGAGCAGCACCGCGAGCCGGCCGACGAGGGAGGACTTGCCGGCGCCGTCGGGCCCGGACACGGCGACGAGGAGAGGGCCTCGTGGGATGGTCATGGCACCCGCCTCCGCAGTCTCTTGGTCACCACGAGCGGGACCCGGAGGGATGCCTCGCGGGTCGCGGTGCGCACCCGGCCCTCACGGAGGAGGTGGCCGGAGTGCTCGGCCCCCACACGGAGCGAGGTGCGCACCGGGAGCGGCAGCGGCAGGGGGACGGACTCGCCCCGGTCGAGCCGGGCCATCGCCTCGGCGGCGGTGGCGAGCGCCTGGCGGCCGCCCGCGCACCAGCCCTCGCGGGCGGCCTCGTCACGGGCCTCCGCGAGGACGCCGGGGTGAAGAAGGAGGGGTCGCAGCGCGAGGAGTTCGGAGAGGTCCAGGCTCAAATTCTGGAAGAGGGCGTGCGCCAGCCAGATCCGCAGCCGATCGGCGGGGCACGGCGTCAGCCAGGCGTGACCGTCCGGGTGCCCGCCTCCGTCGCCGCCGCCGGTCCGGCCCTCGCGCCCGGCCGCGTGCGCGGGTCGTTCGGCGCGGGCGAAGAGCCGCTCGGTCGCGACGACCGGAACCCCGAACCACGAGACCGAACCGTGCAGATGTGCCGCCGGGCCGGTCGGAGGTTCGAGGAGCACCTTGGTCGACCGCTCCAGCCAGTACGTCGTGCTGTGCGCGTACCAGCCGTCCAGCGCGGCCTGGGCCGCCCGCAGCCGCCCCGGGGGCACCACCAGGTCGAAGTTCCCGTACACGTAGTCCCCCGCGAGGTCGGCCTTGATCAGGACCGTCGGGATGCCCGCCGACCGCAGCAGCAGGGTGGACTCGACGAGGTTCCGCCGGAAGAGACCGGTCGCGCTCTCCACCTCGGCGAGGGTCGCCGCGAGCTGCCGCGGGTACGCGCGGGCCAGCCGGCCCTCGACCTGGTTGCGCCGGGCCACGGCGACCGCGGCGAGGACTTCCCCGTCGGCCGCGGGCCGGGCCCGGCCGCGCCACACGGCGTCGACGAGCAACGCCGTGGACCGCTCGCCGGGGGCAGGGAGCCGGGGCCCTGACCCGTCGGCCCGCCGCGTGGCGCGCCGCTCGGCCGGCCACTCCCGCCGCCGGTCCCGAACGGATTCCGTGTCCGCGCCCCCGGGGTCCGCACTCCCGGGGTCCTCGCCGATGGGGTCCCCGCCGACGCCGGGCGAGGTGCCTTCCCCGGGCTCGGGGCCACGCCCGGGTTCGGCGCCTCCGTCGGGAGCGGGCACCAGGGCGCGGCGCCGCCCGAAGAAGCGCCACAGGGTCGCCGCCGTCACCGCGAGCGCGGCGGCGAACCAGACGACGGTGTACGGGCGGAGCAGCGCGAGAGCTCCGGCGAGCACGAGCACCGGCAGCACCACCCCGGCGAACGGCCGCTCCGAGGAGCCGAATCCATGGCGACGCGCGTGCCGCGCGGCCAGCAGGGCCAGGGCGGCGACGGTGCCGCACAGCCCGCCGATTGCCATGCCGAGCACCCCACCGGTGACCCAGCCGGACACCAGCGCCGTCACGTGGAGGACGAGACCCACGAGCAGCGTCCGCAGACACGCGTCGTCGTCGACGGCCTGCGCGAACGTCACGAGCAGGGCGAGCGCGCCGAGCGCGAGGCCCGCCGTCGCCGTGCAGGCCAGCAGGGTGGAGACCATCCCGTACCCCGGCGGGAAGACCACCGTGAGCACCGCGCCGGGCACCGTCGCGGCCACCGCCGTCAGCGGCAGCGCCGCCGTCAGGTACATCCGCAGCGCGCCCGCCGTCAGCGGATCACCTGCCCGACGCCGCGACAGGGCGGGCAGGAAGGCGATCGAGACGGCCCCCGCGAGGAAGAGCGGGACCCTGCCGAGCATGACCGCGGCCTGATAACTGGCCGCGGCGGCACGGTCGGTGGGCAGCATCGCGACGAGGACGATGTCCACGGCCGCGAGCAGCGCGACCACGCCCTGGAGGGAGGCGACGCCGACCGCCCGCCGCCACAGCCCCCGGTCGGCGCCCACCGCCCGCCACGGGCGGGGCGAGCCGCCGCGGAACCGGGGCGGCAGGAAGAACAGGTACGGCAGGACGGCGATCCCGAAGGCCACGAGGGCGCCCGTCTCGCCGAGGTCGAGCGCCGTGACGAAGAACAGCCCGATGCCGAACTTGAGGACGACCTCCACGGTGGTGAGGACCGCCAGGGTCCGCAGCCGTTCCGTCCCCTGGAGCCAGCCGGCGCTGACCCGCGTGAGGTAGATGGCGAGCGTGGAGCCGGCGATGACGAGCGCCGTCGTCGTGCTCGCGAACTCCCTGGCCGCACCGCCCACCGCGGCCGCCGCGACCGTACCGCCGACGACGGCCGTGACCACGGCGAAGCGGACCGCCTCGTGGCGCTCGTCGTCCGACCTGGCCCGTGCGAGGGCCTGGGCCAGCATCCAGGGCACGGTGACCACGGCCACCGCGGCGGTGCAGACGAGGAGCCCCTGACCCGCGGCGAAGGTGGCGTACTCGGAGACGTCGAGGAGCCGGGTGAGGATCAGGGTGTAGGCGTAGTTCAGGGCGCCGACGGCGACCACCGCGGTGGCGATCCAGCGCGCGCCGTGCACGGCCGTCACCTCGTCCTGGAGGACGGGGGGCCGTTCCGCGACCCGCTCCGGGGCGATCACGGCCGGCGCCCGGGGGCCGGGCCCGGCGCGGGACCGTCGTACGGTTCCGTCGCGCCGAGCAGGACGTCGTGGCTGTGCGCCAGGGCGATGTCGGCCTCGGCGACGTCGAGGCGGCGCAGCGCGCTCAGCGCCCGGACCTCGTCGCAGCCGTGGAGCAGCAGCCGGAAGGCGTCGCCGTCGCGGTGCCAGACGTCGGTCTGCCGCAGGTGACTCCGTACCGCGCGCTCGGTGGTGTCGGGGTCGGGGGAGGTGAAGCGGGTGACGACGGACAGGTCGCAGGCGGAGCGGCGGGAGCGCCGGTGCCGGTGGATCCGCTGAAGGTCCTCGACGACGACCTGGGCGAGCCGCTCGGCGCTGGCGTCCCAGGAGAAGGCCGCCGCCCACGCGCGGCAGCGGGCCGCGGTGAGTGACCGCGCCTCCGGCGTGGACAGCGTGTCGAGGGCCGAGGCGATCCCGGCCGCCAGATCCGCGTCGGGGTGGAGCAGCCACCCGTTGACGCCGGGCCGGATCGCGTCCCGCAGCCCCGGCACCTCGAAGGCCAGGGCAGGGGTGCCGACGGCGTTCGCCTCGATGACGGCGAGCCCCCAGCCCTCGGCGACGGACGGCACGACCGTCAGCCACGCCCGGTGGAACAGCTCCTCCCTGCGGGCGTCGGACACGTGCCCGTGGAACACGACGGCGGTCCCGACGCCGAGTCCGGCGGCGAGCTTCCGCAGCGACTCGCCCTCCGGCCCGTCCCCGCACACGTCGACGCGGAGATCGGGCAGCCGCCGCAGCAGCGCGGGTACGGCCCGCAGGACCAGGTCGACGCGCTTCTGCGGCACGAGCCGGCTGACGACGGTGAGCGCGGGTGTCGCCGACCTGTGCCCGGCGGGCGCTGTGAGAGCCGCTCCGGGGCGCCCGTTGGGGACGATGTGGAGGGGGTTGCCGAAGCCGAGTTCGCGCCGCGCGCCCTCGCGGGTGGAGGGCGAGACGACCACCACCGGCCGCCCCCGGTACACCCGCCGGCTGACCTGCTTCTCCAGGAGCCGTCCCACGGCGTTCATCGGCCAGCGGAACCGGGTGTCGAACTGGTGCTGGTGGACGTGGTGGATGACACAGATGTCCGCGGTCCACCGGGGGGTGAACAGGGGCGAGAAGAACGGGATCCCGTTCTGGAAGTCGACCACGGCGTCGTACGCGTGACGGTTCCGCAGCAGATGCGCCGCGGCGGCTCCGTACACGCCGAACGTGCCGCCGCCGCGCACGACCCGGATCCCGTCGCGGAACTCCCGGGGACGCGCCCCGGGGTACCGCGAGGAGAAGAGGGTGACATGGGCTCCGGCCGCCGCGAACCGCCGGGCGATCTCCCAGCAGTACGCCTCCGCACCACCCGCGTCGGGGTGCGCGGGATCGCGCCAGTTGAGGAAGGCGAGGTCGGTACGGGCGAGCCGGCCGAGAGCGGTGGACGGAATCGGAGCGGGGGCGAGAGGCGTGGTCATCGGGATCACCGGGCCAGCGAGATGCGCAGGAGGTCCGCCATGGAGCGCAGTCCGTCGCGCCGCACCGAGAACGTCGAACCCGGTACGTCGTGCCAGACCACCGGCACCTCCACGACGTCCCGTCCGGCGCGCACGACCCGGGCGAGCAGCTCCACGTCGAAGGCGAAGCCGTCGACGCGGCAGTCACGCACGACCGCGCGGGCGAGCCGGCCGGAGAAGAACTTGAATCCGCACTGGGTGTCGGTGACTCCGGGCAGCGACAGACGCGCGAGCGTACGGAACAGCAGGCCGCCGCCGCGCCGCAGCGCCGACTGCTCCACCTCGAGACGGGCGCCCGGGGCGTGACGCGAGGCGATGACGGCGCCGTGGCCGGCCCGCAGGAGCTCCATCACCCGGTCCAGGGTCTCGACCGGGGTGGCGTTGTCGGCGTCGGCGAAGCCGATGAACCGCGCCGACGAGGTCTCGATGCCGCGCCGGACCGCAGCGCCCTTGCCCTGGTCGCCGCACCCGATCGCGTGGACGGGGACGCGGGAGCCGGTGAAGTGCTCCAGGACGTCGAGGGTGCCGTCGGCGCTGTTGTTGTCGACCACGACGATCGCCGATGACCAGGGCCTGCCGGCCAGGTAGTCGACGGTCGCGGCCACCGTCGACGGCAGCCGGCGCTGCTCGTTGAAGGCCGGGATCAGCAGTTCCAGTTCCACCGGCGGCCGGACGAGCCGGCGGGGGAGCGGTGCGTGCGCGCGTGCGGCGGCCATCACGCCTCGCCTCCTCGGGGGAGGGCGCGGGGCGCGGGGCGCACGGTCGCGCGGGGGTTCGGTACGGGGGCCGTGAGGGCGGGTCGCGGACGCGCGGCGCCGTCACGTGGTGCGGCCGGTGCGGCCGCTTCGGCTGGTCCGCCGGAGCCGGAGCTGCGGCCGCGCCCCGCGGTGCGGGTGTGGGTCGTACGGGCACGCCGCCGCCGCGCGGCACCGCGCGGCCTGCATGCCCGGCTCCGTGGCGGAGGGGCGGCGGCGACCCGGTCGGACGCCCGGCGTGCCGGGTGGGGGGCGCAGGGGCGGAGCGAGCGGCGCCGGGCATCGGCGAGGGGCCAGTCGGTCACCCGCCGCAGAGGATGCGGTCCGGGTGCCGCCGGCGCTCGGCCGAGGGGAGTGGAGGTCACGAGGAGCCTCTTCCGGCGACCGACCCCGCCGAGGGTCTGCGCTCGCGGTCCAGGGTGGGTCTGATCGGTCTGTCTGGCTGGTTCGTCCGGTCCGATCGGTCCGTCTGATCGGACCGTCTGAACGGTCCGTCCGTCCTGAAATGACGCTGTTTCCACGGTTAGCACCCCTGGGGGAGGTTCGTCAACCGGAGGAGGTACGGAGCGGGCGGTGCGCGAGCCGCCGCAGCGCGTTGTGGGGCCGCTCGTCGAGCAGGGTGCCGAGGATGCGGGCGCCGTCACGGACGGTGCGGGGGTGCGACGGTCCCTCACGGCGCGGCAGCTCACGGCTGGGCACCTCGGCGACCCGCAATCCGTAGTGCAGGGCGTGCGTGACCAGCTCCGCGCCGAGCTCGACACCGTCCTCGCGCAGATCGAGGAGGTCCACGAAAGAGCGCCGGAAGGCGCAGAATCCGTACCAGAGGTCGGTCAGGTGCTGGCCGTACAGCCGGCGGACGACCCTCAGCAGGGCGCGGTGTCCGAGGCGCCGGGAGAGCGGATAGTCGGCGAAATCACCGCCCGCGATGAACCGCGATCCCTTGACGAAGTCGTAACCGCTTTCCAGGTAGTGCAGAAAATGCGGGATCTCGTGCGGCGACATGCTGCCGTCGGCGTTCATCAGCACGACCAGGTCCCCGGTCGCGGCGAGGAGTCCCGCGTGCGGGATGTCGCCCCGTGCGGAGTCCCAGGGCCCGAGTCCGCGCACGGTGAGCCCGGCGTGGGACCGCTCGTCCCCGGTCGGCCCGCCCAGCAGGACCACGTCCCGCACGCTCGGCGGCACCTGGCCGAGGAGCAGGTCGAGGGTCGGTCCCGGGTCGCCGTCGCCGGGACGGACCGTGAGGACGAGACTGACCGCTCCCGCGCCGGAACCGGGTGCGCGGTCTGTCGAACGGCGCAGGGGATGCGCATCGCTGCTCATGGGTACGGCCCTCCGCGCGGCGGTTCCGCGTTCATCGGAATCCCACGTCCGGCGGGAATCCGACGTCCGGCGGGAATCCGACGTCCGGCGGGAATCCCGCGTTCTTCGGAATACCGCGTTCTCGGGAATCCCGTGCTTTTCAGAATCCTGCGCCGCGGTGACCCCGTCAAGGACGGTGGAACGATATGCGGGCGCCCGAAAGGTGATTCCCGACCGCATCGCCCGTGGTTCCCGGGAGGCATACAATCCGGTCATGGCAGGGCGAATTGAGGACTACGCCCTCATCGGCGACCTGGAGACCGCCGCGCTCGTCGGGACCGACGGGTCGGTCGACTGGTGGTGCGCTCCGCGGTTCGACTCGCCCGCGTGCCTGGCGGCTCTCCTCGGCGATCCGGGACACGGCCGCTGGCTCCTCGCCCCCGTGGGCAACGGCCGCTGCACGCGCAGGAGTTACCGGGGCGACACGCTCGTCCTCGACACCGTCTGGGAGTCCCTCGGCGGAACGGTCAGGATCACCGACTTCATGCCCCCGCGCTCGCCGAGCGAGGACTCCCCGAGAATCGTCCGTGTCGTCGAGGGCGTCGCCGGACGTGTCGACGTGCGCGGTGAGTTGAGCGTCCGCTTCCACCACGGCAGCATCGTCCCCTGGACCCGCTCCCTGGACCGCCGCACCGTCGCCTCCGTCGCCGGGCCCGACGCCGCCTATCTCTCCTGCGGACCAGGCGCCGAACCCGTCGTCACCCCGGACCGCACCACCTTCGAGTTCACCGTCACGGCCGGCCGCCGGGTGGCGTTCGTGCTCGGCTGGCGCCCCTCGCACGCGCCGCCGCCCCCCGCCGCCTCGGCCCCCGGCCTCGACTCCGCCCTCGCCCGCACCCTCGCCTTCTGGAACGACTGGGCCGCCGCGCTCCGCTACGACGGGCCCGCGCGAGCGGCCGTGATCCGCTCCCTGCTCACCCTCAAGGCCCTCACCTACGCCCCCACGGGCGGCGTCGTCGCCGCGGCCACCGCGTCCCTGCCGGAGTCCATCGGAGGGCAGCGCAACTGGGACTACCGCTTCTGCTGGCTGCGCGACTCCACCTTCACGCTCTCCTGTCTGCTGCGCGGCGGCTTCCGGAGGGAGGCGCTCGCCTGGAACGACTGGCTGGTCCGGGCCGTCGCCGGCGACCCCGCCGACCTCCAGCCGCTGTACGGCGTCGAGGGGCAGCGGTGGCTCCCCGAGACGGACGCCGACTGGCTGCCCGGCTACGAGAACTCACGTCCCGTCAGATTCGGCAACGCGGCCGTCGGCCAGTTCCAGCTCGACATCTACGGCGAGGTGCTCAACACCGTCTACTCGGCCGTCCGGGCCGGCGTCGCCCTCGACGCCACCGCCTGGGCCGTGGTGGCCTCGCTCCTGGAGTACCTCGGCAAGCGCTGGCAGGAACCCGACGAGGGCATCTGGGAAGTCCGGGGACCGCGCCGCCACTTCGTCCACTCCAAGGTGATGGCCTGGGTCGCGGCCGACCGAGCCGTCCGCCTCGCCCGCGTCGCCGGGCTCCGCGGCTCCCTCGGGCGCTGGCAGGCCCTGCGCAACGAGCTGCGCGCCGAGGTCTGCGCCCGTGGCTGGAGCGAGGAACAGGGCACCTTCACCCAGTACTACGGCGGCCACCAGGTCGACGCCACCGCCCTGCTGATCCCCCGGCTCGGCTTCCTGCCCGCCGACGACACCCGGGTCCTCGGCACCGTGCGGGCCATGGAGCGGCTCGACGACCACGGCTTCCTGCGCCGCTACGGCGACGCGGGAGAGGGCGGGAGACACGAGCTCGACGACCTCGGCGGCACCGAAGGGGCCTTCGTCGCCTGCACCTTCTGGCACGCGGACGCGCTCGCCATCACCGGGCGCCCCGACGAGGCGAGGACCGTCTTCGAGCGGGTCCTCGACGTCCGCAACGACGTCGGCCTCCTCGCCGAGGAGTGGGACCCGCTGGCCGGCCGCCAGCTCGGCAACATGCCCCAGGCGCTCAGCCACGTCGCCCTGGTGAACACGGCGTTCACGCTGTACGGGTCGCGCCGCCGCGACCGTACGCCGTACGGTCACCTCGCCGTGGCATGAGCGCGCCGCCCTCCGCGGGGGCGCGCACGCCGGGACCGAGCCCTCCATCCGTTCGCCGTACCCGTCCTCGGCGTGTCGTTCGGGTGTCTCCAGCGGGCGGGGCGGCCGCCCGTGGGTTCGAATCAGGGCATGGCTTCCTACGACAGGTTCCGCGCGGGCGGCTCCCCGAGGCCGCTGAAGACCGGTCGCACCTGGTGGTACGCCGCCGTGGCGGCCGAGGCACCCGGCTCGTTCAGCACACGCGTCCGCACCCGGACCCGGCATGGCTGCCTCGGGGCCGTCCTCGTCCTCACGGTCGTCTACGCGGGCCTCGTGCTCACCGCGACCGGCCGTCGCTGGGGCGACGCCGCCGTGACCGGCCGGCGAGCCGACACGGCCGCCGTCACCCTGCTCCGCGAGCACCCCTCACTGGCCGGGCTGACCACCCTCTCCCTGGTCCTCGGCGGGGTCCTGCTCCTCGCCACCGGGATCGTGCGCAAGCGGTACGCCCTCACCGGGACAGCCGTCGGCGCGGTCGTCATCGCCCTCGCCCTCACCGGACTCCTCCAGCGGTACGCGCCCCGCCCCCGCCTCCTCGACCCCGGCGGGGCACTCGTCCCGAGCGGCTTCCCCAGCGCCCAGACCACGCTCGCCCTTGGCATCGCCCTCGGCCTCGCCTTCGTCGTCCCGTACCGGCTGCGCGGCCTCGCCGTCGGCGCCGGCACCCTCTGGGCCGTCGCGGTCTCCGCGTACACCATCGCGGCCGGCCGCCACCGGCCCGGCGACGTCATCGCCGCCGCCCTGGTGGTCCTCGCCGTCCACTCCGGCTGCGTCGCCTTCCTCGCCCGCAAGGGAAGAGTGGGCCCCGGCGCCCGGCGCGCCCACGGAGTCCCCGGCCTGGCCGCGACCCTGCCGCTCGCCCTCGTCGCCGCCGCCGGCCTCGGTGCCGGCATCTGGCTCCTCGGCACCACCCTCAGCCTGCCCGCCACCGCGCCCTACGACCCTGCCGAGCTCAGGCTCGCCCACCGCTGCGGCCAGGCCCTCGCCGCGGGAGTCGTCGCCACCGCGGGACTCGTCCTGCTCGCGCTGCTCCGCCGCGTCGACCTCGACGGCGCCCCTGCCCCGTACCGGCTGGGCGGCCCCTTCGTCGAGGCCGCGGGAGCGCCTCCGGACGCCGAGCTGGTGGGCCCCTTTACCGAGGACCTCGATCACGAGATATCTTGATGTCGAGCAATCTCGCATACGCAGACGTGGAGCGGAGCACCCTGGTGACTGACTCGACCATCATCTACACCCACACTGACGAGGCGCCTGCCCTGGCGACGTACTCGTTCCTGCCCGTGATCCAGGCGTATGCCTCGCAGGCCGGCGTCACGGTCGAGACGCGGGACATCTCCCTCGCGGGCCGCATCATCGCCGTCTTCCCCGAGTTCCTCGAGGAGGGCCAGCGCATCCCCGACGCCCTCTCCGAGCTCGGTGACCTGGCCAAGACGCCCGGCGTCAACATCATCAAGCTGCCGAACGTCTCGGCGTCCATCCCGCAGCTCAAGGCCGCCATCGCCGAGCTCCAGGCGCAGGGCTACGCCCTCCCGGACTACCCGGACGACCCGCGGACGGACCAGGACAAGGACGTCCGCGCCCGTTACGACAAGATCAAGGGCTCGGCCGTCAACCCGGTCCTGCGCGAGGGCAACTCCGACCGCCGCGCGCCCGGCTCGGTGAAGAACTACGCCAAGGCCCACCCGCACCGCATGGGCGCCTGGACCTCCGAGTCCAAGACCAACGTCGCCACGATGAGCGAGAACGACTTCGCCTCCACGGAGAAGTCCACCGTCATCACCGCGGACGACACCCTCCGCTTCGAGTTCACCGCCGCCGACGGCACCACCAGCGAGCTCCGCGAGCCGCTGAAGGTCATCGCCGGCGAGGTCGTCGACGCCGCCGTCATGCGCGCCGCCGCCCTGCGTACCTTCCTCGGCGAGCAGGTCGCCCGCGCCAAGGCCGAGAACGTGCTCTTCTCCGTGCACCTCAAGGCCACGATGATGAAGGTCTCCGACCCGATCGTCTTCGGCCACGTCGTCCGCGCCTTCTTCCCGGCGACCTTCGCCAAGTACGGCGAGGTCCTCGCCGCCGCCGGCCTCTCCCCGAACGACGGCCTGGGCGGCGTCCTGAAGGGCCTGGAGTCCCTCCCGCAGGGCGAGGAGATCAAGGCCTCCTTCGAGGCCGAGCTCGCCGCGGGCCCCGCCCTGGCGATGGTCGACTCCGACAAGGGCATCACCAACCTGCACGTGCCGTCCGACGTCATCGTCGACGCCTCGATGCCGGCCATGATCCGCACCTCCGGCCACATGTGGGGCCCGGACGGCCAGGAGGCCGACACCCTCGCGGTCCTCCCGGACCACAGCTACTCCGGCGTGTACCAGGTCGTCATCGACGACTGCCGCGCCCACGGCGCCTTCGACCCGTCGACGATGGGCTCCGTCCCGAACGTCGGCCTCATGGCGCAGAAGGCCGAGGAGTACGGCTCCCACGACAAGACCTTCGAGATCGCCCAGGCCGGCACCGTCCGCCTCGTCGACTCCGCGGGCAACGTCGTCCTGGAGCAGGAGGTCGCCGAGGGCGACATCTTCCGCGCCTGCCAGACCAAGGACCTGCCCATCCAGGACTGGGTCAAGCTCGCCGTCACCCGCGCCCGCGCCACCGGTGCCCCGGCCGTCTTCTGGCTGGACGAGAACCGCGCCCACGACGCGCAGCTCATCGCCAAGGTCAAGACGTACCTCGCCGAGCACGACACCGAGGGCCTGGACATCCGGATCCTGTCCCCGGTCGAGGCCACCAAGTTCTCCCTTGAGCGCATCCGCCGCGGCGAGGACACCATCTCGGTCACCGGCAACGTCCTCCGCGACTACCTGACCGACCTCTTCCCCATCCTGGAGCTGGGCACCAGCGCCAAGATGCTGTCGGTCGTCCCGCTCATGGCGGGCGGCGGCCTCTTCGAGACCGGAGCCGGCGGCTCCGCCCCGAAGCACGTCCAGCAGCTCGTCAAGGAGAACTACCTCCGCTGGGACAGCCTCGGCGAGTTCTTCGCCCTGGCCGCCAGCTTCGAGCACCTCGCGACCACCACGGGCAACGGCCGCGCCCAGGTCCTCGCCGACACCCTCGACCGCGCCACCGGCACCTTCCTCAACGAGGACAAGTCGCCGACCCGTCGCCTCGGTGGTATCGACAACCGGGGAAGCCACTTCTACCTCGCCCTCTACTGGGCCCAGGAGCTGGCCGCCCAGACCGAGGACGCGGAGCTCGCCAAGGCCTTCGCCCCCCTGGCCGAGACCCTCTCGACCAACGAGCAGAAGATCGTCGACGAGCTGAACGCCGTCCAGGGCTCCCCGGCCGAGATCGGCGGCTACTACCAGCCCGACCCGGCCAAGGCCGCGGCCGTCATGCGCCCGTCCGCCACGTTCAACGAGGCCGTCGCCTCCCTCGCCTGACCGGCGCGAGACGCGACGAGACCGTGGCGTCCCTCGCCTGACCGGCGCGAGACCACCCGTACCGCCCCGGCCGGAACTCCTCCGGCCGGGGCGGTCCCGTCGGTGGCGCATCCGCCGTCCGGGTGTGAACCTGGATGGATGAGCTGGGCATCTTGGACGACCGCCGGTGTCTACACCGGGCGAGGTGGGGTGCTGACCGACGAGGCCGGCGTCGTCACGGGCGATCTGACCGTGCACACGACCTGGGCCGAGGGCGAAGCACGCGTGGCCGTGCAGTACAGCGGCGCATCCGACTGGTTCACCATGTCGGGGAGTCCCGTTCCGTGCGCGACGGAGGAGGAGAGCCGCGATCTCCACGACGACGTCGTGGCAGCAGTCCGGGAGGGGAACGGGGCCACGGTCCCGACCCTGCCCACGGCACCACCGGTGTAGGGTCCACGCGTCACGCACCGGAAATTAGTGTTATCCCTCCCGCGCCCACGGGTCTCCGAACGACGGGGGACTCGGACCAGGGATGAGGGAGCAGATCCATGCACAGCGACGAGCGCCGCACCACCGCGCTTGTGGAGGCGGCCAGGGCCGGTGACACGCATGCCAGGGACGCACTGGTACGCGCGTACCTCCCCCTCGTCCACAACATCGTCGGCCGCGCCCTCGACGGCCACGCCGACACCGACGACATCGTCCAGGAGACGATGGTCCGCGCCCTGGACGGCCTGACCGGCCTCCGCGACCCCGCCCGCTTCCGGTCCTGGCTCGTCGCCATCGCCATGAACGGGATACGGCGCCGCTGGCGCGAACGCCAGCAGGCGCCCGTGCCCGGCCTCGACCGGGCCACCGGCCTCCCCGACCCGGCCGGCGACTTCACCGAGGTCACCATCCTCCGGCTCGGCCTCTCCGGACAGCGCCGCGACGTCGCCCGCGCCACCCGCTGGCTCGACGAGGACGACCGCGAACTCCTCGCCCTCTGGTGGCTGGAGGCCGCGGGCGAGCTCACCCGCGCCGAACTCGCCGAGGGCCTCGGCGGGATCTCCCCCCGGCACGCCGCCGTCCGCGTCCAGCGGATGAAGGAACGCCTCGAGACCGGCCGGGCCGTCGTCCGCGCCCTGGACGCCCTGCCGATGTGCCCGGACCTCGCCGAGACCGTCACGGCCTGGGACGGCCGCCCGTCCCCGCTCTGGCGCAAGCGCGTCGCCCGCCACCTGCGGAGCTGCTCCGTCTGCACGGCGAGGGTGACCGGTCGCAGCGGCCTCGCACCCGTCGAAGGCCTCCTCGTGGGCCTCGGGCTCGTGCCCCCGCTCGCCGTCGGGTTCGCGGGCGGCGACACCCTCGAACCGGTGGCCCTCGCGGCGGCGAGCGGCGATGCGGGCGGGCCTGTCGCGGCGGGCGACGACCAGGCCATCGCACCTCTCGCACCCGGTGGGGACGGCCACGCCCCCGAACCCTTCGCACCTGCCGGGCACGGGAACGCCTCTGAACCCGTCGCACCCGCCGGGCACGGCCACGCCCCTGAACCCGCCGCCTTCGACGCCGTCTCCCGGCGGCCATCGCTCCGGCGGGCCGGGCTGGCCGGAGCCGCGGCCGTCGCCGTCCTCGGGGCGGTCACCCTGCTCGTACCGCAGGAGCCGCACGCGCGCGTGAAGCCGGGCAGGCCCGCCGCCACGCCCCCCGGGGTCCCCTCCCCGGCCCCGACGACCCCGGTCCCGGCCGCCACCGTCGCCGCGCCCGCCCCGACGACCATCCCGCCGGCACCCCGCCGTACCGTCCGCCCCACGCCGGCGCCGACGCCCGACACCGGGGAACAGGTGACCCGACTCGTCAACCGGCTGAGGGCCGCGGAGGGCTGCGCGCCGCTGCGCGTCGACCCCCGGCTCACCGAGGCGGCCCGCCGGTACGCCCGCGACATGGCCGCGCGCGGCTACTACGGACACGCCGACCCCGAGGGTGAGTTCGCGGACGCGCGGATCACCGCCGCCGGTTACGAGTGGAGCGCCTGGGCTGAGAACCTCGCCCGGGGCGCGGCCGATCCGGCGTCCGTCGTCGGCGGCTGGACGGACGGCGCGATGCACGAGAAGAACATGCTGGACTGCCGCTACCGGGACACCGGAGTCGCGTCGGTGCCCGGTCCCGGCGGCACGATCTGGGTGCAGAAGCTGGCCGCTCCCGCCTCCTGACGTCCCGGGGCTCAATGCTTGCCGACGCCGAAGTTCTGCACCCACCAGGGGCCGTCGGCGGTGAGGGCCACCCCCACCCCGATGTCCTTGAAGGAACAGTTGAGGATGTTCGCCCGGTGGCCGGAACTCTCCATCCAGTCGTCCATGACCTGGGCCGGCGTCTTGGGGCCGCGGTGGATGTTCTCCGCCCAGGTCGACCACGCGTACCCGGCCCGGCTCATGCGGTCGCCCGCGTCGCGGCCCTCCGGGCTCTCGTGCCGGTAGTAGTCACGGACGGACATGTCGTCGGCGTGCCCCTGGGCGGCGGCCCGCAGATGGCGCTCGTCGCGCAGCGGACCACAACCCGCCCGCTGCCGCTCGGCGTTGGCGAGCGCGACGACATCACGGACGAACCGCGCGGTCTTCCCCGCCGGCGCCTCGGCCCCCGTGCCCACGCCCTGCCGCCGCCCCTGCTCCTGGGGCCGTACGGGCTGCCGTTCCGGCTGCCGCTCCGACACCGCCATGGGTTCCGCCCGCCCGGCCGTGGGCCTGCCCGTCGGGACCTGTGTGCTGCCGGCGGTGGACCCCGGAGGGGTGACGGGACCGGCGACGACGGGCACGTCGGCCGTGGGGCCGGCGGCCGGGCGGGCCAGATAGACCCCGGCCGCCACGGTCAGCACGGCGGCCGCGGTTCCGGCGGCGGTGACGGCGGTGCGGAAGGACGGACGGCGGGGCAGGCGCCGTGGCCCGCCGCCCTTGCGGTGCCGTCCGTTCGCGCGGGCCGCCGGGTCCTCCGCCGGTACCGGCGCGGGCGCCGCCCCGTCGATGGGCTGACCGGAGTACACGGAAGGGCCGGCGCCCGGCGCGTGCTCGGCGCGTTCGGGGTCTCGTGGGTGGCCGGGACGGTCGTGGTACCGCATGGGGCTCCGCTCTCTCGCCGTGGTCGCCGGACGGTCCGGCGCTGGGGAGAGCCACCGGGGCAACGGCGGTAACTCTTTCCGGCCCCGTCCGCCCCGACACTCCTCGTCAACATGACACGTCAACCCGGCGCGTCGCGCCGCATCGACCACTCGAACCCTTTCAGTCCTGCGGGACGACCGCCACCGGACAGGGCGCGAGGTGGAGCGCCGCGTGCGCCACGGAACCGATCCGCGGGCCGAGGGCCCCCCGCTTGGCTCGGCGGCCGACCACCAGGAGCTGGGCGGCCCCCGAGGCGGAGAGCAGCACCTGACCGGCGCTGCCCAGCTCGACGTGCTCGGCGACCGGCACGTCCGGGTAGCGCTCGCGCCACGGCGCGAGGGCCTCACGCAGCGCCTTCTCCTCGTACGGGACGAGCCCGCCGGCCTCGTCGGCGAGCCGCATCGAGGCCGGGCTGTACGCGTAGAGCGCCGGGAGGCTCCACGCGCGCACGGCCCGCACCGAGGCGCCGCGCGCGGCGGCGGTCCCGAAGGCGAAGCGCAGCGCGGCGGCGCTGTCCTCCGGGCCGCCGAGCTGGCCGACGAGCACCTGTCCCGTGGGCGGTTCGGCCGGATCGCCGTCGCGGGACCTGACGGCCACCACCGGGCGGGTGGCGGCGGCGATGATCTGCTGTCCGTACGAACCGAGCAGGAAGCCGGCCACGGCCCCGTGGCCGCGCGAGCCGATGACGAGCATCTCGGCGCCCGCCTCGGTGCCGAGCAGGGCGGCGGCCGGCGTGTCGGTCAGCACCTCGGCCGTGAGCGCGAGCCCCGGGTAGCGGCCGGCGATCGTGGCCTCCGCCTCGCGTACGACGGCCTCGGCGGCGCGCTCCTGGGAGGGGCGGTCCTGGACCAGGGGCAGGTCTAGCCGCTCCCAGCGCCAGGCGTGCGCGAGTCGCAGCGGGAGCGCCCGGTGGAGGGCCTCGCGTGCGGCCCAGTCGGCCGCGGCGAGACTCTCCGGGGAACCGTCCACTCCTGCGACGATCTCACGGCTCATCAGAGGACCTCCGTATGTGCGGTGCCGGCCCCGCCGGAGCGGCGGGCCTTCGTCCTCTCAGCTTGGGCCCATCGGCGGCCCCGTGCGAGGGACGGACGTCCCGACATGCCGGTCCCCGCGTCGCTTCGTCCGCCGCACGCTCGCGCGGCGGATGGCCGGTCAGGCGAGCGGGGTGAGCCGCGCGTGGGTGCCGTTGAGGTAGTGGTCCCCGATGTCGCGGAGCCGGTGGGCCGCCTGTGTGGGGGCGGTCAGCGTACGGGCGTTGCGCCAGAAGCGGTCGAAGCCGGGGCCGCCGGTGCGGACGTCGGCGCCCGCCGTGCCGTCGACGAGTTCGAGGACGCGGGTGGTGATGTGCACGGCCGCCCGGCCGGTGACCGTCTCGGCCGCCGCCACCAGGACGGCGATGTCGGCGCGTTCCTCCGCGCCGAGCGAGCGGGCGGCGCGCAGACCGTGGGCGAGGGCGTCCGTCGCCCGCTCCACCACCGCGGCGGCGGCGTGCGCGGCCGTCGCCAGCTCCCCGTAGGCGAGGAGGAGGTACGGGTCGTCCCCGGCGCCGACCGGCTCGGATCCGTCCGCACCCGTGGGGCCTCCCGGGCGGCCCGCCGGTGCCGGTGCCGCCTGCCCGGCCCTGCGGAGGTCCCGGGCCTCGGCGAGCGCCCCCTCGGCGATGCCGAGCCCGACGTGCGCGAGGAGCAGTCGCAGGGCCGGCGGCGCGAGGGTGGTGAAGGGGGCGACGGCGTGCTCGTCGTGGGGGAGGGCGCCGAGGACGTCCTCGGGTCGCACCGGGACCCGGTCGAAGGTGACGGTGCCCGCGCCCGAGAGGCGCTGTCCCACCCGGTCCGCCCCGCCGTCGGTGAACACCCCGGGCCCTGCCGGATCCACCAGGACGACGAGCAGCTCGCCCGTGCCGACGGTGCGGGCCCCGACGACGAGCCGGTCGGCCACGGTCACGGCGGAGGCGAAGGCACGGCTCCCGTCGAGGATCCATCCGGCGCCGTCCTCGGCGGGGGTGAGCACGAGCCCGGGTCCGGTCTCGTCGCGCGGCGGTTCGACACCGCCGGCGAGCAGCCAGCGTTCCTCGGCCGTACGGACGTCGAGCGTGGGCCCGACGGCATGACCCGTGGTGCGCGAGTTCCCCGCGGGGCCGGTGGTGCGCCCGGTACTGGATCTCCGCGCGGGCCCGGTGGCGCGACCCCGGGTGCCGGACCGCCACCCGCTGTCCGGCTCTCGCCCGCTGTCCGGCTCTCGCCAGGTGCCGGACTTCTCGGCGGGGCCGAAGAGGCGGCTGGTCCAGGACAGCACGTAGTGGTGGGCGAGGAGTTCGCCGACCGAGCTGTCGGCGGCGGAGATCTCCCGTACGACCGCACACGCGGCCCGCCAGTCGGCGCCACGCCGGTCCGGTCGCGGTGCCGTGAGCAGGGCGGGAAGGCCGGCCTCCTGGAGCCGGGCGACCTCGTCGAAGGGCGCCTTCCCCGCCCGGTCCCTGGCGAGGGCGTCGACGGCCAGGTCGTCCGCGAGTTCGCGGGTGACGCGGGACCAGATCCCGTCGTCGGCGGGCCGGTCGGCGGGATGGCCACCCGGAACGCCGGCCGGTGCGGAGGCGGTGCGTATCGCTGGTCTCCTCGGCGATTTCCTCGGCGTGCTCACGTCACCTCACATGATCCCTAGTATCCCCACTGGAATAGTAGGGATGGCGGCAGAGAGGGATGCCCCGCCCCAAGGGGCGTCCGAAGGGTGGACAGTGCCGTCCCGATACATGAGACGAGGTCAAGAAGGAACAGGCCGGGCGGGGTTGACACCGCCGCCACTCAGGGGTTGGTCCAGGCCTCCGGGTCGTCCGTGAGCGCGACGATCCCGGCCGGCAGCTCGGCCGCCGCCACCTCGGCCAGGGACACCCCGAGCACCTCACGGACGCTCGCCCGGAGAGCGATCCAGAGGGGGAGCAGGGACTCGGCCGGTCCGGTGTACGACAGGTCGGGCGGCCGTTCCCCCCGGACGGAGACCAGAGGGCCGTCCACGCAGCGGATGACCTCCGCGACCGAGATCGACTCCGCGGGCCTGGCCAGCCAGTAGCCGCCGTTGCCGCCGCGCCGGCTCTGCACCAGACCGCCCTTGCGCATGTCGCCGAGGATGCCTTCGAGGAACTTGTGCGAGATGCCCTCGCCCTCGGCGATGGCCTCGGCCTTCAGCGGCCCCGCGTCCCCGGCGGCGGCGAGCTGGAGGGCGGCACGCACCGCGTAGTCGGCCCTGGCTGAAATGCGCATGCGCGCATTATCCCGCACGGCGGGACAGGCGGCCCGTACCGCACCGTTGACGCCGCCGGCGCCCGGTCGGACGTCTGACCGTCGGCCCCGAGTTCGCCCGCCGGCTCGACGTCGGCGCGGTCGTGCGACGCCAGCACGCCACCGGGCCGCGAGGCGGCGGGCGCCGCGATCCGCCTCGCCGACCGGCCCGCTGACGGCCTGCGGGGGCGCGGCGGCGGAGGATGCCCGGAGCTCGTCCGGACGCCCTCCGCCGAAGGCGAGTGGCCCGTCAGCCGACGCGGTGGCCCGTCAGAGGGCGCGTCGCGTCTCCCGCGCCCGCGCGCACCCCGCGCAGGAACGCTCCCAGAGCTTCCAGGGAACTCCGCGACGGCTCCCAGCCAAGCTCCTGCCGGGCCCGCTCCGTCGCCAGGAGCGGCATGTGGCGCAGGGCGTCGAAGAGCCCGGGGGAGGCCGGGGCGAGCCGCAGGTGCCAGGCCGCCGACAGGGCGCCCCGCACCGCGGCCGCCGGCACCCGTACCGGCCGGGCGTGCAGCAGCTCGCCCAGGGCCGCCCCGTCGATCACCGGCTCGGCGGCCAGGTTGAACGCCCCGCGGACGTCCCGCAGCAGCGCTCGCCGGTACGCGTCCGCGGCGTCCTCCGTGTGCAGGACCTGGAACCGCAGCCCGTCGAACTCCGGCAGCAGCGGCAGCAGTTCGGGCCGCATCAGCGGGCCGGGGAAGAACCGCCCCGCGAAGATCCGCCGCTGCTCGCTCGCCGACTCCTCCTTGAAGAGGAAGGCCGGACGCATCCGGACCACCCGGGTCAGCGGATGGTCCCGCTCGAAGGTGTCGAGGACCCGCTCCAGATAGGCCTTCTCCCGGGTGTACGCGGCGCCCGGCCAGCCGTGCGTCGGCCATGCCTCGGAGACCGGGGCACCGCCCGGAGGGCCGGGGGAGTACGCCCCGACCGAGGAGGCGTACACCAGGGCCGGCACGCGCGCCGCCGCGACGGCGTCGAAGACACGCACCGAGCCCAGGACGTTCGTCCGCCAGGTCTCCACCGGGTCGTGGGTCGGCCCGAACCGCCAGGCCAGGTGCACGACGGCGTCCGCGTCGGCGAGGTACCCCTCCAGCCGGGGTTCGTCCCCCTCTCGGGAGAGGTCCACCTCGGCCCACTCGACCCCGGGGAGGTCGAGGTCGGGCCGGCGGCGGGCGAGCCCCAGGACCGAGCCGACGCGCGGCTCGTCCGCCAGGACCCGGACCAGGCTGGTGCCCACATTGCCGGTGGCGCCGGTGACGACCACCCGCGAAATCGCGCTCGGGTTCATGTCTTCGACCCTCCGCCATGCACGGCCGGAGCGCACGCCGGGCAGGGCCCGGCGACCCGGTCCGGAACGGCGCCGCGGGGGTGTCGTCACCCACTGTGTCCGTGCGGGTCGCGGGCGTGGCGGACGACCGGGACTATGGAGCGACTCAGGACAGACTCACGCGACAGGAGGACCCCATGCTGCTGCCCGACAGGAACACGGTCGACCGGCTGCTCCGGCACTACCGCGCGCAGGAGCGGACCGTGCTGGCCAGGCCGTGCGACCTGTCGGCGCGCCGGCGCTTCGAGGACACGGCGTACACCCTGTGCGTCCTGATGGGAGAACGCACCGCCCGCGAGGCCGTCCACGCCGCCGAACGCTATGTGGCCGGAACCCGCCCGCCGTCCCGGCAGGCCTTGGAAGGCCTCCCGGGGGCCTGAACCGCACTGAAACCGCGCCGACCACTCCGAACCGCACCGACCACTCCGAACCGCACCGAACCGCGCCGAACCACACCAAAGCACGCCGAACCCGCGGACCCGGAACCCGGGATCGATCAGGATGTGAGAAGCGTCGCCGCCCGGCCGCCACTAGCGTGACAGCCAGGAACCCCGTGCGACAGCTGGAGAGATGATGAGCAAGGCCCCCAGGACGGACAGGCAGCCGCCGCACCCGGCCGACCGGCACGACCTGATCCGCGTGCACGGCGCGCGGGAGAACAACCTCAAGGACGTCAGCATCGAGATCCCGAAGCGCCGGCTCACGGTCTTCACGGGCGTCTCCGGCTCGGGCAAGAGCTCCCTCGTCTTCGACACGATCGCCGCGGAGTCGCAGCGGCTGATCAACGAGACGTACAGCTCCTTCGTCCAGGGTTTCATGCCGACCCTGGCACGGCCCGAGGTCGACGTACTCGACGGGCTGACCACCGCGATCATCGTCGACCAGCAGCGGATGGGCGCCGACCCGCGCTCCACGGTGGGCACCGCCACCGACGCCAACGCGATGCTCCGCATCCTCTTCAGCCGCCTCGGCAAGCCGCACATCGGCCCGCCCAGCGCGTACGCCTTCAACGTCCCCTCGGTCCGGGCCAGCGGAGCGATCACCGTCGAGGTCGGCGACAAGAAGGCCGTGAAGGCCACCTTCAACCGCACCGGCGGCATGTGCCCGCGATGCGAAGGCCGGGGCTCCGTCTCCGACATCGACCTCACCCAGCTCTACGACGACACCAAGTCGCTCGCCGAGGGCGCGCTCACCATCCCCGGCTACACCCAGGGCGGCTGGAACTACCGGCTCTACAGCGAGTCCGGCCTCGTCGACGCCGACAAGCCGATCCGCAAGTACACCAAGAGGGAACTGCACGCCTTCCTCCACCACGAGCCGACCCGCATGAAGATCGCGGGCATCAACATGACGTACGAAGGGCTGATCCCGAGGATCCAGAAGTCGTTCCTCGCCAAGGACAAGGAGGGGATGCAGCCGCACATCAGAGCGTTCGTCGAGCGGGCCGTGACCTTCACCACCTGCCCCGAGTGCGACGGCACCCGGCTCGCCGAGGGCGCCAGGGCCTCCAAGATCAAGCGGATCAGCATCGCCGACGCCTGCGCGATGCAGATCAGCGACCTGGCCACCTGGGTACGCGGCCTCAAGGAGCCTTCGGTGGCGCCGCTGCTCACCGCGCTCCAGCTGACCCTCGACTCGTTCGTGGAGATCGGCCTCGGCTATCTCTCCCTCGACCGGCCGGCAGGCACGCTCTCCGGCGGCGAGGCTCAGCGCGTCAAGATGATCCGGCACCTCGGCTCCTCGCTCACCGACGTCACCTACGTCTTCGACGAGCCCACCATCGGTCTCCACCCGCACGACATCCAGCGGATGAACGACCTGCTGCTCCAGCTGCGCGACAAGGGCAACACGGTGCTCGTCGTGGAGCACAAGCCGGAGACGATCGCGATCGCCGACCACGTCGTCGACCTCGGACCCGGAGCCGGCACGGCGGGCGGCACCGTCTGCTACGAGGGCACACTCGACGGGCTGCGGGCCGCGGACACCGTCACCGGCCGCCACCTCGACGACCGGGCCGCCGTCAAGGACGAGGTCCGGAAGCCGACCGGCACCCTGGAGATCCGGGGCGCGGCCACGCACAACCTGCGGAACGTCGACGTCGACATCCCGCTCGGGGTCCTCGCCGTCGTCACCGGCGTCGCCGGCTCCGGCAAGAGCTCGCTCGTGCACGGGTCGATCCGCCCGAGCGAGGACGTCGTCTCGATCGACCAGAGCCCGATCCGCGGCTCCCGCCGCAGCAACCCGGCCACGTACACCGGGCTGCTCGACCCGATCCGAAAGGCGTTCGCCAAGGCCAACGGCGTGAAGCCAGCGCTGTTCAGCGCCAACTCGGAGGGCGCCTGCCCCACATGCAACGGCGCGGGCGTCATCTACACCGACCTCGGGATGATGGCCGGCGTCTCCTCCACCTGCGAGGACTGCGAGGGCAAGCGATTCCAGGCGGCCGTACTCGCCTACCTGCTCGGCGGCCGTGACATCAGCGAGGTGCTCGCGATGCCCGTGACCGAGGCCCTGGAGTTCTTCGGCCCGGGCGAGGCGAGCACCCCGGCCGCGCAGCGCATCCTCGCCCGGCTCGCCGACGTGGGCCTCGGCTACCTCAGCCTCGGCCAGCCGCTGACCACGCTGTCCGGCGGCGAGCGCCAGCGGCTCAAGCTGGCCACGCACATGGGCGAGAAGGGCGGAATCTACATCCTCGACGAGCCGACCACCGGTCTGCACCTCGCCGATGTGGAGCAGCTGCTCGGCCTCCTCGACCGGCTCGTCGACTCCGGCAAGTCGGTCATCGTCGTCGAGCACCACCAGGCCGTCATGGCCCACGCCGACTGGATCATCGACCTCGGCCCCGGCGCCGGTCACGACGGCGGCCGCGTCGTCTTCGAGGGAACCCCCACCGAACTCGTGGCCGCCCGCTCCACCCTCACGGGCGAGCACCTGGCCGCGTACGTCGGCGTCTGACGGGAGGTCAGGCGGCCCGGCGGTCCATCGGTGGCTGCCCGGGCGGCGGGGCGGCCCGGGGGCACGCCGCCGGGCCGCCGTACGGGAACAGGGCCCACGGCGCGTCCACGCACCTGTCCCGCGAGGTCGGGCCGCCGAAGCGCAGACGGTCGTCGTCCGTGAACGCCGGTTCCAGGGCGTCGAGCTCGTCCACGCGCGCGTGGAGCGTGGCGCGCCACTCCGGGGAGGGATCCGGCCCGGCCGCCAGGGCCTCGGACGGTCGCCGTTCGCCTCACGGAACCGCTCGGTGACCCGCCGCGCCGGCGTCCGGCCCGGCATCGCGTCACTCCGCCCGGCGGGCCGCCCTGCGCCGGTGGCCCCACAGGGCGACGGCCGCCGCGCAGGCCGAGCCGACCAGGGTCAGCGGAAGGCCGGCCGAGGCGGCGGTGGACTCGCCCGCCGGGTCCTCGCCGGCAGCGACGGCCGCCTCCGCCCCGGCCCGGGGCGCCGCCCGCACGTCCGGCTCCGCGGCCCTCCCGCCGCGGGCTGCCGCCACCGCCCGCTCGCCGGAAGCCCTCTTCGCCTCCTTCGCCTCCTTCGCCTCCGTCCGTACGGGAAGCAGCGAGCCCACCGGCCGCACCCGCCCCGCCGCCTCGAAGCCCCAGTCGAGGAGTTCCCGCGCCTCCTCGTAGACGGCGAGCCCGCCGCCGCCCTGGGGGTTCATCACCGTGACGACCAGGGTCCGGTCGCCGCGCCGGGCCGCCGAGATCAACGTGTTGCCCGCGTGGCTCGTGTAGCCGTTCTTGATCCCGATGAGCCCCGGGTAGCGGGCCACGCCGTCCGCGCCCGTAAGCAGCCGGTTGGTGTTGGCGATGCCGTACGACCAGGAGCCCGCCGGGAAGTCCGCGTACGCCGTCGAGCAGTACCGGGTGAACGCCGGGTCCTGGAGCCCGGCCCGGCCGAACACCGCCAGGTCGTACGCCGAGGACACCTGGCCCGGGGCGTCGTAGCCATCCGGGGACACCACGTGCGTGTCCAGGGCGCCCAAGGACCTGGCCTTCTCCTGCATCTGGCGGGCCGTCGCCTCCCAGCCGCCGTTCATCGCGGCCAGGACGTGCACCGCGTCGTTCCCCGAGCTGAGGAACACGCCGTTCCAAAGGTCGGAGACCTTGTACGTGTACCCCTCCTTCACCCCGACCAGGCTGCTGCCGTCCCCGATCCCGGCCAGCTCGGAATCGGCCACGACGTGCTGCTCGGACGGGTCGTGGCGGGGGAGCGCGGTCAGGGCGAACAGTGCCTTGAGAGTGCTGGCCGGCGGCAGCTTGCGGTGCGCGTTCCGCGCGGCGAGCACCTCGCCCGACGACGCGTCCGCCACCACCCACGACAGCGCCGAGACCGACGGGACGGCGGGCGCGCCCGCCAGCCGCTCCACCTGCGTGCCCTTCCGGTCGAGCCGCGCTCGGTCGACGTACTGCCGCGCCGGTGGCGTGGGTTCTCCGACCGCACCGGCCGGGGAGTCCCGCAGGACGGAGGACGCCGCTGTCACGGAGGTGACGGACTCGGCCGGGGTGAGTGGGGACGCGGCGGCCGCCGGAACGGGCAGTACGAACAGCACCGCCGCGGTACCGGCGGCGGCATGACGGACAGCTGACGTGACGATCATTCAGCCACCGTAGGAAGCAGGAGCGGGACGCGCAGATCGGAGTGCGCCGACCGGGGGAGCGGGCGTGGCGTACGGTGGCGCGTCGTGAGTCCGCCCGGGTGGTACGCCCACCGTCGGCCCGCTGTCGGTGCCGCAGGGCATGCTGGTGACGTGCCCTCACACCCGTATCAGAGCAGCGCGGTTCCGGCCGGAACCGCCGGAGCGCCCCCCGTCGAGCAGACCTCCCGGACCGTCCCCGGCCCCGCCAGGCCCCCGGGGAGCACCGGCGGCGCACCCGGCGGCGGCTTCTCCGCCGCGCCTGCCCTCAGGTCCGACCGGCAGTCCGGCCGGGGCCCGGCCGGGCACATGATCGTCTGCGGGGACGACGCCCTCGCCCACCGGCTGGCGGGCGAGCTGCACGAGGTCTACGGCGAGCGGGTCACCCTCCTGGTGCCGCAGCGGCCGGACGCCCCGCGCACGCCCACCGCCCGGGCGGGCCGGGCGATGGCCCTCTTCGGGCGGGTCACCGCCGCCGTCACCCGTACGACTGCCGGCGCCACCTCCGCCCAGGCCCCCACCGAGGGGGCCGGCGCGGACGGCGAACCCACCGGCGCCCTCCGGGTTGTCGAAGCGGCGGAGGCCGACGACCGGGCCCTCACGGACGCCGGGGTGGAGCGGGCCGCCGCGCTCGCCCTCGTCCACGAGGACGACGAGACCAACATCCGGGCCGCACTCACCGCCCGCCGCCTCAACCCCCGGCTGCGCCTGGTCATCCGCCTCTACAACCGCAAACTCGGACAACACCTCGAAACCCTCCTCGACCAGGCCGCCGCCGTCGTCGAACCGGGCCTCGACCCCGAGAAGCTCGACGCCGCCACCACGGTCCTCTCCGACGTCGACACCGCGGCTCCCGGCCTCGCCGCGGCCGCCGTCGCGGGCACCAGCAAGGTGGTCCAGGCGGGCGGTCTGCTGCTGCACGCCGTCGAGCGGCTGCCCGCCGAGGGCGAGGCGCCCGATCCCGGCCTGTGCACGCTCGCCCTGCTCTCCGCCACGGCCGGCGACCCGGCGGGCTGCGAGGGCTCCGAGCGCAGCGGCGACGAGGGGCCCCGGCTGCTGCCCGACGACCGGACGGTGGCCGCCGCCACCGGCCGCGCCGCCGTCACCCTCGAAGCGGTCACGGCGGCGGGACCGGCCCTGTCGCCCGGCCGCCTCGCCGCCTCCGCGCTGCCCGTCGCCTCCCTCTTCTCCCGGCGGCTGCGCTGGTCCCTGGCCGGAGCGGCCGCCGCCGTCCTCGGGCTCGCGCTCGCCTCCACCCTCACCACCGGCGACCACCCGCTGCACGCCGCCTATCTGACGCTGCTCGACATCTTCGCCATCGGCGATCCGGCCGTCGGGGAGCCGACCGGCCGACAGGTCCTCCAGATCCTCGCGGGGTTCGTGGGACTGCTCCTGCTGCCGGTGATCGTCGCCGCCGTCATCGAAGGCCTCGGCACCTTCCGCACGGCGACCACCCTGCGCCGTCCTCCCCGGGGGCTTTCCGGGCACGTCGTCCTCCTCGGACTCGGCAAGGTCGGCACCCGCGTCCTCGCCCGGCTGCGCAGGCTCGGCATCCCCGTGGTGTGCGTCGAGTCCGACCCGGAGGCCCGTGGCATCGCCGTCGCCCGGCGGCTGCGCGTTCCCACCGTGATCGGCGACGTCACCGAGGAGGGCGTCCTGGAGGCCGCCCGGATCCACCGCGCCCACGCCCTCCTCGCCCTGACCAGCGTCGACATCACCAACCTCGAGGCAGCCCTCTCCGCCCGCGCCGTCACCCCGGACCTGCGGGTCGTCCTGCGCCTGTACGACGACGACTTCGCCACCGCCGTCTTCCGCACCCTGCGTACCGCCCACCCCGCGGCCCTCACCCGCAGCCGCAGCGTCTCCCACCTCGCCGCGCCCGCCTTCGCCGGCGCCATGCTGGGCCGACAGGTGCTCGGCGCCGTCCCGGTCGAGCGCCGGGTCCTCCTCTTCGCCGCTGTGGACGTCGCGGACCACCCGCTCCTGGACGGACTCACGGTGGCCGACGCCTTCCACGCGGGCGCCTGGCGGGTCATCGCCCTGGACGGCGCTGCCACGTCCTCCGGGTCGGCCACCGACCGGGGCCAGGGCTGGCGTCTGCGGCCCGAGCGCGTCCTCGGACCGGGGGACCGGGTCGTCGTGGCCGCCACCCGCCGCGGCCTGGCCGAACTCCTCGGCAGGGGCGGGGCCGCCACCGCGCCCGGGGAGGCCGGCGCCCCGCACAACTCCGCCCGCCCGGACCGGGGGTGACCCCGGTCCTCGCCGGATACTCCGCCGCGGGCCGGGACACGAAGGCCCGCGGCCCGGACGCCGACCGCTTCGACCTCACCCGCGCCGGGGCGCCGAAGCACCTCTCGCTCGGCCACGGCCCCACTGCTGCCTCGGCGCGCCGCCGGCCCGGATGGAGGCGGCCATCGCCCTGGAAGCGCTCTTCACCGGCCTCCCCGACCTGGACCCGGCCGCGCCGGAGACCGAGCTCCCCCGCCACGCCGGCTTCGTCGGCAACAGCGTCCGGACGCTCCCCGTCCGGCCGGGCGGCTGACGGAACCACGGCGCGTGCGGGGCAACAGTCGTCTCAGCCGGCCCGCCCCCACGCGGTCGCGGGGGAGGCCCGCAGGGACGAGACGAGCCGCAGCAGCCGGTCCTCGTTCCCCGCGAGGCCCGCGGCGCGGAGCGCCTCGTCCGCCTCGGCCATCGGATTCGTGAGCATCACCCCCGCGTACGGGGCGAGCTGTGGATCGGTCAGCACGGCCTGGGTGGATTCGAGCAGCCGCAGGTACGCCTGGGCGGCCGCGCGCTCGCTTGCGGTGAACGTGGTCATGTCGGGCTCCCTCTCGACAGTTCGGCGCTGACCACCCTCTCGTACGGGTCTGACAATCGGGCTCAGCCCCGCCCGCCGAGGTGTGCCACGAGCCGTTCGAGGAAGACCCGCTGGCCCGCCACGAGCAGCGGAGCGGCCGCCTCGGGCGTGAACCAGCCCACCCGGTCGATCTCCGGGAACTCGGCCTGGACACCGGACCGGGGAGGCCACTCCACGGTGAAGGTGCCGGGTACGACCCTGCCGGGGTCGAGCGTGCCCTCGACCGCCCAGACGGTGACGAGCTTTCCGTTGCGCTGCCGGGACTCGCCGAGGTCGAACCACTCGCCCCCGGGGGCCGGAAGCCCCAGTTCCTCCTGGAACTCGCGGCGCGCCGCCGCCTCCGGAGCCTCGTCCGGCTCGTACTCCCCTTTGGGGATCGACCAGGCCGCCTGCTCACGGGACGCCCAGAAGGGCCCGCCCATATGACCGATGAGGACCTCGACGCCGCCGTCCGTCGTACGGCGGAAGACCAGAAGACCCGCGCTGCGCTTGTCCGGCATGCCGCCCAGTGTCGCCGAAGGTCCGGTCGCCACGGCAGCGGCGCGCGCCGCCGGACTCGCACGCTCCCGATGCCCCACGCGCCGGCCCGGGCCCCCGTACGCCCGGCTTTCGTACGCCCGGCCGCCGTACGCCGGGCCCCCGTACGTCCGCCCCCGTCTCACGCCTCCGCGCTGACGACCACCGGTCCGCCTTCGAGGTCCACGCCGCTCGTCCAGTGCGGCGGGAGCCGTACCGAACGCCAGGGAGCGAGCGACCCGCTCAGCCGTTCCCGGCGCAGCGGGGCGCCGTCCTGAGCGACGGTCACCACAGGACGTACGAGCGGGCGCTCCGCCCGGACAAGGAGGGGAACCGCCGCCTCCGCGCCGAGGAGGCCGGGCGTCACCCACCGCAGCGGTCCCGCCGTCACCACCGGCACCCCGGCCGGGGGCCAGGGACCTCCGTCGAGCCGCTCCCGTACGGCGGCCGCCACCGCCCGGCCCTCCGCGGCGGCCACCGGCGCCGGTTCCACCCCGCGCAGGACGTTGCCGACCGCGAAGACGCCCGGCTCGGCGGTGCGGAACGCGCCGTCCGTCACCGGCCCCCGGGTGCCCGGGGCGAGCGGCAGGCCGCGGGCGCGGGCCAGTTCGTGGTCCGGGATCCAGTCGCCGGTGAAGACCACGGTGTCACACCGCAGCGTGCCCGTACGGCCGTCCCGGTCCCGGATCGCGACCCCGCTCAGCCGGCCGCGCCCGAGGAGCTCCGTCACGACGGCGCCGCCGACCACCGGAACGGCCCCGAACGCGGCCCGGCGACCGGCGTCTTCCGTCACGACGGCGACCACGTCCACCCCGGCCGTACGCAGTGTCCGCACGGCGGCGCGGGCCACGGGGTCACCGCCGACGACCACCGCCCGCCGCCCGATGTGCTCCCGCCGCGCGCCGAAGCGGAGGACCGTCCGCTGGAGTTCGCCCGTGGTCAGCACCCCGGCGGGCCGCGAACCCGGTACGAGCCGGGCGCTGCGGGGCCGTTCGCGTGCCCCGGTCGCGAGGACGACCGCGCGGGCCCTGACACGTTCGAGCCCGGTCGGGGCGGTGAGGTCGAGGGTGAGCGGCCCCGACCAGCCGGTCGCCGACACGCCCGTACGGACGGTGGCCCCGGCCCGCAGTGCCGCCCGCACCGCACGCCGCGCGTAGCCCGGACCGTCGAGGGGGCGTCCGAGGGCGTCCACGCCGAATCCCGTACGGGCGCAGTGCCGAGGGGTCCCGCCCGCGGCCTCCTCCCGCTCCAGCACCTCGACGCGGCCCGCTCCCGTCGCCGCGAGCCGGGCGGCCGCGGCGAGCCCGGCGGGTCCCGCGCCCACCACGAGGACGTCGACCGTACGGTTCACCGGGCACCCTTCCCGTACTCCTCGAACAGGGCCCGTACCTCGGCGCCGCAGGCATGGCCCTGGCAGCGGCCGCCACGCGCGCGCGTGCGGCGGCGCAGCCCGTCGAGGCCCCCGGGCGGGATCGTCGAGGTGAGCGCCGCCCGGATCTCGCCGCGGGTGACCCGCTCGCAGTGGCAGACGATCGCACCGAACGCGGGCTCCCGGGCGATGAGCCGGGCGTCGCGGTACGGGCGGGCGAAGGCCTCGCCGAGGTTCGGCATCCGGAGCCGGGCGAGCGGCCGCTCGGGGCCCGGGTCGAGCCCGCAGTCGGCGAGCAGCCCGAGCACGTGCTCGGCGATGGCCAGGGAGGCGGTGAGTCCGGTGGACCGGATCCCGCCCACCGTGACGTACCGCAGAGCGGGGTGGGCGGCGATCCGGTAGTCGTCCTGCCCGGTGGCGGCCCGCAGTCCCGCGTAGACGGCCGTGACCTCCTCGTCGAGGAGGGCCGGGAGGATCCGGCCGCCCTGCTCGCGCAGGCCGGCGAGCCCCTCCGCCGTCGTGCCGGTGGCGGTCTTGTCGTCCAGGTCCTCGGCGGTGGGCCCGAGCATGACGTTTCCGTACACCGTCGGCGCGATGAGCACCCCCTTGCCGAGGGGGCCGGGTACGGGCAGCAGGATGTGCCGTACCAGGTCGCGGGCGAACTTGTCGAAGACGAGCAGCTGGCCGCGGCGCGGCGTGACAATGAAGTCCTCGCGGCCGAGCAGCGCGTCGAAGGCGTCGGCGTGGAGTCCGCAGGCGTTGACGAGGTGACGGGTCCGCAGGACCCCGCGCCGGGTCACCAGGCGGTGGTACGGATCGCCCGCACGCACCTTCTCCACCCGGCAGTTCAGATGCAGGGCCACCCCGGAACGGACGGCCTGGGTGGCGTACGCGAGGGTGGTCGTCCACGGGCAGATCACCGACTCGCCCGGCACGTCGAGCGCGGCGAGCGCCCCCTGGCCCAGGTGGGGTTCCCTGGCGTGGAGTTCGGCGGCGGAGAGCAGCCGGGTCGTGCGGTGGCCGTTGCGCGCGGCCTTCTCCGCGAGGCGGGGGAGAGTGGCGCGCTGCCCCTCGTCCCAGGCGACGAGCAGGGCGCCGAGCGGCTCCACGGGTATGCCGGTCTCCCGTGCGTACGCCGAGAGCAGCCGGTGGCCGTCACGGACGAGGCGCGCCTCCAGGGTGCCGGGGACGGCGTCGAAACCGGTGTGCAGGATGGCCGTGTTGGCCTTCGAGGTGCCGTCGCCGACGTCGTTCGCGGCCTCCACGAGCGCGACCCGCAGCGGGTGGCGTGCGAGCGCCCGGGCGATGGCGGCGCCGACGACACCGGCGCCGACGACCACGACGTCGTACGCCGCGTCGTCACCGGTGGGGAGGGGGCCGCTGCGGGTGACGCTCATACGGAGCCGGAGCCGGAGCCGGAGCCGGAGCCGGAGCCGGAGCCGGAGCCGTCGGTGCCGGCAGGAGTGCCGGCGGAGGTGCCGGCGGAGGTGCCGATCGAGCTGCCGGCCGGGCTTCCCGCGGCGTCCGGATCCGCCCCCGCCCGCTCGACCAGCGCCGCCACCTCGGTACGGAACCGGGCGAGCCGCGTGGCGGCCTCGTCACCCGAGATGCGGGGCTCGTACACCGCCGAGGGCTTCCACTCCGGCACGGCCTCGCGGAGCGTGAGCCCCGGGTCGTGTCCGAGCCGGGCCACCGCGCCCACCCCGAGCGCCGTCGCGTCGGGCAGGGAGGAGACCTCCACCGGCAGTTGAAGCAGGTCCGCCTGGGTCTGCATGAGCAGCGCGGACCGCGTGAGCCCGCCGTCCGCGCGCAGCGAGGTCAGCGGCGCGCCCCGGTCGGCGGCGACGGCCGCGGCGAGCTCGACGACCTGCGCGGCGATGCCCTCGCACAGCGCGCGCACCAGATGTCCCGGTGTGGTGTCGAGGCCGAGGCCGGTGAGCGAGCCCCGGACGTCGCCCCGCCACCAGGGCGCGGCGAGCCCGGCGAGCGCGGGGACGAAGGTGACCCCGCCGCTGTCCGGTACCCCGCCGCCGACGGAGTCGATCTCCGCCGCCCCCGCGATGACGCCGAGGTCGGTGAGCCATCGCACCGCCGAGGCGACCGTGTACACCTGCCCGTCCAGGCAGTGGGTGACTTGTCCGCCGAGCCGCCAGGCGACACAGCTGACCAGGCCGGAGGCGGCGCGCCGTGGCTCCGGTCCGGTCTGGGCGAGGAGGAAGGCGCCCGTGCCGTACGTGCACTTGGCGGCGGCCGGGTCGTCGGCGCTCTGGGCGAGCAGGGCCGCCTGCTGGTCGACCAGCAGGCCGGTGAGCGGCAGCGGCGGGCCGAAGGCGCGGGTGGTGCCGACGGGCGTGTCGCAGTCGACGACCTGGGGGAGCCGTTCGCCGTCGAGGCCGTAGAGGCCGAGGGCGGTCTTCGACCAGGCGACCGTGTCGAGGTCGAGGAGTCCGGTCCGTCCCGCGGTCGCCGCGTCGGTGACGAAGGCGCCGGTGAGCCGGTGGACGAGCCAGGCGTCGCTGGTGGTGACGGTGCCGGCGCGGGTGGCGTGGCGGCGGATCCAGGCCATCTTCGGTGCGGCGAAGTACGGGTCCACCGGAAGCCCCGTGAGGTGGCGCAGCCGGTCCGCGTGGGCGTCGAGTCCGGCGCAGACTCCGGCCGCCCTGCGGTCCTGCCACACGAGGGCGTCGGTGAGCGGTTCGCCGGTGGCGGGGTCCCAGGCGAGGACGGTCTCGCCCTGGTTGGCGAGACCCACGGCGACGACGGGTGTGCCCGCCTCGGCGAGCGCGGTCCGTCCGGCGGCCACCACGGAGTCGTACAGCTCACGCGGGTCGACCTCGACCAGGCCGCCCGGCAGGTGGCGGGGCCGTACCGGTGCCGTTCCGCTGCCGATGACTCCGCGCTCGGGACAGAGGACGAGTGCCTTGGTGCCCGAGGTTCCCTGGTCGACGGCGAGTACCGGGCCGCCCGTCATCGTGCTGCTCCTGTCCCTGGACCGTTCCGTGACCGGACGATCACGGAAAAGGGTCAGAGTGCCGCCACGGCGGCCCTCCGTCAAGCCTCCGCGGGAGACCCCGTCAGGTCCCGCGACCCTACCTGATGGTAGGTCAAATTCGGTCGCTGGCCGAATAGTTACGGTCACAGAGGAAAGTGGACCGGTCGCATCCAGTGCCCTCTATAGTGATCGCCGATCACGGCCGGGACGCCCGCCGGGGGACTGACCACCCCCCTCCATCCACTGAGGACCCATGTCATCCACACCACGACGCACGCCCTGATGGCCGGACACGGCTTCCGGCCCGTCTACCACCCCGCGGGCCACGACCACGCCCTGCGCAACGCCGTCCAGGACTTGCGCACCGGCCGCTGGGTGGCGATGGCCCGGCTCCTCGGCGAGACGGCCGACTGGGACGCCTGGACCCGCCGCACCCAGGTTCTCGCCGCGGTCGCCGCCGGCACCGACGTCGTCCACACGTGGCGCGCCGAGCAGCCCGGAAGCCCCGCCGCCGGCATCATGCACAGCCGCGTCACCGTCGAACGGGCCGTACGCGCCCACCGGGCGGGCCACACCCGCACCAGGGAGCTCTGGCAGGAGGCCTGGACCGCCTGCCGCGAGGCCGCCGACCTGGCACCCGCGGACCCCGTGCCCTGGGTGGGCCTGATCGCCCTCGCCGCCCTCGACGAACACCAGCGCATGGCCGAACACCGGCTCTCGCCGCCGGGCCCCATGCTGCCGCCCGGGCCCTGGGGTCTGCTCGCCGAGGTGGAGAAGCGCGACCCGCACAACCGCGAAGCGCACCACCGCATGCTCCAGTTCGTCTACGGCCGGCGCCCCGGACCGCTCTCCGAGGCCGTCAACTACGCCCACTGGGCGGCCTCCTCCGCGCCCGTCGGCTCCGCCCTGCACGCCCTCCCGCTCTACGTACGCGTCGAGCGCTACCGGCGCGAACGCGGCCACGAACGCGCCCTCGACCTCCACTGGGTCGCCGAGGACGCCGTACGGGACGCCGGGCACGCCCTCGACACCTGGTTCCTCTTCTGCGACACCGACGAGGCCTCCCTGCTCGACCTCAACCACCTGGCGCACGCCCTCTACGGGGCCCTCCGCTTCACCGACGCCGCCCGGGTCTTCGCGTCGCTCGGCCCGTACTACACGACGCTGCCCTGGGCCTACCGGACTCCGCGTCCGGACGACCGCGTGCTCGCCGAAGAGGTCTTCCTGCGCGCCCGCGCCCGCTGTCTCGGCGGCTGAAACGCCACGGCTCGCGCCCCGAACGGGTCCCCCGCAGAGCCCTGGCAAGCCCCGTGTCCCCCCCCCGTGCCGTCCCCCTTCCCGCTCACCCCCGTCCCCGGAGGAAAACCCCATGTCCCGCACGGACACCCCCACCGACGCGATACGCAAGGCTCCCCCCGCCGCGCAGGACGAGGAGGCGCGGCTGAGAGAGCTCGGCTACCAGCCCGTCCTCGCCCGCCGCATGGGCGGCTTCGGCAACTTCGCGATCAGCTTCTCGGTCATCTCCGTCCTCTCCGGATGCATGACCCTCTACGGCTTCGGCATGGGCACCGGCGGCCCCGCCGTCATGCTGTGGGGCTGGGCCGGCGTCGGCCTGTTCGTGCTGTGCGTGGGCCTCGCCCTCGCCGAGGTCACCAGCGCCTACCCGACCTCCGGCGCCCTCTACTACATGGCGGACCGGCTCGGCGGGCGCCGCTGGGGCTGGTACACCGGCTGGCTGAATCTGCTCGGTCTGCTCGGCGCGATCGCCGGCATCGACTACGGAGCCGCCCTCTTCACCGGAGCCTTCCTCAACCTCCAGTGGGGCTTCGAACCCACCGCGGGCTCCACCTTCCTGATCTTCCTCGCCATCCTGCTGCTCCACGCCGTCCTGAACCTCTTCGGCGTCCGCCTGGTCAGCGTGCTCAACTCGATCAGCGTCTGGTGGCACCTGGCGGGCGTGGCGGTCATCGTCGGCGCCCTCGCGTTCGTCCCCGACCGGCACCAGTCCGTGGAGTTCGTGTTCACCGAGTTCGTCAACGACACCGGCTGGGCCAACCCCTTCTACGTCGCCGCGATCGGCCTGCTCCTCGCCCAGTACACCTTCTCCGGCTACGACGCCTCGGCCCACCTCTCCGAGGAGACCTCCAACGCCTCCGTCTCCGCAGCCAAGGGCATCGTGCGGGCCATCTGGGTCTCCTGGATCGCCGGATTCGCCCTGCTCGCCGGATTGAGCTTCGCGATCCAGGACTACTCCGCCACGCAGAACAGCGCCACCGGCGTCCCGCCCGCCCAGATCTTCCTGGACGCGCTCGGCTCGGGCGGCGCCGCCGCCCTGCTCCTCGTGGTGATCGTCGCCCAGCTCTTCTGCGGCAACGCCGAGGTGGCCGCGGCCAGCCGCATGGTCTTCGCCTTCAGCCGCGACAACGCCCTGCCGGGCTCGTCGATCTGGCGGAAGGTCAGCGGCCGCACCCAGACCCCCGTCCCGGCCGTCTGGCTCGCGGTGGCGGTGGCCGCGCTGCTCGCCGTGCCCTCGCTGTACTCGGCGACGGCCTACGGCGCCGTCACCGCGATCAACGTCATCGGCATCACGCCGGCGTACGCCATCCCGATCTACCTCCGGCTGCGCGCGGGGGACCGGTTCACGCCCGGCCCGTGGAGCCTGGGCCGCTGGAGCAAGCCGATCGGCTGGACCGCCGTCGTCTGGGTGGCGATCGTCACCGTGCTGTTCTGCCTGCCGCAGAAGGCCCCGGTGACGGTGGACACCATGAACTACGCCGTGATCGCGCTCGCCGTCGTCCTCGTCCTGGCCAGCGTCTGGTGGTACGTCGCCCGCCGCTCGTACGGCACGCCGACGGCGTACGGCACGGCGCGCGAGGAGGCGGAGATCGCGGAGGGGATCGTCTGACGGGAAGGGACGGGTCCGGGGCCCCGCTCCGGCGCCGGACTCCCTTTCCGCCCGGCCCGGGCCCCGGACCCGGTCTCAGGCGCCGGACTCCCCTTTCCGCCCGGCCCCTGGCCCGGCCCCGGCCCCGGACGGAAACGCGGCCTCAGGCGCTGAACTCGTACGTCCAGGCCGCCGACTGGGCCGAGAAGTCGATGTCCGTGATCTCCAGGGCGTGACCGTGCTGGTCGCTCACCACCCGGTGGACGACGAGCCGGGCCGAGCCGCCCGCCGTCGTCGTCGCCGGGCCCGGCGGTACGCCGACCGACTCCCGGTGGGTGATCCGCAGCCCCGCCTGGTGCATCCAGTGGTAGAGCAGCCGCAGATCCGGCTGCTGACGGCTGTCCCGGTACCGGCGGTACCGGGACAGCTGGGGGATCTCGGTGAGCGCCGGCCGGGAGAACCACGACACCGCCCGCTGGAGCGCCGCGCCGTGCGGTCCCAGCACGACGTGCCGGTGCACGAGCGTCGGCTCGCCCGGGGCGAGCAGCAGCCGCGGGGCCAGCGGGGTGGGCGGCGGCTCCCAGGTGAGCGAGGCCCGCACCTGCGCGTCGGCCGCGCGGGGCCCGCCCGGGAACGTCGGCCGGCGGGCCGTCAGGGCCGGGACGACCGGCTCGCCCCCTGCCCCGGCGGCCGCGAAGGTGCCGCGCCGGTCGGTGACCACGAGTCTTTCCTCCCGGAGGAGCTGGAGCGCGTTGCGTACGGTCTGCCGGTTCACGTGGTAGCGCTGGGACAGGGATCGTTCCGAAGGGAGCCGGCTGCCGGGGGAGATCCGCCGCTGGGCGAGATCCTCGCGCAGCGCGGCGGCGACCCGGAGATAGAGCGGCGCGTCGGCCGCCTCGTAATCGGGATCGGCCATGATCAGACCCTCTCTTCGCTCAGCGTGACCGCACGGGTCGGGTGCGTGATCCATCTCTATCATTGGTCTAAACCATCTGGCCAGTGCGGTCCGGCAGAGTGGCCGAAACGAGCGGCGCACCTTGTAATGAGGTACCAGGTGACGGGCACGGAACCGCGGCGGCGGAAGAGGCGGGTGAGGCCGGATGACGACACCGTCGGAGCGCGCCGCACGGGGCAGGGCCGCCCGCAAGGGCGTACCCCGCTCCTCCCACGGCCGCTGGATACCCAGCTCCCAGCGCCCCCACCCGATCGACGTGCTGGAACGCCAGTCACAGGACCGGCTGCCCGACCTCGTCCCCCTGCGGTACGGCCGGATGGCGGCCTCGCCCTTCGCCTTCTTCCGCGGCGCCGCGGCCGTCATGGCCGCCGACCTCGCCGCCCAGCGCCACACCGGGCTCACCGTCCAGCTCTGCGGCGACGCCCACCTCCTCAACTTCGGCGTCCACGCCTCACCCGAACGGACGCTGCTCTTCGACGTGAACGACTTCGACGAGACGCTCCCCGGGCCCTTCGAGTGGGACGTCAAACGGCTCGCCGCCAGCGTCGCCGTCGCCGCGCTCCAGAACGGCAGCACCAAGCCGAAGGCCCACCGGGCGGCCCTGGTGGCCGCCGAGTCGTACCGGACGGCCGTGCGCCGCCTCGCGGATCTCGGCGAGCTCGCCGTCTGGTACGAACGGATCGCCGCCGACGACCTCGTCCCCCTCGTACGCGGCGACGACCGTGCCCGCTTCGTGAACCGGCTCGCCCGCGCCCGCCGCCGCACCAGCCTCCAGGCCCTGGCCAAGCTCACCGAGGCCGACGCGAGCGGCGTGCGGCACATCGTCGACGACCCGCCGCTCCTCGAACGCACCACGGACCTCGACCGGGTCACGCTCGGCAAGATCTTCAGCGACTACCGCAGCTCGCTCGCCGAGGAACGACGGATCCTCCTCGACCGCTACCGCTTCCGCGACGCCGCCCGCAAGGTCGTCGGCGTCGGCAGCGTCGGCACCCGCTGCTTCGTCCTCCTCCTCGAAGGGCGGGACGAACACGACCCGCTCATCCTCCAGATCAAGGAAGCCGGCCGGTCCGTCCTCGAGCCCTACCTGGCGCCGAGCGCCTACAGCCACCAGGGCCGCAGGGTCGTCAGCGGCCAGCGCCTCGTCCAGGCGGCCGGCGACATCTTCCTCGGCTGGATGACCGGCCCCGAGGAACGCCACTTCTACTGGCGCCAACTGCGCGACATGAAAGGCTCCGCCGAGGTGGAGACCATGTCCCCGGCCATGCTGCGGCGGTACGCGCGACTCTGCGGCCGCGCCCTGGCCCGCGCACACGCCCGCTCCGGCGACCGCATCGCCATCGCGGCCTACCTCGGCGGCTCGGACGTCTTCGACCGCGGTGTCGCCGACTTCGCCCTCGCCTACGCGGGCCAGAACGCCGACGACTACGCGGCGCTCGGTGCGGCCGTCGCCGCGGGCATGCTGGCCGCGGCACCGGACGCCTGAACCGCTCCACGGCGGGCCCCCGATCAGAGGGCCCCGCGACGTGCGGTGTCTACGCGTCGCGGCGCAGCGGCGGCTCCGCCGGAGTCTCGACGACCGGCCCGAACAGCACCGCCCGCGCCACCGCGGGCGCGAAGAGGCTCGTCAGCGGGGCGGTCAGGGTGAGCGCCGCACGGAACGGCGTCCCCACCACCGGATCGCCCGCCGCCCGCGCCTGCACCCGGCTCAGATACCAGCCGACCGCCTTGTCCATCGGCCCCGTACGGGCCGCGTCGCCGGTCGCGCCGGGCATCTTCTTGTCGGCGCCCGCCGAGATGTCCCAGGCCTGCCGGGACGCGTCGAGCAGCGCCCGCTGCACCTGCCGGGTGGTCGGGGTGCGCCGGGGGTCGGCGAGCGCACGGCGCAGCGCGACCGCGCTGATCGCGGCGACCGCCATCCCCTGCCCGTAGATCGGGTTGAAGGCGCACAGCGCGTCGCCCGTGGCGAGGAATCCGGCCGGACGGCGGCCCGGCCGGTCGTACCGGCGCCGGATGTTGGAGGTCTTGCGGAAGCCGTACACCGGGGACACCGGTTCGGCCCGCGCCAGCCACTCGCTGACCACCGGGTGCGGCAACCGCTTGGCGTACTCCTCGAAGGCGCCTTCCTCCGTCGGCGGTTCGTCGCCGCGCAGCCCGGACAGGGTCACCAGGTGCCGCCCGTCGCCCAGGGGCAGCACGACACCGGCGTACACCTGCGCCGGGTTGGGCACGATGTAGTAGCCCATGGCGTCCGTCCCCGGGTCCCCGGCCGGAGCACGGTAGACCCGGGTGCCGTACGCGAGACCCGTGTCGAGGGTCTCCTCGTGCGGGGCCTCGGCGCCGATGCCCGCCAGCCAGTCCGGGGCCTTCGTGGACCGCCCCGAGGCGTCCACGACCAGATCGGCCGTGAGCGTACGCGGCTGCTTGTCGGCCCCCGCCCCGCGCTCACGCAGCCGTACGCCCCGGACCCGCGAGGAGTCGCCGGTCAGCCCCACCGTCTCCACGCCCTCGACCAGCTCGATGCGCGGGTCGGCGAGCACCCGCTGCCGCACCAGCCACTCCAGCTGAGGGCGCGGGCCCGTGTAGAAGTGCGCCGTCGCGGGCGTACGGCGGAACCAGCGGCCGTTCTGCCACTGGATCATGTCCTCGGGTACGCCCACCTTGGGCGCGCCGAGCTCGCGCAGCTCCTGCATGAACCCCGGAAGCAGCTCGTCGAGCGCCTGCTGCCCGCCCGCGATCAGGACGTGCAGGTGCCGGCCCTGCGGCACGCCCGGCCGGGCCTCCGGCCGCTCGGGAAGGCGGTCGCGCTCGACGACCGTCACCTTCTCCGCGTGCTCGGCCAGCACCCGTGCGGCCAGCAGCCCAGCGAGACTTCCCCCGATGACCACCGCGTGACGTGTCGCACGGCGCCCCAAGTCGTCGGCCATACCCGCCCTTTCGTGTCATGGAACTCCGACGGCCCAGTATCCACGCCGGTGCGCGCCCCGTCGCGTCCCGGCATCCGCACGCCGCCCACCGCCGTACGGTTTCGGCCTGCCTGCCGCGGCGCCGCATGGATGCCGGGCATCCGGGCAGAGGCCAGGACCGAGGCTGTCCGGATCCGAGGAGAGAGAGGAGGAGCGAGCGTGATGGCGGTCTCCCGGCACCACGACCTCAAAGGCCCTGGGGCCGCGGCCCGGGCACGGCTGGAGGTGCACCGTCTCGCCGGTGACGCCCTGCGCGCCGGCCGTCCCCTGCCACCGGCCACCGAGAACGCCGCGGTCCTCGTCGTGAGCGAACTGGTCACCAACGCCATCCGCTACGCCGACGGCGAGTGCACCCTGGACCTCGCCCTGGAGGGGGACGGCATCGGCATCGACGTCCATGACCACAACCCGGATCCGCCGCGCCCGAAGGCGCCGGACCCGGGCAGGGAAGGCGGGTTCGGCCTGGGCATCGTGTCGCGCCTCGTCGACAGCCTGACCGTCCGCAGTGAACCGGACGGCAAGACGGTCCACGCGCACGTGGACCGCTGAGTGACGCTCCGGGCGCGCCCGGCCGTCACTGTCACTCCGTCCCGAGCTCCGCCAGCGCGCTCGTCAGCCACTCCACCCAGAAGCGCTCCATGTCGATCCCACCGCGCAGGACGAGGTGGCGCAGCCGGTCCGGCTCCGACCGGCGCCGTTCCGCCGGGAAGTCGCGCGTCTCGATCGCGAGGTACTCCGCCAGCTGCTCCTGGTGCAGGGCGAGATGGCGGGACAGCTCCGCGTGGAGTCCCGCCGCGCCGACCACGGCGGCCGCCCGCATCCGCAGCAGCAGGGCGGCCCGCATCGGCTTCGGGTCCTCGGACCTGGCGACCCAGGTGGCCAGTTCGGCGCGGCCCGCGGGCAGCACCTCGTACTCCTTGCGCTGTCCCCGCACCGGAACCGGGGCGGGCAGGGCACGGATGTGCCCCGCCTGCTCCAGCCTGCCGAGCTCGCGATAGATCTGCTGGTGCGTGGCCGACCAGAAATAGCCGATCGACTTGTCGAAGCGGCGCGTCAGTTCGAGACCGGAGGACGGTTTCTCGAGCAGCGCGGTCAGGATCGCGTGCGGGAGTGACATGCACGCATCCTAGAAGTGGCCGGACCGACCCCCCGGCCGGTCGGACCGGCCAGGGAGGTCGGACCGGTCGGAACGGTCACGGCGGTCACAGCGTCGCCGCGAGCCGGGTGCCCTGGTCGATGGCCCGCTTGGCGTCCAGCTCCGCGGCGACGTCCGCGCCGCCGATCAGGTGCGCCACGCGGCCCGCCGCCACGAGCTCCTCGTACAGGCCCCGGCGCGGCTCCTGGCCCGCGCAGAGCACGATCGTGTCGACCGGCAGCAGCTGCGCCTCGCCGCCGATCGTGAGGTGCAGGCCCTCGTCGTCGATCCGGTCGTACGAGACGCCCGCGACCATGGCGACGCCCCGGTGCTTGAGCTCGGTGCGGTGGATCCACCCCGTGGTCTTGCCGAGGCCCGCTCCGACCTTGGTCTCCTTGCGCTGGAGCAGGTGCACCTGACGCGGCGGCGCGGCGCGCTCGGGGGCGCGCAGGCCGCCCCGGTTCTCGTACGAGGTGTCCACGCCCCACTGGCGGAAGTACGTCTCGGGGTCCTGGCTCGCGCCCTCGCCGCCGTCCGTCAGGAACTCCGCGACGTCGAAACCGATGCCGCCGGCGCCGATGATCGCGACCCGCTCGCCGACGGGCGCGCCGTCCCGCAGCACGTCCAGGTAGCTGACGACGCTCGGGTGGTCCACGCCGTCGATGGCGGGGGTGCGGGGGGAGACGCCGGTGGCGACGACGACCTCGTCGAAGCCGTCGAGGTCGCCGGCCGTGACCGGAGTGCCGAGGCGCACGTCGACTCCGCGTTCGGCGAGCTGGACGCGGTAATAGCGGAGCGTCTCGTTGAACTCGTCCTTGCCGGGGACCCGCTTGGCGATGTTCAGCTGGCCGCCGATCTCGGCGGCGGCGTCGAAGAGGGTCACGGAGTGGCCGCGTTCGGCTGCCGACACGGCACAGGAGAGGCCTGCCGGGCCCGCGCCGACGACGGCGATCCGCTTGGCGCGGCGGGTGGGGGCGAGGACCAGTTCGGTCTCGTGGCAGGCGCGCGGGTTGACCAGGCAGGAGGTGATCTTCAGGTTGAAGGTGTGGTCGAGGCAGGCCTGGTTGCAGCCGATGCAGGTGTTGATGGTGTCGGCGCGGCCGGCGGCGGCCTTGGCGACGAAGCCGGGGTCGGCGAGGAAGGGGCGGGCCAGCGAGACGAGGTCGGCGCGGCCGTCGGCGAGGATCTCCTCGGCGACCTCGGGGGTGTTGATGCGGTTGCTGGTGACGAGCGGCACGGAGACCGCGCCCATCAGCTTCTTGGTCACCCAGGTGTAGGCGCCGCGCGGCACGGAGGTGGCGATGGTGGGGATGCGGGCCTCGTGCCAGCCGATGCCGGTGTTGATGATGGTGGCGCCGGCGGCCTCGATCTCCTTGGCGAGCCGGACGACCTCCCCCAGGGTGGAGCCGCCGGGGACGAGGTCCAGCATGGAGAGGCGGTAGACGAGGATGAACTCCTCGCCGACGCGCTCGCGGATGCGCCGGACGATCTCCAGCGGGAAGCGGAGGCGGTTCTCGTAGGATCCGCCCCAGCGGTCGGTGCGCTGGTTGGTGGCGGAGGCGATGAACTCGTTGATGAGGTAGCCCTCGGAGCCCATCACCTCGACGCCGTCGTACCCGGCCTCCTTGGCGAGCTCCGCGCACCGGGCATAGTCCTCGACGGTCTGCTCGACCTCGGCGTCGGTCAGCTCGTTCGGTACGAAGGGGCTGATCGGGGCCTTGATCGCGCTGGGCGCGACGAGCGCGGGGTGGTACGCGTACCGGCCGAAGTGCAGGATCTGCATCGCGATCCTGCCGCCTTCGGCGTGCACGGCGTCGGTGATCAGCCGGTGCTCGGCGACCTCGTCCGCGGTGGTGAGCTTGGCGCCGCCGTCCCAGGGCCGGCCGGCGTCGTTGGGCGCGATGCCACCGGTGACGATGAGGCCGACGCCGCCGCGGGCGCGCTCGGCGTAGAAGGCCGCCATACGCTCGAAACCGTGCTCGGTCTCTTCGAGGCCGACGTGCATCGACCCCATGATCACCCGGTTGGGCAGGGTGGTGAACCCGAGGTCGAGCGGGCTCAGCAGATGGGGGTACGGGGTCATGCGGGCGCCTCCTCGCGCAGGATCGTCGCCCTCAGTTGTAGGGGACCCCCTCCCGTTGTGCAACTAGTTGCAGAAGATCTGGGGCGTGATGTCTACTACTCGGTAACGAACGCCGCCGTCCGGGGCCCGAAGCCCGGGGAAGAGAGCCGCTCAGGCCGAGGCGCTGCTTTCCTTCGCCTCCGTCTCCACCCTCGCCCCCATCCACGCGTCCAGGTCCTCCGGCGTCCGCGGCTCCGGCGCGCCGGCCGGGAGCAGACCCCGCGTCCGGAGCAGCCGGGCCACGGCCGTGCCCCAGGGACGCCGCAGCCGGGCCGCGTCGAGCAGCGCGTCGTCGCCGAGCAGCTCGGCCACCGGGCCCGTGCGCAGCCCGGCGGGGGACAGTACCGCCGCCTCGTCCGCCCAGCGCAGCGCCAGATCCACGTCGTGCGTCGCCATGAGCACCGTCGTACCGGTCTCCCGGAGCCGCCGGAGCGCGTCCAGCAGCCGTTCCTGCCCGTGCGGGTCGAGCCCGGCCGTCGGCTCGTCCATGATCAGCACCCGGGGCCGCATCGCCACCGCGCCCGCTATCGCGGCCCGCTTCCGCTGCCCGTAGGACAGCAGATGCGTCGGCCGGTCCGCGAGCGCCGTGATGTCCAGCGCCTCCAGTGCCTCCGCCACCCGCAGCCGTACCTCCTCCTCCGGCAGCCCCAGGTTCATCGGACCGAACGAGACGTCCTGGGCCACCGAGGCGGCGAACAGCTGGTCGTCCGGATCCTGCGTCACCAGCTGCACGATGGTCCGCAGCCGGGTCAGCCCCTTCCGGTCGTACGCCACCTCGGCCCCGTCCAGGAGCAGCGACCCGCTCCCGCACCGGAGCCCGCCGCTCAGCAGCCGCAGCAGCGTCGTCTTGCCGCTGCCGTTGCGGCCGAGCAACGCGACCGCGCGCCCCTCCGCCACCGAGAAGTCCACGCCCGACAGGACCGCGGGCCCGTCCTCGTAGGCGAAGCCCGCGTTCACCAGCTCCACGACGGGGAGCGCGGAGGGCGGAGGCGTCGTAGACGTCACGGCAGGAACCTTTCCAGTACGAGGGTGAGGGCGACGAGGCCCGCGAGCAGCACGCCCGTCGCGGCGAGGAACCGGCGGGAGAGCGCGCACGCGGGCACCAGAACCCGCAGCGTCCCGTCGTACCCCCGCCCCGCGAGCCCCGACTGCAGGCGCTGCGCCCGGTCGAAGGCCCGCACGAACGTGGTCGCGCCGAGACCGGCGAGCGAACGCCAGGTCGCGGCCCGGGTGGTGTGCCCGAGCCGTGCCGCCTGCGCCTGCCGGATCTTGGACAGCGCGTCGAGCAGCAGGAAGATGATCCGGTACATCACGAGCGCGACATCCACCACCGGCGCCGGCACCCCCGCGCGGACCAGCCGGGGCAGGACATCGGAGACCGGCGTGGTGAACGCGAACAGCAGCACCCCGAGCGAGGCCGACGCCGTCCGCAGGAGCAGCTCGACCGCCTGCACCGGACCCCCGGCGGCCGGCGCGACAGGACCACGGTCGCCGCCCACCTCCAGGAGCAGCGGAATCGCGCCCGTCACACAGAACGCGAGGGGAACGCGGAACGCCCGCCACAGCGCCCGGCCCGGCACACCGGCCGGACCGAGCAGCACACCGAGCGTGGCGGCTGCCACGAGCGGCGCGCCCGGCCACGGTGGCAGGGAGACCGCGCAGAGGGTCAGACCGAAGCCGAGCAGCGCCTTCTCGGCGGGGTGACGGCGGCGCCAGCGACTGCTGTGCGCCGCCGCGTCGATCGGCAGCATCGGTGGCTACGCGTCCCGTCCGTCGACGCCCGCGCCCCCGGAGCCGCCCACGCCCCCGCCCTTGGCGCCGCTCCCCATGCCCTGACCGTCGGGGACGCCCGGGGCCGCGCTCTGACCGTCGGGGTTGCCCGGGGCCGTGCTCCGGCCACCCTCCACGCGTCCGGCGGAGACCTCACCCTCTCCGGCGCCCCGCGCGGCCTCCGCCCGCGCCGCCCCCTGCCTGCGGCCTCGCCGCAGCCCGAAGTAGTACGCGAGGACGCCCGCGCCCAGCGCCGCCTGGAGGGAGAACAGCGCGGACTCGATCTCCCCGGACGGCGGCTCGTACAGGGGGCTGAACCACGGTTCGTAGTCCGGCCGGAGCTCCGTGATCGCGGTCTCCGCCTCCGCGTCCGCCCCCGCGAACGGCTCCTCCTTGTGGTCCCCGAGCCCCAGCGCCAGCGGCAGTACCGCAAGCGCCGCGACGACGAACAGCAGCAGGGCGTTGATCTTCGCGTTCCGGCTCATCGCGCGGTCGCCTCCTCGCGTCGCGCCGCCGGGCGTCCACCGAGGACGCCGAGCCGGGTCAGTTCGCCCTTGCTGGACTGCGTCAACAGCCGCATCACGAGCACGGTCAGCAGACCCTCGCTCACGGCCAGAGGGATCTGCGTCAACGCGAAGATCCCCCCGAACTTGGCGAGCGCGCCGGCCACACCGCTCCCCGGGTCGGGGAAGGCGAGCGCCAGCTGCACGCTGGTCACGCAGTACGTGGACAGGTCGGCGACGAACGCCCCGGAGAAGACGGCGACCATCAGGGGCGCACCGGACCGGCGCAGCAGCAGGTACGTCCCGTAGCCGGCCCAGGGGCCGACGATCGCCATCGAGAAGACGTTCGCGCCGAGCGTGGTCAGCCCGCCGTGGGCGAGCAGCAGGGCCTGGAAGAGGAGTGTGATCGTCCCGAGGACCGCCATGATCGGCGGCCGGAACAGGATCGCACCCAGACCGGTACCGGTCGGATGCGAGCAACTACCCGTCACGGACGGCAGCTTGAGCGCCGAGAGGACGAAGGTGAAGGCGCCGGAGGCGCCGAGCAGAAGGGTGGACTCGGGGTTCGACCGTACTTCACGGGTCAGCGCGCGGACCCCGTGGACGACGAACGGCGCGGACGCGACGCCCCAGGCGGCCGCGTGCACAGGGGGCAGATACCCCTCGGCTATATGCATGGTTGGGAGACCCTCTCCAGCACCTCGTGGATGGACAACGCACCCTGGCCGGTCTCCTGGCTGACGGTCATACGTCCGGCTCCGCCTTCCCACACCACGACGGTCTCCCGTCGCGGTCCAGTGGCTTCCCCGGGGGAGTTCCCCGCGGGGGTGGAGCCGGACATCCCGATCACAGTGGCGAGGGCCGCACCGGTACTGCACCGGTTTCCCGTACACCAAGGCGCTGTGACACTAGTGCGTTGACCAGGTGCATCACAACACGGTCGCCACCCGGTGTGACTTCTCGCTCACTGCACCGCAGTTCCTGAGCGCGGCGCGCACGCGCTCCGCGCGGCCGCTCCCGGCGGCCGGGCGTGCGCCCTGCGCGGTCCCTCTCCCGCCGGCGCACGCCTCGGGAAGCCGCTCCTCACCGCCGGGCGTGCGCCCCCCCCGTGGTCACTCCTTCCGGTAGGCGTACGCCTCCGACGCCGCAGCCGCCACCGCGCCGAGGTCCCCGCCCGCGCTCGCCGTGACCAGGGCGGCGACCGCGCCCTCAACGAACGGCGCGTCCAGGAGCCGTGAGTCCTCGGGCAGCTCGTCGCCCTCGGCGAGCAGCGCCTTCACGGTGAGCACGGCGCTCCCCAGGTCGACCAGGATCGCCACTCCGGCGCCCCGGTCCACGGCCTTCGCCGCCTGGCGGATCAGCTCGGAACTCGTCCCCAGGCCACCGTCCGGGGTCCCGCCGGCGGGGGCGATCGGCGCCAGGTCACCGCCGCCGGCGAGCCCGCGGGCCAGCTCGGTCACGGCGGTCGCGACGGCGGCACTGTGCGAGACGAGCACGATGCCGACGGGCGCGGAGCCCCCGGGGGCCGCCGCGCCCCCGGCGGCCGCGCTCATGACGCTCCCTCCGTACGCGCGGTCTCGTCGAGCGCGGCGAACAGCAGCGCCGATGAGGCGGCCCCCGGATCCTGGTGCCCCACGGACCGCTCGCCCAGATAGCTGGCCCTGCCCTTGCGCGCCCGCAGGGGTACGGTCGCGAGGGCGCCCTCCCCGGCGGCGGCGCGGCCCGCCCCGAACGAGGCCCGCAGGCCCTCCACGGCCGGAACGAGCGCGTCCAGCATCGTCTTGTCCCCCACCTGCGCGCCGCCCAGCTGAGACACCGCGGACACACCGGAACCGAGGGCCTCGGCCAGCTGCTCCCTGGTGATCCGCTCGACGTCGCCGAGGGTCTTGCCGGTACGGCGCAGCAGTGTGCCGTACAGCGGTCCCGACGCGCCGCCCACGGTGGAGATCAGCTGCCGTCCGGCGGTGGTGAGCACCGCACCGGGTGTCGCGGGCGGCTCCTTGGCGAGGGTCTCCGTGACGGCGGTGAACCCCCGCCTCAGGTTCGTGCCGTGGTCGGCGTCGCCGATGGCCGAGTCCAGCTCGGTGAGCCGGTCCGCCTCACGGTCGACGGCCCCGGCCACCGCGGCGAGCCAGCGCACCAGGAAGTCCGCGCCGAAGGTCTCCGTCATGCCGGTCCCCTCTCCCATCCCTCGTCTCACCGGCCCCAGCGCAGCGCGGGCGTCTGTACGGGCGCGTCCCACAGGCGGAGGAGCTCCTCGTCCACCTCGCACAGCGTCACCGAGCAGCCGGCCATGTCGAGCGAGGTCACGTAGTTCCCGACGAGGGTACGGGCCACCGGCACCCGCCGCTCGCCGAGCACGCGCTGCACCTCCGCGTTGAATCCGTACAGTTCGAGGAGGGGAGTGGCACCCATGCCGTTCACCAGCGCGATCACGGGCCCGGACGGGCGCAGGTCCTCGACGACGGCGTGGACGGCGAAGTCCGCGATCTCCCGGGAGGTCATCATCGGCCGCCGCTCGCGGCCCGGTTCGCCGTGGATGCCGATGCCCAACTCCAGTTCGCCCGCGGGGAGATCGAATGTGGGGCTGCCCTTCGCGGGGGTGGTGCAGGCGCTCAGGGCCACGCCGAAGGACCGGGAGCGTTCGTTGACCCGGCGGGCGATGGCCTCCACCCGCTCCAGGGACGCACCCTCCTCGGCGGCGGCGCCCGCGATCTTCTCCACGAAGAGCGTGCCGCCGGTCCCACGCCGGCCCGCCGTGTACAGGCTGTCCGTGACGGCGACGTCGTCGTCGACGAGGACCTTGGCGACCTGGATGCCCTCGTCCTCGGCGAGCTCCGCCGCCATCTCGAAGTTGAGCACGTCCCCGGTGTAGTTCTTGACGACGAACAGCACACCGGCCCCGCTGTCGACGGCAGCCGCGGCCCGTACCATCTGGTCGGGCACGGGAGAGGTGAACACCTCGCCGGGACAGGCGGCCGCCAGCATCCCGGGCCCCACGAACCCCCCGTGCAAGGGCTCGTGCCCGGAGCCGCCACCGGACACCAGTGCGACCTTCCCCCCCACGGGCGCGTCCCGCCGCATCACGACCCGCCGCTCCACGTCCACGGTGAGCTCGGGATGAGCGGCCGCCATCCCGCGCAGCGCGTCGGCGACGACGGTCTCGGGAACGTTGATGAGCATCTTCAACGGTGTCTCCTCGGGAAGCTGGCGGAGGGCCCACGAGCTGGGTTTTCGCAGTTCATTGCTGGTGCGCGTGGTCCACGGCCTTGGTGGCCACACGGCGATCGGCGGCGACGTCCGTCGGTGCTGACGCCGACTTCGGCGAATGGGTGTCAGGAGGCGGTCATGGTCGGACGGGGCAGCCGGCGGGCGCCCCCTCGGCAGTATCGACCTTCGGGAGAGGGAAGGTCACGCAGATCTGGCGGATACGCGCTCGGGTGTGAAGATCCGGATGCTCAGCGAACTCCATCGGCCCTGGAGCCGTGCTGCCGGAGACGACGGCCGATGACCCTCGCTGAGGCACCCACGCACTCTCGGGCCGTCGTGGAGCGGACCATGCCGGGGCGGAGCGCGTGCGGTCCGGCGGGACGGGGCTCCGGGCCGGCCGGAGCCCCGTCGGGTCAGCTGGTGGGGAAGTTGTCGGTGCTGCTGATCCGGCTCTTGATCAGGGCCCCCGACTCCGTCAGCACGCCGCTGCTGCTGTAGTCGCTGCCCTTGCAGGTGCCGGGGCGCAGTGCCGCGCTGGACTCGGGTGCGTCGGAGTAGGTCCAGTTCGCGTAGCCGATCTTCAGCTGATCGAGCAGGTCGAGCCAGGCCGTGGTGCTCGCCCGGTCCATCGCTCCGCCGCCCGTGGCGCTCACCGTGCCGAACTCCGTGACGAAGAGCGGCAGTCGCGAGGCCGCCCGGCTCACCGTGGCGCGGTAGTTGTCCTTGTGGCTCGCGGCGTAGAAGTGGAACGCGTACATGATGTTGGTGGCGTTGACGGGGTTGTTGACGATCTCGCTCTCGTCGGAGCCGTCCGAGACGCCCAGCGAGGACCAGCCGCGGGTGCCGACGATGATGACGGCGTCCGGGTCTGCGGCCCGGATCACCGGGATGACCTGCTCGGCGTAGCTCTTGATCGCCGTCCAGCTCACGCCGTTGGGCTCGTTGGCGATCTCGTAGATCACGTTCTTCTTGTCGGCGTTGCGGGCCGCGACGGACGCGAAGAACGTCTTCGCCCGGTCGAGGTTGTGGTTCGGGTCGCCCGGTGTCAGGGTGTGGAAGTCGATCATCGCGTACATGCCCCTGGCCTCGGCCATGTCGACGAGGCCGTTCACGCGGCTGGTGAAGCCGGCCGGGTCGGTCTCGTAGCCGCTCTCCTGGACGTACATGGCGATACGCAGCAGGTCCGACTTCCAGTCCTTCGCCAGCGCGTCCACGGACGCGGTGTTGTAGCACGCGCTGAACCACTGGATGCCGTGCGTGCTCATGCCCCGCAGCTGGACGGGGCGGTTGTACTGGTTGCACAGGTGGACGCCGCAGACGTGGAGCTTCCCGTTGACGTCCACGGGGGTGCCGGTGCCCGGGCCGGGCGTGGGCTCCCCGCCTCCCGGCGGGGGCTCTTCGACGGTGCCCGTGCAGGCGACGCCGTTGAGCGTGAACGCCGTCGGCTTCGGGTTGGCGCCCGTGAAGGAGCCCACGAATCCGAGGTCCGTCGACGCGCCGGTGCCCAGCGCGCGGTTCCAGTCGACGTTGGTGACGGTGACCGTCGAAGCGGACTGCGACCAGGTGGCGTTCCAGCCCTGGACGACCTTCTGCCCGGCGTCGGGCATGGTGATCTTGAGTGTCCACCCGTTGACGGGCTCACCCAGGTTGGTGATCTTCACTCCGCCCTGGAAGCCGCCCTGCCACTGGCTGGTGACGGTGTAGTCGACCTTGCAGCCGGCGGCGGCCGCCGCCGGGGGGCTCGACAGGGCCATGAGACCGAGGGCTGTCGCGCCGGTCGCGATCAAGGCCAAGAGGCGCTTCACAGTGTTCCTCCTCGTGCGGGTCGGAAGGGGCTGTGGGGAGCGCTCCCGTGGGCGGTCGGTGCGCCCTGGTCGGCCACGAAGGAGGCCATCCAGGTCAGGGCGGAGTTCCAGTTGATCGTGAGCTCGTTGGTCGACCAGGACTGGATGTCGTCGATGTAGCAGAACTGCCCGGTGCAGCCCCGCAGTTTGCTCTGCGCGAGCGGGTCCTGAATGCCCGAGTTCGGGCCCCCGGACAGCGAGCCGGCGGGCGGCGGAGGCAGCTTCGGGTCGAGCTGGCGGGCGTACCAGCGGCTGTGCTGGTTCTGGGCGCTGACCTCGCCGTACCCCGTGACGTACGAGATGTTCAGGGCGTTGCGGCCCAGGATGAAGTCCATGCTCTGGACGGCCCCGTCGCGGTACTTCCGGCCTCCGGTGAGGTCGTAGGCGGTGCCCAGGACGACGGCGTTGTTGAGGATCTGGTGGGTGGATCCCCAGTCGTACGTGTGGCCCTCCGGGGCGTACGGCATGCCGTACGGGTGGGCCTTGAGGGTGGCCAGGTAGCGGTCGGCCCCCTCGCGTACGGACCGGCGGACCTTGTCGCGGCCGGGCAGCCGGTTCGGGACGGTGGCCAGGTCGAGCCGGGCGGGGACGGCCGTGCGCGCCCAGTCGAAGCTGATCGGCCCGAAGATGTCGGCGGTGTGGACCGGGGAGTCGAGGATGTGGTCCCGGAACTCCCTCCCGCCCGTGGTCAGATACAGCTCCGTGGCCGCCCAGTAGAACTCGTCGCTGACGTCACGGTCGGCGTAGGTGCCGCCGCCGATGCCGTCGCTCTCGGAGGCCAGGACGTCGGGGTGGGCGAGGGCCGCGGCCCAGGCCTTGCGGGCCGCGGAGAGCGCGGTGGCGGCGAACCGGGGGTCGTACGGCCTGTACAGGCGGGCGGCCTGGGCGGCGGTCGCCGCGAGGTTCAGGGTGGCCGCGGTGGTCGGAGGGTGCAGTTCGCGCTTCTGCGGGTCGTCGGAGGGCATCAGCGGCAGGCCCGTCCACTGCTCGTCGTGGATCTTGTGGTGGGCCATGCCGGCGAGCGGTTCGCCGTCCGGCACCTGCATCCTGAGCAGGAACTCCAGTTCCCAGCGGGCCTCGTCGAGGATGTCCGGCACCTTGTTGCCGCTCTCGGGGATGTCCAGCGTGCCGTCGCCCAGCTTCTCGGCCTGCCCGGTGCGGGCGTGGCGGGCGCGCTCGTAGGTGCTGAGGAGCTGCCAGACGGAGATGCCGCCGTTCACGACGTACTTGCCGTGGTCGCCGGCGTCGTACCAGCCGCCGGTGACGTCGAGCGTGTAGTCGCACACGCCCGGCTGGCAGGGCACGTTCCCGTCGCCGTGGTTGGGGGCGACGTCGACGTGACCCGCCTCGCGGCCGTACCCGGGTCGCAGGTCGTCGCGGATCTCCACCCCGCTGCGCTGGGTGTAGTAGAACTTCGCGGCGTCCAGGCGGAGTTTCTCGTAGGCGGCGGTGCCGATGTCGAAGGGCCGGCTGGTCTCGCCGTCGGCGACCAGGGTGAGGCCCTCGCCGGCACGTCGGTGGCCACCGAAGTCGATCGAGTGGACGTTCTGCCCGGAGGAGGGATCGACGCCGCGCGGCGTGGTCCAGCCGCGCGCGACGACGGCGCCGGAGGCGCTCCGCAGCTCCCAGGGGCGCCGTTCGGTCGCGTCGGTGACGAGGGTGGCGTTCTTCGGCCCGCCGGGAAGGTAGGCGACCTGGTTGACGCGGACCCGGGGGCCGGTGTCGGGCCTGTACTCCTCCGGTGGCACCCCGCCGAGCAGCGACACGTCGTCGAGGCAGAAGCGCCAGGGGTCGGCGCCGCCGCCGAGTTGGAAGGCGACCTGGCCCTGCGGCGTGTCGACCGGCGAGGTGAAGGTGTAGGTGTACGTGTTGCCGGAGACGCTCACCTGCGGGGTGACCTCGTGGTACGCGTCGTACGGTGCCACCTGGAGGCCCACGACGGCGCGGACGGAGTTGCCTTCGGGGGTGCCGGTCGCGCTGAAGCGGAACCGGTACGACTCTCCCTGGACGAGCGTGAGGTCGTTCTGGCCGACGGCGGCGTCCCAGCGGTTCGACGTGCCCCCCGGCACGTCGGCGCAGAGTCTGCCGTCGGCCGGCCCGACGGTGACGTTGCTCGTCCACCACGAGTCGGTGCCGGTGTCGAAGGTGCCGTTCCTGACCTGCTCGACCTCGTCCGCCCCCGCCGGGCCGGCGGGGACCGCGGTGAGGCCCGCGGCGAGCAGGGCTGTCAGGGACAGCAGGGCGGTTCTGCGTTTGTTCACGTGTCGGCTCCTCACAGGAGACAGGGAGCGGCTCGGCGATGGGAGCGCTCCCAAAGGGCGGGGTCATACTTGTGGGTGGAGTGCCGAGCCGTCAACGACCCGGACAGGACTCGCCGTACGCGGTCGGGCGGGCAACGGGTCCTGGCGGCATGCGGGTTGGACTCCCCACGGCATGCGGGCTGGAGTCCCCAAGGGTCTCCGCGAGCGGAGTTCTCGCTGTCGGGCAGGGACGCGTTCCGCTCGGTCCGGCCTTCCGTGGCGCTGCCGCGGAGGCGTACCGGCCGACGGCGGATACGGAGTGGTCGAGCGCTCGACGGCCCGTAGGATCGGGGGCTCTTGGGGGTGTCAATATGCTGAAGCGCAGTCCGGGCACACCGACGCTGGAGGAAGTGGCCGCCCTCGCGGGAGTGGGGCGGGGCACGGTCTCCCGGGTGATCAACAAAGCGTCAGGTGTCAGGGAGTCCACCCGTCGTGCCGTGCAGCGTGCCATCGACGAACTGGGCTACGTGCCCAACCTGGCGGCACGTTCACTGGCCGGGCGGCCCGCCGGCGCCGTCGCGCTGGTGATGACGAAGACGGACTGGCGGCTGTTCGGGGAACCGTTCTTCTCGGAGGTCGTACGAGCGGTCGGGGACGCCCTGTCCGAGGCGGGCCTGCAGCTGCTGCTCACCCTCGTCCGCACGGACGACGAGCGGCAGCGGCTCGTGGAGTACGTGCGCGGTGGCCGGGTCGACGGGGTGCTGCTCATGTCGGTGCGGGCCGAGGACGTCCTGCCCGACATGCTCGCCGACGCGGGGCTGCCCACGGTTCTTCTTGGCAGGCGCTCGGGTGACGAGCGGGTGACGTACGTGGACACGGACAACGTCGGCGGAGCGCGCGCCGCGGTCGGCCACCTGATCGGCGGCGGGCGCAAGGCCATCGCCGCGATCACCGGACCGTCCGACATGTACGTCGCCGGGTGCAGACTGCGGGGCTACCGGGAGGCGCTGGCCGCTGCCGGACTCCATGAGGTGCCGTCCCTGGTGGCGGAGGGTGATTTCACCGAGGCCAGCGGGCGGCGGGCGATGGCCGAGCTCATCGAGCGGCACCCCGAGGTCGACGCCGTCTTCGCCGCGTCCGACAGCATGGCCGCCGGTGCGCTGACCGCCCTGCTCGCGGCGGGCCGGAGGGTGCCTGAGGACGTGGCGGTGGTCGGCTTCGACGACTTCGAGCTGGCCGAACGGACGGAGCCCCCGCTCACCACCGTCCGTCAGCCGATGGAGGAGATCGGCCGGACCATGGTGCGGCTGCTGCTTGAGGAGATGGAGCGGCCGGAGGTGGCCTGGCGTCATGTGATCCTGCGGACGCGGCTGATGGTGCGCGGATCGGCCTGAGGTTTTCGGGGCGCGCCTCGGCCGCTCGGGTGACCGGACGTCCCTGCCCCGGCCGAACGGTGCGACGGCTCGCGCGGTCCCACCGGGCATCGGGGGAGGGGCGGCGGGGGAGGACACCGTCCGGGGGCGGCCCGGCATGTCCACATGGGCGCGCGTCTGCAGACCGACGGGCGGAGAGGGGTTCGGGAGCGCTCCCAGACCGCCCCGGCTCCGATGGAGCCGCGATCAGAACTCGCTGGGCATCTGACCTGCCCCATTGGATTCCCTTCGACATGTTCGACGCCCGATGGGTTGTCAGGGCCACTGCAACGCTCCTACAGTCCCCTCCGAGACCAGCGAGTGGGAGCGCTCCCAGGGCTGGCGGATTGGGAGCGCTCCCGACTTTGAGGTCCTTCAGTTCGGTCGCGTCGCCCAGAAGGCGCACCGGCGATCCCCGGCGTGATCCAAAAGACAGGCCCTGGGGGTACCGCATCGCCCGGGGCGTCCCGCCCGCCTGATCCGCACCTCACCACCCAAGCCCCCTGCCCTGTCCGGCGGCTCGCTCCCGGGCGGGCAGGGGTCCCCATGACCGGAAAGAGAGCCGCGAGGAGGGACGGAAAGACCCGGAACCACCCCCACACAGGCACAGGAGACACCTATGGCTCGACGCAAGAAGCGACTGCTCTCGCTGGCGGCGGTCCTCGCGACCCTGCTCGGCGGAATCGGTCTGGCCCTGCTGGGTCAGAGCAGCGCCCAGGCACACGGCGTCACGATGACGCCCGGATCGCGCACCTACCTCTGCTACCTCGACGCCAAGACCAGTACCGGCTCGTTGGATCCGACCAACCCGGCCTGCCGGGCGGCGCTCGACGAGAGTGGCGCCTCCTCGCTCTACAACTGGTTCGCCGTCCTCGACTCCAACGCCGGAGGACGCGGTCCCGGGTACGTGCCGGACGGAAAGCTGTGCAGCGCCGGCGACCGGTCGCCGTACAACTTCACCGGATACAACGCCGCCCGCCCGGACTGGCCGCGAACGCACCTGACGTCCGGGAAGGCGATCCAGGTCAAGCACAGCAACTGGGCCGCGCACCCGGGCTCCTTCCGGGTCTACATCTCCAAGCCCGGATACTCGCCGAGCACCGAACTGGGCTGGGACGACCTGGAGTTGATCCAGACCGTCACCGACCCGCCGCAGACGGGCTCCCCCGGCACGGACGGTGGCCACTACTACTGGAACCTGAACCTGCCGTCGGGCCGCTCGGGCGACGCGGTGATGTTCATCCAGTGGGTGCGCTCGGACAGCCAGGAGAACTTCTTCTCCTGCTCCGACATCGTCTTCGACGGCGGCAACGGCGAAGTGACCGGCATCCGCGGCTCGGGTGGCACGCCGACCCCGACCCCGACACCCACGTCCCCCCCGACTCCCACCCTGCCCCCGACTCCCACCCCGACCGATCCGCACACCGGTTGCATGGCCGTCTACAGCGTGACCAACGCCTGGAGCGGTGGCTTCCAGGGCTCCGTCGAGGTGATGAACCACGCCACGACGGCACGTGACGGCTGGGCCGTGAAGTGGAAGCCCGGCGCCGGCACGAAGGTCAACAGCGTCTGGAACGGAGCTCTGACCACCGGATCCGACGGCACGCTCACCGTCGCGAACCTCGACTACAACCGGACCATCCCGCCGGACGGCAGCGTCACGTTCGGCTTCACGGCGACCTCGACCGGCAACGACTTCCCGGTCGGCGCGATCGGCTGCGTCACCCCGTAGCGGCTGAGGGAGGGAGCGCCGCTTCCCGCCGCGCGCGGGAGGCGGCGCTGCTCCGCGGGGCTGCCAGGCACCCGGGCTTCGAGCCCGCGGGGACGCTGACGGTGGCCGATCGCCACGATGAGGGCCCGGACCATGTGGACGCGACGACCGGGCACGGACTCGATACCTGAGCGCCGCACTTCAGGTCGCGGCGGCGTCGCCCGGCGGAGGTACGGCGCACGGACGGAGGACCATGAGCGAGTCCTCCAGGGTCGCCGCCATGGCGAAGGGGAACCGGTCGAGTTCGAGGCAGAGTGCGACGTCATCCGGATGGGCTCCCTCCCGCACACCCGCCGCCAGCTCGGCGGCGGCGCGGGACGCACCGGCGCGGCGGAGGTACTCGGCGGCCTCCGTCGCGGACCCGGTGGCCCTCAGCGCGATGTACTGCGCGCACGCCAGGTCCTCGTCGGCCCGCCCGCCCTCGCCCGTGACCACGAACGTGACGCTGTCGCAGGCGCGTGTCCGCAGGAGCCGAGCCGTCGCCTCCGCCACCACGAAGCCGGCGCACAGCACCAGAGACGCCTCCTTGACCGCGAGGGCGCCGACCGTCCCCGCAGTGGTCTTCTGCACGACGGTCCGTCCGCCGAGGTCCATGGACCGCAGCAGCCCCGGCGAGTTGACGGCGTCGAACCCGGGCGCCGGCGCACCGTCCTTGAGCGCCACCCAGTCGGGGTGGCGGGCCGTGAGCGCCAGGGCGTCGTCGAGCGACTCGGCCAGTACGATCTTCTCCGCCCCCTGGGCGAACGCCCAGGCGGCCACCGTGTAGGCACGCATGACGTCGACCACCACCGCCACGGACGGGGTTTCGACCAGCTCGGCCATGCCGAGGAAACGAGTGTCCATGCGGTCATGATCACGCGCGCCCGACCGGAACCGCTCCGACCGTGGTGCGCGTCACATCGGCCGTCTCGGGGCGCGGCATTCCGGCTGTCGCGGCGGCCTTCGGACCGAACCCGCTCGGGGCGCGTCCTTCCGGGGGCGTTTCCCGCAGTGCCCTCCCCGGCGCGGACCCGACGGCGGCTCGTAAGCTGTGCGCATGCCCAGAACTTCCCCCGCGGTCGCCCTCGATGCCCTTCTCGCCGGAAACCGGCGCTTCGTGGCGGGGACGCCCGACCATCCGAACCAGGACGCCGTCCGCCGGGCCGAGCTGGCACCGGGCCAGGATCCCTTCGCCGTCGTCCTGGGATGCTCCGACTCCCGGCTCGCTGCGGAGATCATCTTCGACCGGGGGCTCGGGGACCTCTTCGTCGTACGGACGGCGGGGCACGTGCTCGGCCCGGAGGTGCTGGGCAGCGTGGAGTACGCCACGACCCTGCTCGGCTGCCGTCTGGTGGTGGTCCTCGGACACGACTCGTGCGGCGCCGTCGCGGCGGCCCGGGCGGCGGTGGAGGACGGCATCGCGGCGAACGGCTTCGTCCGTGACGTCGTCGAGCGAGTCACGCCCAGCGTGCTGTCAGCTCGGGCCGCCGGCCTGACCGAGGACAGCGACATCGTCGACGAGCACATCCGGCACACCGTCGGTCTGCTCCTGGAGCGGTCCCGTGTGCTGTCCGAGCAGGTGGAGTCGGGTGAGGCCGCGGTCGTGGGACTCGCGTACCGGCTCGCCGAAGGCAGCGCCCGGCTCGTGACGTCCCGTGGTGCCGTCCCCGCCGGAGCCGTGGCGGCCGGGGGAGAGGCGTGATCACGTCGTCGGCGTGACCGGAGGCCCTGCCCGCCTCGTCGGTGTGACCGTGGGCCCCGCCCGCCTCGTTGACGTGACCGGGGCCTCGCCCGCCTCGTCGGTGTGACCGTGTGCCCCACCCGCCTTGTCCGGAAAGGGCGCTGTCCGCCGGTGCGTTGAGGCAGAAGGCCCCTGACCTGACCTGACCTGACCTGACCTGACGTGAGCGCGGGCGTGCCCCCTGCCCGGCTCCGGGCACCCGCCGGCGTGACGGTCCGCCGCCGGGGCCTGCGACGAGTCTCTCGGGTGACATCGGATCGGCGGGTTGCCGGGACGGCCGCCGGTCGTCCCCGGGGCTGAGGGAAATCCTTTCTGCGGTGTTCCTGTGCCGGCTGACTTCACCCTCTTGAGCTGCGGTTTCCCGATCGGACGAGTGTGGGCCGAGTGGCCGGACGGGCGCTTGAGCGGCAGCCGGTGAGTGCCGAAGACGTCAGTGGCCGTCGGGCGCCGGGACGTCACCGGTTCCAGCGGCCGGACCCGTCCCACCCACCTCTGGAGCACTCCCATGCGCTTGTTCGCGCGCTGTGCCACAGCCGCCGTCCCGTTGATCCTCGCCCCGCTGATGACCACACCCGGCGCGTCCGCCACGACGGAGCGGCAGGTGCCGGTCCCGGTGACCCGTTCGTCCGGCGTTCCCGTTCCGAACAGCTACATCGTCACCCTGAAGGAGGGCGCGGACGCGGGCGCGTTCGCGTCGAAGGTGCCGCTGCTCAGGAAGCCCGCTTTCACGTACGGCACGGTCCTGAACGGGTTCGCGGCGACACTGACGGACGCCCAGCTCGCCTTCGTACGCAAGTCGCCCCTGGTCGGCGCCGTCGAGGAGAACGCCGAAGCCGCCGTGTACGACGTCGGAGGACGGGCGCTGGCCGCCACCGAGGTCTGGGGGCTCGACCGGATCGACCAGCGCAACCTGCCGCTCGACCAGCAGTTCCTCACCGCGGGCAACGGGGCCGGTGTGCGGGCGTACGTCCTGGACACGGGCATCGACTACACGCACAAGGAGTTCGGCGGGCGGGCTTCCTTCGGGTTCGACGCGGTGGGCGACGGCCGGAACGGCGCCGACTGCCAAGGGCATGGCACCCATGTGGCGGGCACCGTCGCAGGCAGTACCTACGGCATCGCCCGTAAGGCATCCCTGGTCAGCGTCCGGGTGCTGGGCTGCGACGGCAGGGGCGACTGGGCCGGGATCATCGCCGGCATCGACTGGATCGCGAAGAACGCCGTCAAGCCCGCCGTCATGAACGCCTCCCTCGGCGGCGAGAGGTCCCCCGCCGTCAACGCGGCCACCGACTCCCTGTACACCGCGGGCGTCCTGCCCGTCGTCGCCGCGGGCAACAGCGCCGTCGACGCCTGCACCATCTCGCCGGCCAGCGCGGACGGCGCGGTCACCGTCGGCGCCACGAACCAGGTGGACGAGGAGACCTCCTTCTCCAACTGGGGCCCCTGTCTCTCCCTCTACGCGCCGGGCCAGGGAATCCTCTCCGCCAGGATGGGCGGCGGGAGCGTCGCCCTCGACGGTACGTCCATGGCCTCCCCGCACGTGGCGGGCACGGCCGCCCTCTATCTGGCGGCCCACCCCAAGGCCTCCAGCGGCGACGTCTCCACCTGGCTCCGCAACACGTCCACCAAGGACGTGATCGCGGCGATCAGTCAGACCTCCCCGAACCGGATGCTCTTCACCGGCAACCTCTGACCCGGGGCGGTCCGCCGAGGTCCGTGGCCCGATCCGCTCACGCGGTCCCGCCTGCCCTCCGCGCGGCTCAGATCCGACCGGTGACGGTGACGCTCACGTGCGCCCCGGCCGCGTCCCCGGCCAGCAGGGCGGTGAGGCGCTCCTCCACCGCCCGGCGTGCGGCGCGGGCGACGTCCACGCTGCGGTCGCCGCCCGGCGCGACCAGGCGCACCTCGACGTGCCACGGCGCGTCACCCGCTCCGCCGTGCACCGATACGTCCACGGCGGTGCCGGAGCGTCCCGTGCCGGGCTCGGGTCTGCTCGGCGGGGTGCGCGGCGGATCGGTGGGACCGGGCCGGAGCAAGGCCGCTCCCGGCACACCCCGTACGGCCCGGGCGATCTCCTCGGCGAGCGTGACACGGGTGATGTCCTGGGTCATGGGAGCCGGCCCTCCTGATCGTCGGCCCGGGTGACGATATCGGCGATGACGACGTGGACGGGCGTGACAGCCCTGCCCCGCTCACCATCGACGCACCCCCCGCCGGTCACCGGCCGTCCGCAGGACGGGGGACACCTGTGGACCGGGCGTCACGGGGTGACCCGGGGCCAGTACCCGACGGACAGCCCGACCATGCGGACGTCACCGAAGGAGTGAATTCCGCCGGAATCGTCGGGGGAGTGAACCGCGCCGGGATCGCCGGGGAGGGACAGCGGGTCGGGGTCGCCGGGGGAGGAACAGCGGGCCGAGGCCGCCCGGGTGGCCGCCGGCCTGTCATCGGCCCACGGGGTCGCCCGCGGCGCCGTCGTTCCGGCTGAGCAGCATCACGTGGCCGCCGTGGTGCAGCGGTGTGTCAAGACGCGGTCGGCTCGCCTCGTGGCCCGTCCGCGCGTCGACCACGTGTACTTCGGCGTGTCCGCCGCGGGTGACGGCCACCCAGTCGGAGCCCGGCGAGGCGGCCACCGCTCGGCGTTGGACGCCCTCCCAGGGGGTGCCTCCCCGCCTCGGCGCACCGTCCATGGCGGGGAGGGCGACGCGGCGCAGCGCGCCGTCGGCCCCCAGGAGCACCAGTTCGTCGCCGTCGGGGTGGACGCGGCTGAACGCGGTGTGGTGCCGCGCGAGAGCCAGCCGGAAGACGAGGCCGGAACCGAGTTCCGTGAGGTGGGTGCGGCCCGTCTCCAGCTCGTGGCACCACGCCTGGTTCGTCCAGTCCGGCCACCGCAGCGGGTCCGGGTCGCCGCCGCGCAGCGTGGACCAGAGCGCCCGCCGACGCGTGTCGAGGCGGAGGTACCAGCCACGGGCGGGCGATTCCCAGGGGATCACCGTCTCCGCCACGAGCGAGTCGCCCTTCCTTCGCACCGTGTGCACTCCCTCGCCCGTCGCCGCGAACACCCGTCCCGAGCGGGGGTCCTGCGCGTCGCCGTGCCCGTCGTCCGGCAGTGGCAGGAGCGCGTGCGGCGCGGCCACCGGACAGCCGGGCGGGGCCGCGAGGAGGTCCGCGAACCGGTGGACGGCCAGCGCACCCGGCTCCCGGTGCCGCAGGACGACGAGCGGATCGCCGCTGCCCAGGACCGTCACGCCCGGTTCGCCGACGCGTGTGCGTACCCGGGCGGTCTCTCCCGTGCCCAGGTCGACGACCGTCAGGAGGTCCGACCACGGCTCGGTGTTCTTGCCCAGGCCGGTCGTGACGGCCAGCCGGCGGCCGGACGGATCGCAGGCGAGGTGCTCGGCCGGGACGGCGACCGGCACGGCGAGTTCCACGAGCTTCTCGCCGAACGGGTCGAGCACCAGGAGTTCTCCCCGGCGATCGTCGACACAGGCCACCCGTCCCTCCGGCAGCGCCAAGAACCCCGCGTGCTCGGAGAGATGGCGTCCGGTGAGTCGTCCCGTGACGTCTCCGTCCGGCACGGTCAGCACGTACACGGATCCGTCCACGTGGTCGGAGACGAGGAGCGCGGTGGCGGTATCGGCAGCGGTCATGGGTCCTCCAGGGGCCTGTCTAGTGAAAACGATTATCATGTATGTTCGGTGCGTTCCAGGTCCTTGAAGAAGAGAGGCCGACGATGCTGCGCGCACCGTCCAGATTTGTCCGTGGTTGTGTCACCGCAGTGGTGGTGGGTTCCGTCCTGGCCGGCTGCGGCTCGACCCCCGACGAGCCCGCGAACGCCAAGCCCGGTGCCACCGCGAAGACCGACGTCACCGTCGAACCCATCAAGCCGGCGACCGAGTTGACCGACGTGAACGGCGTCAAGGTCTCCTTGAAGAAGGCGCCGGAGCGGATCGTCTGCCTGTTCGCGCTCTGCGACGACATCCTGACCGAGCTCGGCATGGTCCCGACGGCCACCAACAGCGCCCTGCTCGCCCACCCCCGCTTCCTCGGGGAGGAGAAGGCCGGGAAGGTCGACGTCATCCCCGGCGGGTTCATCGCCCCGGAGGTGGAGGCGATCCTCTCCCACAAGCCGGACCTCGTGATCGGTCTGGGGGACACCCACGGCAAGCTCGCTCCCGCGCTGAAGGGCGCCACGACGTTCTGGGCCATGCAGCCCGAGACGTGGGAGGACAGTGTCGGCTACCTGCGCGACACCGCGGCCCTCACCGGCCGCACCGCCGAGGGGGAGAAGGCCGAGAAGACCTTCAGGACCAAGCTCGCGACGGCCGAGAAGGCCCCGAGCGGCAAGACCGCTCTCATCATCTACGGCAGCGACGAGAACTTCGGCGTCGCCACGCCCGAGGGTGACGTCACCGCCAGCCTCTTCCCCAAGATCTCGCAGTACCCGTGGAAGTCCCGCGGTGTGGAGGGAAGTTACAGCCTGGAGGAGATCCTCGCCCGGGACGTCGACGTGCTGTTCGTCGAGACGATGAGCTTCGGTGGCGGGGACGGCAAGCTCTCCGAGAAGCTCGCGAAGAACCCCCTCTGGAGCAAGATCCCGGCGGTGCGGAACGGCGAGGTCCACGAGGTGAACTCGGAGTTGTGGGCCAAGGGGCGCGGAACCCGTTCGCTGGGCCTCGTCCTCGACGAGGCCACGGCCGCGCTGCGGTGAGGACCCCCTCCTCGGCGCCCGGCCCGGCGTCGTCCGGCCCGGCACCCTCCCCGGAACCCCCCGCGGCGGCCATGAGGGTGGACGGGGGGGTACGGCGGCCCGGGCCCCGCGCACGAGCGTGGCAACCCCTTCTGGTCGTCGCCGTCCTCGCCGCCGCGTCGCTCTGCGCCCTGTGCCTCGGTACTCCGTACGTCCCGCCTCACCGGCTCCTCGGCACGGTGCTGGACGGGGACGCCACGCTCGCCGGCATCGTCGTCACCGAACTCCGCGTGCCGCGCCTGGTGTTGGCCCTGATCGCCGGAGCCTGTCTGGGCGCGGCGGGGCTCGTGCTCCAGGAGGCGCTCCGCAACCCCCTGGCGGTGCCGGAAATGCTGGGCGTCTCCTCCGGGGCGGCGCTGGGCGTGGCCGCGCCGCTGGTGCTTGCCCTGTCCCTGCCCGCCGCCGCGCAGCCCCTGCTCGCCCTCGGCGGCGCCGTGCTCGGCGGCGGGCTGACCCTGATCGCCGCCGGGCTCGGACGCAGCCCTTCCGCGGTGCTGCTCACCGGCGCGGCGGTCGCCGCGGCCTTGCAGGCCGCGCTGCTCGTCCTGATGGTCATGGCGGACCAGCTCGACCTCCAGCTCATCTACCGCTACCTGTTGGGGTCCCTGTCCGCCCGGACCTGGGGTGACGTCTCGGGGTTGTGGCCGTGGCTCCTCGTCGCCGTCCCCGCCCTCGTCCTGTGTGCGCCGGTGCTCTCGGTGCTGCGGCTGGGGGACGAGGACGCGGAGGCGCTGGGCGTGCGCGCCCAGCGGGCCCGGCTGGCCGCGCTGGCCATCGCCGTCGTGCTGATCGCGCCCGTCACCGCCGTGTGCGGGCCCGTCGCGTGGGTGGGATTCCTCGCCCCCCATCTGGCCCGGTGGTTCAACCCCACCTCGGGAGCGGTGTCCTGGCTGCCGTGGTCCGCGGCGTGGGGTGCCGTCGTCGTGACGGTCGCCGACGTCCCCGCCAGGCTGGCCCTCGCACCCGTGGAGACACCGGCCGGCGCCTGGACGGCCCTGCTGGGGGTTCCGGCCGGCGTAGCCCTGATGCGATCAGGCCGCCGTGACCGGAGGGTCGGGCGAAGAGGACCGGCGGCCGCGAAGCCCGCGACCGCCGGCGCAACGCGCGGTGCGGAGACACACGACGAACGCGGGGCCCACGGTGCACACGGCGAACGCGGGGCCCACGGTGCCTCGCCGCCTCACGGAGAGACGACCGGAACGGGGGACGCGCGGTGAACCGGCGTTTCGCGGTGCTCGCGGCGCTGGCCGTCGCCTGCGCCGGGGTGGAACTGGTGGCCGGACGGGGCATGTCCCCGGGGGCGGTCCTCGACGTGTTCGGCGGTGGCGGTGACGCGACGGAACGGCACATTCTCCTTCAACTGCGGTTGCCCAGAATGCTGGTGGCCCTCGGTGCGGGCGCGTCCCTCGCCGTGGCCGGTCTGATCCTGCAGTCCGCGCTGCGCAACCCCCTCGCCGGACCCGAAGTGACCGGCGTGACACCGGGGGCGGTCCTCGGTGCCGTCACCGCGACCGCCCTGGGGATCGCCGGGTGGGACTCGCCGCTGGCCGTCGTCCTGGCCGCGTGCGCGGGCGGCTGCGCCGGTGCGCTGCTGCTCTGGCTGCTCGCCGGCCGTGCGGGCGGTGACCCCGCCCAGACCGCCGTGCACGGGGTGCTGGTGTCGGCGGTGCTCGGCGGACTCACGGCCATGGTGCTGCTCGTGGAGCCGGGCGAACTCGGCAGCGTCGTGCAGTGGCTGGTGGGAACCACGGAGGGACGGGTGTGGGAGCACTGGCATCTGCTGTGGCCCTGGGCCCTGGTCTGGGGGACCGCGGCGTGGCTCCTCGCCGGGCCGCTGACCCTGTTGCGCTGCGGTGACGACATCGCCCTGGCCGCGGGCCTCTCCGCCCGGCGGGCCCGGACCCTTGCCCTGGTGTGCGCGGTGGCGCTGACGGCCGGGGCGGTGGCGGCCGTCGGAGCGCTGGGCTTCGTGGGGCTGCTCGTCCCGCATCTGGCCCTGTCCCTGTTCGGCGCGGACCTGCGGGTGAGCCTCCCCGGGGCCGCGCTCCTCGGCGCGGTCGTGGTGTGCGGGGCGGACGCCGCGGCGCAGCTGTCCTCGCGCTTCCTCGCCGACGTGCTGGACGCCGGGCGGCTCACGCTTCCGGTCGGCGCGCTCACCGCCTGCCTGGGGGCCGCCCTGCTGCTGGTCGTGGTGCGCCGCGCGCCGGGCCGAACGTTCTGAATCGACGGAGGACACAGCATGACCGACTCCATGGGCATCCAGGTCGACGGGGTCCACTTCGGCTACCCCGCACGACCCGTGCTGCGGGGTGTCGACCTGACCGTACGGCCGGGTGAACTGACAGCGCTCATCGGCCTCAACGGCTGTGGCAAATCGACCCTGTTGCGGCTGGCCGCCGGGCTGCTCCGGCCGGACCGGGGGCGTGTGCTGCTCGGCGGGGACGATCTCGCGGGGCTCTCGCGGCGCGCCACGGCCGCCAGGGTGGCGCTGCTGCACCAGTCGGCGCCCGCCGTACCGGGGATGACGGTCCGGCACCTGGTGCGGCAGGGGCGGTACGCGGCACGGGGCCCGCTGGGCATGCTGCGCGAGGGCGACGACCCCGTCGTGCGGCGGGCGTTGCGCGACGTCGGGGTGGAGCGGTGGGCCGACCGGGACGTCGACGCGCTGTCGGGGGGCGAGCGGCAGCGGGTACGGCTCGCGATGGCGCTCGCGCAGGACACCCGCGTCCTGCTGCTCGACGAGCCGACCACCTACCTGGATCTGCACCACCAGCTCGACGTGCTGCGGACGGTGGTGCGCCTGCGCGAGGAGCGCGGGCTGACCGTGGTGATGGTGCTGCACGACCTGGCCCACGCCGCCCGGTTCGCCGAGCGCGTCGTCGCCCTGCGGGAGGGCCGTGTGGTGGCCGACGGAGCGCCGAAGGACGTGGTCACGCCGGGGCTCCTCGCGGACGTGCTGAAGGTCGCCGGCCGGGTCGGCCGCGACCCCGAGGGCGGGTGGCCGGTGTGTTACCCAGATCACCCTCTCACTGATCTAGAAAATGAAAATCAATTCCATTAGTGTCGGTGACGGCGCTCGACCGAACGCCGCATCTCCCTTACTCACAAGGAGAGTTCATGGACAACGACCAGATCTTCGCCCCGATCGCCGACCCGGGTCAGCTGGCCCACGACTCGGCGTCCCACTCCAACGCCCTCGTCGAGAACCCCTTCGAGGACAACGAGGAGTAAGCGAGGGAATCACCACCCTCGCCGTGGGGGCGCCCCGGGGGGGTGGGGGGGGGGCCCCCCCCCCCCCCCCCCCGGCGGCAAGGGGAGCGGCGGGGGGCGCCACCCCCACGCGCCCCCGCGGGGAGTGGGCGCCCGGCCCGCGGGGGGGGGGGCCCGCC